>NZ_JHZB01000018.1 GCF_000621145.1 Desulfobulbus elongatus DSM 2908
TAAGAATCTTGAACAGCAAGAGGACATCGTATCCCTTGGGACCAACATTGGATTGCCGACCCTTGTCCCGAGCCTTTTCAAGCGCCGGACGAAACAGTTCCCAGTTGACCGTCTCGTTGATCTTGGTAAGCGGATCGCCGTTTTTGTCGATGTTGTGCAATCGGTCGTGCAGGTCAAAGAAGCCGGGCTGGATCATGGCTGGTCTCCATCAGGTGAGGTTGTCGGCGCCCTTTAAAACGATGGATAACATAACATTTTAGCGCAAAATCAACAAGTTGATATTTAAGCTTGTTGCTGGTTACTGCACTTAATTTTCAAGAAACCCTGGAGGTGGTCTGGCCGCAGTACCTGGCCCTGGCGATAATCGGCACGGTGCTGTTCGCGCTGGCGCTGGTTCGGTTTCGTAGAACCATCGCCGCCCTGGCTTGAAGACGGCAGGGCTGCTTTTTTCTCGTTCTTTTCTTTTGGCAAGCAAAGAAAAGAACATTTCGCGGGGATAAAGCGGCGTTCCGCTGGGCGCGGGGCCGTCCTTTTGCTTTGTTTGCTCAAAAGAAGGACCAAGAAAAGAGCACCCCGCTGCTTAAGGCCCTTCGGGCTTCCTTGCGCTTCTCGGTCAGGGTGGAAGCGGTGTGGCGAGCGGCGAAGCAGCGAGACCACACGGCGTATTGGACAAACTCGCTTATGCTCGAACAGTGCCCATGTCTTATCCGCCCTGACCTGCGATGCTCAGCGGAACAGATGGGGAAAAACCTGTTGGCAGCAGGTACGATTTGTCATTTTGACGCGCACAGCGCGGAGAAATCTCGTCGTGGCGGGAGGTCGTTCTGTGCTGAACTATTCGAAATTACTATAAAAAAATTTGATTTGAGCGGCGGCAGGGAGCTTACATCCCCGGAATGCCGATCTGCTGGATGCGGACTGCGTTGAGCCCCTCCTCGTAGGCCGGCAGGGTGCCGAGGGTGCGGAAGAGGCGGAAGGCGAGGGCGTTGCCCAGGACCCGGATGGGGTAATCGCGCGGCAGTTGCTGGAGGTAGGGCTGGACGGTGACGAAATCGGTGGCCCCGTACTGCTGCATGATGAAGCGCAGACCGCCGTTTTTGGGACCGATGTTGTAGGCCAGCAGGCCGAGGAACAGGTCGCTCCGCATCTGGGCGAGATAGTGCGCCAGAGTCGCCGCGGCCAGATAGCTGTTGTGCCGGTGGTCGTCGGCCAGCGGCCGGGCCACCCCCAGCCGGCTCGCCGCCTCCTGCATGGCCGCTTCCGGAATCTGGGTGATCTGGAACAGGCCCTGGCCGCCATCCTTGCTGTCGCGCGGCAGAAAGGACGATTCGGCGGCGGCGATGCCGTGGAGCAGATCGGGGTCCAGGTGGAAGGCCTTGGCCGCGGCGTCGATTGCCGGGCTGAAAGGCTTGGCCCGGTCGATGAGCTGTCGCAACTGGGCGGTATCGAGACGACGGTAGGCGGCGAAGACCTGGTGGGCGATGGTGGTCCGGCCTGCCTCCTCCCTGCCGCCGACCAGGATGCGGAACTGGCTGAAAGCGAAGAAGAAATCCCCCTTGATGGTCATGATGCCGGTGATCAGGGCCAGGGTCAGGGCGACGGCAGCGGGCAGAAACAGCTTTTTCTGCCGCAACCAGCGCCGCAGCCACAGCCAGCCGAGCAGCAGCAGGGCGCCGGTCAGGATCAAGCCCAGCACGCCCAGGGTAAACGGTAGCAGGTGCGAGAAAAACCGGGTGCCGGAAAATCGGGCCGCCGCGCATCCGAGCAGGACGACGACGCCGGTGGCCGCGGTCACGACCAGACCGAAAACCTCCAGGCCTGTCCAGACGATCAGCTCTTTGGTGGAAACGGCCGGTTTCTTGCGCCGCCGCTTGCCGCCGCTTTTGCCGGTCCTGGGCCGGGGCCGGCTGGTGCCCGGCTTTTTTTGCTTTTTTTTCGGGGGCGTTTCTGTCCCGTCCGGCGCGGCGGGCGGGGGAGGCGTTTTTTTGGGTGTACTGGTGGACAAACCACTGTCTCCTTGTTCGGGACCGGCTCTCCGCCGGCTTCGTTTGCGCGCACAAACGAAAACAGTGCCGGAGAGGGGCGGGGATGTGTTACTCTGGGGCAGGGGACAAGGCATCCGCCCGTCCTGCCGCGATGCCGCAAGAAACCATCTTTGCCCATCCCCTGTCAATCCTTCAGCGCGGAGAACATCCATGGCACTCTTCACCGTCAATCAGGAAACCTGCAACCGCGACGGCATCTGCGCCGCCGTCTGCCCGTACGGCATCATCGCCTGGAGTCAGGGCGCTTGCCCCGCACCCACCGCCGACGCGGAACAGTTGTGCATCCGCTGCGGCCATTGCGTGGCGGTCTGCCCCACCGGCAGCCTCAATCATTGCGACATGCCGGTGGCGGATTGCCCGCCGGTGCGGCCGGAATTCCGGCTCGACCCCGAACAGTGCGCGCATTTCATTCGCAGCCGGCGATCCATCCGGGCGTACCGGCAGCGCCCGGTGGAGCGGGAGATCCTGGCCCGTTTGATCGACATGGCCCGCTACGCCCCGTCGGGCATCAACTCCCAGGGGGCGCGCTGGCTGGTCATCGGCGACCGCGAGGCATTGCGTCGGCTCGCCGGCCTGGTCATCGATTGGATGTGCTGGTTGCAGACCGGGATGCCCGAAATTGCCAGGGGAATGCATGTCGAACGGACCATCGGCCGGTGGCGGGCAGGTGAGGATGTCATCCTCCGGGGAGCGCCAGCGCTGATCGTCGCCCATGGGGACAGGGACAACCGCATGTCCCTGTCCACCTGCACCATCGCCCTCGCCACCCTGGAACTGGCGGCCACCTCCCTGGGGCTGGGCGGCTGCTGGGCCGGGTATTTCAATGCCGCGGCCGCCGTCTTTCCGCCGCTGCAGGAGGCCCTGGGCCTTCCGGCGGGACACCAGTGCTTTGGTGCGATGATGATCGGCTACCCGAAGTTCGTCTACCATCGCCTGCCCACCCGCAAGCCGGCGGCGATCGACTGGCGGATGTAAGGCCGGTTCGGCGGGTGCGGAACATGCGCGGCGGCCTTGGCCGCACATTTTTCCGCAGCCCATATCAGCCTGTCTTGCGGAGCGTTTTCATCGGACAGCCCCGTTGCGCGGCCGGGAACCGGTTGCGCGGCCGGCGACGATGGTTATAAAGGGAAAAACTCTTTTCTCTTTCGCAAGCATTCCCCGGCACAAGGAAACCGATGCATCCCGAACGAAGCAGTCATGCACAGGCCGATGCCTGGCACACCATGGACACGGCGGCCGTGTTGCAGGCGCTCGCCAGCGGCGAGGCGGGGTTGAGCGCGGCGGCGGCCGACGAACGGCTCCGCCTGCACGGCCCCAATCAGATCAAGAGAAAGCCGAAGGACAGCGTGGCGCAGCTCCTCTGGCGGCAGATCAACAATCCCCTGATCTGGGTACTGCTGGCCTCGGCCGGCCTGGCGATGCTGCTGGGCAAGCTCACCGACGGCTTGGTGGTGCTGTCGGTGGTGGTGATCAACGCCGTGATCGGCTTCATCCAGGAATTCAAGGCCGGCCGGGCGATCGAGGCCCTGTCGGGCATGGTCCCCCGGAACGCGACGGTCATCCGCGACGGCAGGAACCAGACGGTGCCGGCAATCGAGCTGGTGCCCGGCGATCTGGTCCTGCTGGCGGCCGGCGACAGCGTGCCCGCCGACATGCGCATCGTCGGCCTGAAAAATCTCCAGGTGGAGGAGGCCGCCCTCACCGGCGAGTCGGTGCCGGTGGAAAAATCGGTGGCCCCGGTTGCGGCCGACGCCGTGCTGGGCGACCGGACCTGCATGGCCTACAGCGGTACCCTGGTCACCTCGGGCACGGCCACGGCAGTGGTGACCGGCACCGGCATGGCCACCGAACTGGGCCGGATCTCCGACATGCTGGCGAGCACGGTGGACCTCGAAACCCCGCTGACCAAGAAGCTGGCCGAGGTGAGCACCTGGATCACCATCGGCATCGTCCTCATTTCCGCGGTCATCCTGGCCATCGGGGTCAAGCGGGCCCTGGACATGGGCATCCCGCTCGGCGCGGCCCTCAAGGAGACGCTGGTGTTCGCCATCGCCCTGGCGGTGGGCGCCATTCCCGAGGGCCTGCCGGCGGTGGTGACCATCGCCCTGGCCATCGGCGTGCAGCGCATGGCCCGGCGCAACGCCATCATCCGCCGTCTGCCGGCGGTGGAAACCCTGGGGTCCACCACGGTGATCTGCTCCGACAAGACCGGCACCCTGACCTGCAACGAGATGACCGTCACCGAATTGGTGACGCCCGGCCATGTGTGCCGGGTCAGCGGTACCGGCTACGATCCCGAGGGCGGTTTTGCCATCGACGGCCAGGCCGTGACACAGTTGCCCGCGGAACTCGGCAACCTGCTGACCGTGGCGGTGCTGTGCAACGATGCCACCCTGGGGCAGGAGAACGGCGCGTGGGCCATCACCGGCGATCCCACCGAGGCGGCGCTGCTGGTGGCCGCGGCCAAGGCCGGCATAACGGCCGGGGAGGCCACGGCCCGTCTCCCCCGGCTCGACGCCATCCCCTTTGCCTCGGAAAACCAGTACATGGCCACCCTCCACGGCGGAGCGGCGCCGATGGTCGCCATCAAGGGCGCCCCGGAGGCGGTCTTCCACCGTTGCCGCCAGGCCGGGGATGAAGACCTGCACCGGCGGATGACGGCCGAGATGGGCCGCATGGGCGCGGACGGCATGCGGGTGCTGGCCCTGGCGGCGAAACCGTGGCCGGGGGCGACGGATCAACTGACCGAGGACGCGGTCGACGGGGACTTCGATTTTCTCGGCCTGATCGGCATGATCGACCCGCCGCGGACCGAGGCGGTCCAGGCGATCGCCGCCTGCCACCGGGCGGGGATCGATGTGAAGATGATTACCGGCGATCACCGGACCACGGCCCAGGCCATCGGCACCGGCCTCAACCTGGCGGCCGATGGCCGGGTGGTGACCGGCGTCGAGCTGGCGACCATGGACGAAGAAACCCTCCGGCAGACATCCCGCGACACCCATATCTTTGCCAGGGTGGCCCCGGAACACAAGCTGCGGCTGGTCAGGGCCCTGCAGGCGGAAAACCACATCGTGGCCATGACCGGCGACGGAGTCAACGACGCGCCCTCGCTCAAGCAGGCCAACATCGGTGTGGCCATGGGCATCACCGGCACGGCGGTTTCCAAGGAGTCGGCGGACATCGTGCTCGCCGACGACAACTTCGCCAGCATCAGCGCCGCGGTGGAGGAGGGCCGCCGGGTCTACGACAACCTGGTCAAGTCGCTGGCCTTCCTGCTGCCCACCAACCTCGGGCTGGCCCTGATCCTCATCTACGGCATCATGTTCTTTCCCTTCGATCCGGTGAGCAAGGTCCTGCTCCTGCCCATGCTGCCGACCCAGTTGCTGTGGATCAACCTGGTGGCGGCCGTGGCCCTGGCGCTGCCGCTGGCCTTCGAGGTCCAGGAGCCCGATGTCATGCGCCGGCCGCCGCGCGACCCCGACGCCCCGCTGTTCAACGGCTTCGTGGTCTTCCGGGTGGTGGCCGTTTCCGTGCTGATGACCGGCGGCACTATCGCCCTGTTCGTCATGGAGCACGGCCAGGCGCTGGCCGCCGGGGTCTCCCCCGAACGGGCACTGGCCAGGGCCCAGACCATTGCCGTGACCTTCGTCATCTTTTTCCAGATCTTCTACATGATCCACTGCCGCTCGCTGCGGGACAACATCCTCGCCATCGGCCTGTTCAGCAACCCGACGATCTTCTGGGGCATCGGTGTCATCCTCGCCCTCCAGGCCCTGTTCGTCTACCTGCCGTTTTTCCAGCAGGTGTTCCGGACGGCGCCGCTGTCGCTTGCCGACCTCGGCCTGACCGCCGCCGCCAGCTTTCTCATTTTCCCGATCATTTCCCTGGAAAAATGGATCCGTTCGCTGATATGGGCGCGGAGGACGACCACTTCCTGACCCCCGCTCGTGCCCGCTTTTCGGCGTAGCGGCGGGACCACACGGCAGCGGGTTGACAACAGACAAGGCGGTCCTTTGGTGAAGGGCCGCCTTGTTCGCTTTCTTGCCTTCCCGAAAGAAAGGCACCATCCAGGCGGGCGCCCGACGGGAGCGCCGGCCAGCGCGCACCGCTGTCTCCGGCGCCTGCGGCGCGGCAGCGGCGTTTCCGTAGGGAGTTCAGGTTGGCGGAAAGGGAGGGGTGTTCATTGCCGCCGGGCCGGGCGGCAGCGGTGTGGCGAGGGGATGTCCCGTCGCTTCGCGCGTCGATATGACAGGCCGTCCTTGCCGCGTTGCGCCGGGCGAGGACGGCCTTGGCTGATCCGGAAGGGAATTACATCCCCACGGCGAACATGGCTTCCAGGTCGTGGCGGGAGTAGGCCTGGAAGGCGAGCATGGTCTCGGTCTTGACGATGCCTTCCATGGCGAGCAGTTTCCTGGTCACCAGGTCGGCCAGGTCGTCGTTGGTCTTGACCCGGATGATGGCCACCAGGTCGTACTTGCCGCTCACCGAATAGACCTCGGAGACCCCGCCGATTTCCTGCATGTGTTCGGCGAGTTCGTTGATTCGGTTGCGTTCGGCGTTGATCAGAATGATCGCTGTCACCATCGTTGCACCTCGGGATCCGATCCGCTCGGCGGTCGGCAATCGATACGTTGCAAAAAAACGGCCGGGCGCTCCGGCCCGGCCGGCGAGTCTTTCCGGGGCGGGCTCACTCTTCGTAGGAGATGCATCCCGCCGGACAGGAACCGACCGCCTCCTCGACGCACTCCTCGTCCCCGCCTTCCTCCATGATGACGTAGGCCTTGCCCACGTCGATGTCGAAGCCGAAGATTTCCGGACAGATTTCCACGCAGGCCTCGCAGCCCAGACATTCTTCCTGATCGATTGTCACTTGTTTTGCCATGCTTTTCCTCATGCAGCGTTAAAAAAGCCGTCCCTCGGCATCGGAGCGGACAGCGGTTCGTTCTTCGGTGGTATGCGCCGGGCGGGCCGGCCTGGTCCGGAGACGCGGAGCCTTGCCGGCCGGGGCGGTTCAGGGGTCACAGTTTTGCAGTTTTCAGGTCAATCGTCAACTTGTATTCCGATGGATCTTCGCCCTGTTTGATGGTGAATCCCAGCTTCTTGCCCAGGGCGATCATGTAGCGGTTTTCGGCCAGCACCGTACCCCAGACGATCTCCATGCCGCGTTCCTGCGCTATCTCAAGGCATTGCAGCAAGAGCTTGGCGCCGATGCCCTTGCCCTGCCAGGGATCGCCGATGAGCACGGAGAACTCGCCGCGCCTGCCGTCGGGCTCGCCGACGATGTTGGCCACGCCGAGCATGCGCTCCGTGCCCTCCTCGTCGTCGTCCAGGGCGACGAAGGAGATTTCCCGGTCGTAGTCCACCTGGGTGAAGCGGGCGAGGATCTCGGGCGAAAGCGTCTTGACCACGCTGAAGAACCGGTAGTAGATGCTGGTGGGGGTGAGCGAATTGAACAACTCGACGAAGAGCGGCGCGTCCTCGGGCTTGATCGGCCGGATGAACAGCGGCATCTGCATGTCGGTGAGATCGTGCCGCTCCAGGTGCTGGGGATAGGGGCTGATCACCAGGTGGAGGTTGTTGAGGTTGTTGGTGTGGCCCTCGGTGCGGTGGATCCGGATGCGGGCGTCGACCGCGCAGGGCTCGCCGTTCTTGATCAGCACCGGGTTGATGTCCATCTCGACGATCTCGGGGAAATCGATCACCAGTTGGGAGAGCCGCACCAGGAGTTCTTCCAGCTTGTCCAGGTCGGCCGGCGGCGTGTTGCGATTGCCCGCCAGCAGCGGCAGGATGCGGGTGGCCTCCATCATCCGCCGGGCGAGCAGCCGGTTGAGCGGCGGCAGGCCCAGGGCCTTGTCGTCGAGCAGTTCGGCAAAGACGCCGCCCGAGCCGAAACAGAGGACCGGGCCGAAATTGTCGTCGGTCTTGCTGCCGAGCAGCACCTCGAAATCGGCGCCGGCGATGAAGGGCTGGAGCGAGACCCCGACAATCCGCGCCTCGGGATTGTGCGCCCTGGCGCCGGCCACGATCCGGTGGAAGGCCCGGCGGATATCCTCCTCGTTGCGCAGGTCGAGCTGCACGCCGCCCGCGTCCGACTTGTGGCTGATGTCCGGCGACACCAGCTTCATGGCCACCGGCATGTCCATGTCGCCGGCCAGGGCCACCGCCTCGTCGGCCGACACGGCCAGCACGGTCGGGTTCACCGGGATGCCGTAGGCGGCCAGGACCTCCTTGCTCTGGATCTCCGACAGCATCTCCGTCTCCTGCTCGAAACACTCGTAGATGGTGCGGAAGACCTGGTCCCGGTTGAAATAGAGTTCGGTGGGCAGCTTGGGCGGCGCCTGGGAGAGCAGCTCCAGGTTCCGGGTGTACTCGACCATGTAGAGAAAGGCGCGCACCGCCCGTTCTGGGGTCTCGTAGGTGGGAATGTCCGCCTGGTTGAGGATGTCGACGGCTTCGGCTATCCGTTGGCCGCCCATCCAGGAGGCGAAGACCGGCACCCGCTTGCGCCGCACCAGCTTGGCCAGCGCGGCGGCGACGTCCTCCGGCGCGGTCAGGTCCTGGGGCACCATGATGATGAGGATGCCGTCGAATTCCCTGCTGGCCAGGCAGAGTTCGAGCACCGAGACGAACCGCTCCACCGTGGCGTTGCCGAGGATGTCGATGGGATTGCCCCGGCTCCAGTAGGGAGGCAGGATCTCGCCCAGCTTGGCCATGATTTCGTCGCTCAGCGGTGCCGGCTCCAGGCCGTACTCGGCCAGGGTATCGGCGGCCATGACCCCCGGCCCGCCGCCGTTGGTGATGATCGCCAGCCGCGTGCCCGCCGGCCGGGGCTGCTTGGCCATCAGCTCGGCACAGTCGAACAGCCGGGCCAGCGAGGGCACCCGCACGATGCCGGCCCGCTTGAAGGCCGCGTCGTAGACCGCGTCCTCGCCGGCCATGGCGCCGATATGGGTGGAGGCGGCACGGGCGCCGACCCTGCTCTTGCCGGCCTTGAGCACGATGATCGGCTTGATCCGCGATACCGCCCGGGCCGCGCTCATGAACTTGCGGGGGTTGGTCAGGTTTTCCATGTAGAGGAGGATGGCCTTGACCGAGCCGTCGTTGCCCAGGTAATCGATCAGGTCGCCGAAATCGACATCCAGCATGGAGCCGATGGAGACGAAATGGCTAAATCCCATGTTTTCCACGGCAGCCCGGTCGAGGATCGCCGCGCAGATGGCACCGCTCTGGGAAATCACCGCCAGGCTGCCCTTGGCCGGCATGCCGCCGGCAAAGGTGGCGTTGAGGTTTTTGGCCGGCCGGATGACCCCCATGCAGTTGGGGCCGATGATGCGCATGCCGGACCCCTCGGCCGCCCCTTGGATCTGTTCCTCGATGAAGGCGCCCTCCTCGCCCAGTTCCTTGCCACCGGCGGAGATGATGATCACCCCCTGGGTGCCGGCCCGCACGCACTGGCGGACGATCTCCGGCACGGTGGCGATGGGGGTGGCGATGAGCGCCATTTCCGGCGCCGGCTCCACCTCGGTGATGCTGCGGTACGATTTCAGCCCCCGCACGGTTTCGTGGTTGGGGTTGACCGGCACGACGGTGCCGCCGTACCCGCCCAGGATGAGGTTGTCGATCAGGGCCGCGCCGATGGAACCCTGCCGGTCGTTGGCGCCGATCACCGCGATGCTTTTCGGGTCAAAGAATTGTTCCATGGATGGTCCTGGTCCTTGCCGTCGGTTTGATTGATTCTTGGTACTGCCGCGTGGTGCCCCGCCGGTCATGCCGGGCCGGGCACCGCCTCACCTCACCTACCCTTTCTGCCACCAGTTGACAAGCATTTTGCAGGAAAATGCATGGGGGCGATGCCCGCAACGGCCGCCGCCTCCGTTTTTGAACGGTCACGCCGCCGCGTCGCAGAAAAAAACCGATGCGCCACGTGCACATACCTCTTGACGCCGCCGCGCTTCTCTGCCAAGTTGGCCGGGATCGGTTCCGTCGGCAGCCCCCTGTCGACATGCGTGTCTTTCCCGTTGCGAGCGGTCCATGCCGAAAAGGATACTGGTTGTCGAGGACGAACAGCTGATCGGTCTGATGCTGGCCGAGGAGGTCCGGGACCTGGGATGCGAGGTCACCGCCGTCGTGACCACCGGCCAGGCGGCGATGCGGGCCGTCCATCGCGATCCGCCGGATGCCGTGCTGATGGACATCAGCCTCGCCGGCATGCTGGACGGGATCGAAACCGCCCGGATGATCAAGGCCAGGCAGGACATTCCCATTCTTTTCTTCACCGGCTACCAGGATCGGCAAATGCTCGACCGGGCCCGTTCCGTGCGTCCGGCCGGCATTGTCGACAAGCTCGACTCTCCCGAAAACATCCGTGCGGCCATCGCCTCCCTGCTCCGGTAGGTCGGCCTTCGTCCCCTGTGCCTCCCGTTTGCCGGCAACGGCCCAGGTCGGCGGCCCATATATTTCCGATAAAGAACCGCCGGGCATTGCCGCTGTTTTCCGCGCCGCTTACAATACAAAAAAGAAAAGCGGATGACGGCCTTGTCCCCATTGCCTACAGGAGCACGCCCATGATCGTCGGTATTCTCAAGGAGATCAAGACAGAGGAAAATCGCGTCAGCATGACCCCGGCCGGGGTCGAGATCCTGGTGAAGAACGGCCACCGGGTGCTGGTGGAGCCGGGTGCGGGCGCGGGCAGCGAGTTCGACGACGCCCGGTATGAACAGGCCGGCGCGGTGATGGTGGCCGGGCCGGCCGAGGTGTACCGGCAGGCCGAAATGGTGCTCCACGTCAAGGAGCCCCAGCCGGCGGAATACGGCATGATCCGGCCGGGGCAGGTGCTGTTCACCTATTTCCATTTCGCCGCCTCGGAGGAGCTGACCAGGGCGATGATGGTCAGCCGGGCGGTGTGCATCGCCTACGAGACGCTCACCGACCAAAGCGGCGGGCTGCCGCTGCTCACGCCGATGAGCGAGATCGCGGGCCGGATGGCGGCCCAGGAGGCGGCCAGGTATCTGGAACGCAGCCAGGGCGGGCGCGGCATCCTCATGGGCGGCGTGCCGGGCGTGGCCCCGGCCCGGGTCCTGATCCTCGGGGGCGGCGTGGTCGGCACGGAGGCGGCGCGGATCGCCTGCGGCCTCGGGGCGACGGTGCATCTGCTCGACACCAGCCTGCCCCGCCTGCGCCATCTGGCCGAGGTGCTGCCCGGCAACTGCACCCTGCTGATGTCCTCGCCGGCCGCCATCCGCGAACTGGCGGGCCAGGTCGATGCCGTCATCGGCGCGGTCCTGCTGCCCGGCGCCAAGGCACCCAAGCTGATCACCCGCGAGTTGCTGGCCACCATGAAACAGAGGGCGGTGGTGGTCGATGTCGCCATCGACCAGGGCGGCTGCTGCGAAACCTCACGCCCGACCACCCACAGCCGGCCGGTGTTCGAGGTGGACGGCATCCTCCATTACTGCGTCGCCAACATGCCCGGCGCCGTGCCCCTGACCTCGACCCTGGCCCTGACCAACGCGACCCTGCCCTATGTCCTGGCCCTGGCCGACAAGGGATGGCAGCGGGCCGCGCAGGACGATCCCGGCATCGGCCGGGGCGTCAACATGGTGGACGGCCGCATCGCCTGCCAGGGCGTTGCCGAGGCCTTCGACCTGCCCTTCACCCTCCTGGCCGCCCTGGAGACATCAGGCCACGGACCGTGACCGGCACGAACGAAAAATAATGCGCCCAACACGGCGAATTATGGTATAAAGCGATCGGGCAGGGGGTGGGGAAAGACGCTAATCCCTGCGTTCGTGAGGTACGGAAATGGGAAAGAAAACGCTTCGTGTCCTTATCTGCTGTCTGCTGCTGGTGCCGTTCGCGCCCACGGCGGGATGGAGCCATCATCACGGCGGCGCGGCCTTGGCCTGGGGATTGACCGGATTTTTCCTGGGCTCGGTGCTGACCTCCATCGCCTATCGCCCGCCGGCGGTGGTCTATGCGGCGCCTCCTCCTCCGGCCTATTACGCGCCACCGCCGATCACCACCTATGCCCCGGCCGTGCCGCCGGGCATGTGTCGGTGGGAGCGCTACGTGCTCGACCAGTACGGCCGGACCCTGCTCGACCGCTCCGGCAACCCGATCAAGGAATACACCCTCGGTTCCTGCCAATATCCCCCGTATTGACCGTTGATGGAAAATGATCCTCCGCTGCTTGGGCAGTCTGATGCTCAAATTTTGAAAAACAGATGGACGCCCTTGTTTCATGAAACAGAAAGGATTACGTTACATGAAACAGGAGGTGCGAAATGAGTGGAACAACAGAGCGGGTGCGAAAGCACCGTGAAAAATTGCGTCAAGCCGGATTGAGGCCTGTCCAGATATGGATTCCTGACACGCGACGACCGGGGTTTGCGGAGGAATGCCGTCGGCAATCGCTGGTCCTGCTGAACGATCCGCACGAAACAGAAATCATGACGTGGGTCGAGGCGGTAACGGATTTTGAGGACTGGAAGTGATGCGCGGCGATATCGTCGCGGTTGTCTTGCCGGGCGCATATGGAAAACCGCGCCCGGCTTTGATTGTGCAGTCCGACCTTTTCGACGCCCATCCTTCGGTTTCGGTCCTGCCGATCACCAGCGAATTGCGCGAAACGCCCCTGTTCCGCGTGCCAATCTCGCCAACAGCGGGCAATGGCCTGCACAAGCCGTCCGAAATCATGGTGGATAAGACAACAACCATACCGCGCGAAAAAATAGGCGACGTGATCGGCAGGGCCGACTATGCGCTTATGCAGGAAATCGACCGCTGTTTGGCATTATTTCTTGGAGTCGCGAAGTGATCGAATTCGCCAAGAGTATATCCCGCCGCTGATCGTTTATGCGGATGCGCCACCGGCCTTCCCGGCCCCGGCTGCTTCTCTGATGGGGAGGAATGCGGCGCATCGTCCTCTCCTGCACCACTCTGCCGCGCGGGGCACGGATTCCGCCGCTGAGAAAACTCCACCACCGCCAATGTACAGCCCAGGGCTTTGATCACCTTGACGATGGTGTCGAAGCGCGGACGTCCTCCAGGGGCAAGCGATTTGTAGAGGCTTGCCCTGGTCACTCCCGCCTGTCTGGAATTTTGGTCATGCCCTTTGTCCTGGCAGCCGTGTTGAGGGCGTGGATGAATTCCTCTTCCGTTCCTTCCTCGACAACGTCGAACGAGCGGGTTTTGACGGTCATACCTTATTCCTCCATGTTTGCCATGATTTCAGAGATCCTTGCGATATCCTGGCCTGGGTCGATTTATTGCCACCGGCCAAAAGGAGAATGACTGTATTATTTCTGATGGGGTAATAAATCCGGTAGCCGGGGCCGAAAAACATTCTCAATTCAAATAGATTTGCTGAGTATCCTGAAAGATACAATGGCCAATTGAAGCGACTGCGCGCTGGTCGGACGCTCCGGAGGGGGGATGGTTTTCCGGAGCTATCTGGCTCCGGCCCCATTGAAGCGAACAAGAGGCAATGTCAATCGTTGCCTCTGATTCTGGTTTTCCGGAGCTATCTGGCTCCGCCCCCCAAAAACACCATCACGCCACCAACAACAAACAACAAAACGAGATAAAAGAGAATGGAAGCAGGAAAGAACAGGTCGCTTCACCGGTGGATGCGCATATTGCACCGGGACATCGGTTTTTTTGTCGTCGGCCTGACCGTGATCTACGGTGTCAGCGGTATCATGCTGACCTATCGTGAAACCGGCTTGTTGAAGAGTGAAACCCATATTGAGAAAACTGTTGCGCCCGGACTGGACAGCAACCAGCTCGGCCGAGCCCTCCATCTTAAAAAAATGGAGGTAATCGGCGAAGATGAACAGGCAATTCGTTTTACCGGCGGAATCTATGACAAAACAACGGGAACCGCATCGTATACGAGCCAGGAGCTTCCGCTGGTATTGAGGAAATTGAACGACCTGCACAAAGTGCCCAGCCATGATCCACGGCAGTGGTTCACGGTGCTGTATGCGCTGTGCCTTGTATTCCTCGCGATCTCTTCTTTCTGGATGTACAAACCTGAAAGCAGATACTTCAAACGATCCGTTGCCATTGCCGCCGCCGGTGTCATCGTCGCGGCAGTACTGGTGCTCCTCTAACCGGGAATATTCTCCGATCCTCGGGAATACGCGCTCGCGGCCGTCGCCGTCTTTTTAATGAATAGATGAGCCCGTCCCGTCGGACCTCGAATAGGGCCGAGACGCGGCCCGCAACCCACGCTATTTTCTGAGATTGAAGACGATGGGGAGGGTGAGGTGGGCAGGTGCGGGCGGTTTGGGGAAGGGCACAATGCTGCGGATGGTGGTGACCACGGCTGTATCCAGGATCTCGTGCCCTGAGCTTACGACAATGGCGATGTCCTCGGCCCGGCCGTCCTTCTTGAGCAGGAAAGAGACCACCACCTTGCCGGAGAGACCCATGCGCCGGGCTGTGGCGGGGAAGGTCAGGTGCTTCATGATCAGCCGGCGCACATATTCGTACGAATAGGGCAGACCGCCGCCGCCATCGCCGCTGCCCGTCGGTTGGCCGCCGGCCGCCGTCTGGCCCGCGCCGGCATGGGCCGCGGTTCCGGCGGTGCCGCCCTGCTCGGCTTGCAGGGCATCCTGCGCTGTCTCCGTCTGGGCGGTCGCCTCTTCCGGGGCCGGCTCCGGTCGCGGTTCCTGCTTCGGCGGGGTTTGCACCTGCTTGGCCGGTTTTTTCTTCGCCACCTTTGGCGGAGCCTTTACCGGCTTCTTCTTCGGCTCGGGCGGTTGTTCCGGGGCGGGAGCGGCCTGCGGTTGCGGGGCTTCCGGTCCGGGAGGCGGTCCGGTGCCCGCATGGGCCGACTCGGCGATGGCCAGGGAAAAATCGATCACCAACGGGGTCTCGGGCTCCGCATACCTGCTGAACAAAAGCACGCCGAGCACGACCAAGGCGTGCACGACCAGGGAGAGTTGGGTGGCCTTGGTCTGGGGCGTCATGGGCTCTGTTCGGTTTGCAGGCTGAGACGGGTGAAACCGCACTGCCTGATGGCGGCAAAGACATCGACAAACCCCTGCAGGACCAACTCCCTGTCCGCCCGCACCAGAATGGGTGTTTCCCGGTCAAACCCCTCCAGGATTGCGGTGAGCTGGTCGAGGGACATCTCTTCCGCGTCCAGCCAGATCCGCCCCTCCTTGTTGATCACCACGGTGCGGGGATGCAGGTCCTGGATCTCCTCGCTCTCCTGGGTTTTGGGCAGCTCCACCTTGATACCGCCGGTGGCGATGAAGGTGGAGGTGGTGAGGACGATGGTCAGCAGCACCAGCATGACGTCGACCAGCGGGATGACGTTTAAGTAATCAAATTCCTTCTCGTCCATGGCGGATATCCCACTGGATGAGGAGCACCTTGCATTTGCGCAAAAGCAGGTTGTAGAGGGTGACCGCCGGGATGGCCACCAGCAGGCCCAAGGCGGTGGCCTTGAGCGCCAAGGCCAGGCCGGTCATGATCTTGGTGGTGTCGAAGCCGGCGGCGCCGATGTCGTAGAAGGTGAGCATGATGCCGAGCACGGTGCCGAGCAGGCCGATGTAGGGGGCGTTGGCGCCGATGGTGGCGATGAGGTGGAGCTTGCGGGTCAGGTGCAGTTCCAACTCCTTGCGGTCGGCAAAGGCCTCGACGCGGGTGGCGCGGAAAACGAAGAACCGCTCCAGAGCCAGGGCCAGGGCGACGATGCTGAGCACAAAGAGGAGTCCGAGCACGCCGTAATCGATGAGTTGATGCAGCCAGTCCATAGGTATCTCACAAAGCCCAGGCCGGGACGCACACCCGCGCCGAGCCGGTTTGACCGGGAATGTTCATGACCTTGACCTCGATGCGGTAGAGTTCCTGCAAGGACCCGGTGGTGACCACCGCAGCCGGGTGGCCGTCGGCCAGGACCGCACCCTCCCTGAACAGAATCACCCGATCGGCGGTCATCAGGGCATGGTCGGGAAAATGCGTGGTCATGATGAAGGTCAGCCCCTCCCTGGCCAGGCCGACGATGTCGCTGAGCAGCCGCATCTGGTTGCCGTAGTCGAGGCCGTTGACCGGCTCGTCCATGATGAACACGTCGGCCCCCTGGGCCAGGGCGCGGGCGATCAGGGTCAGTTGCCGTTCGCCGCCGCTGATCTCGGTGTAGGGCCGGTCCTGCAGGTGGCCGATGCCGACCTTGGCCATGGCCGTCTGGGCCAGGACGCGGTCCTGGGCGGAATAAGTCGAGAAAAAGCCGTGATACGGCATCCGCCCCATCAGCACCACCTCTTCCACGGTGTAGGCGAAGGCCTCGCGATGCACCTGGGGCACATAGGCCATGCGCTTGGCCAGTTCGGTGCGACGATAGCTCTGCAGCAGGCGACCCTCGAAGTGGACGAAACCGCTTTGCGGCATCAGCAGGCCGAGCAGGACCTTGAGCAGGGTGGTCTTGCCGCTGCCGTTGGGGCCGAGCAGGCTGACCACCTCGCCGGCGCGGAAATCGAGGGAGATGTCGTGCAGCACCTTCCGGCCCCGATAGGCGAAGTTGACGCCCAATGTCTGCATGAGCGCGCTCATCGCCACCCCCTGCGCACATTGTTCAGCACCAGCACGAAGAAGGGGATGCCGATCAGCGAGGTCACGATGCCGGTGGGAATTTCAAAGGTGAAGAGCAACCGGCAGACATTGTCGACCACCAGCAGGTAGGTGGCGCCGAGCAGGGCGGCCGCCGGCAGGAGCAGGCGGTTGTCCGGGCCGACCAGCATCCGGCAGATGTGGGGGATGATCAGCCCCACCCAGCCGATGATGCCGCCGATGACCACGGTCAGGGCGCTGACCATGGTGGCCAGGAAAATGACGGTCATCCGAACCTGCTTGACATTGATACCCAGGGCGCTGGCCTCTTCCTCGCCCATGCTCATCACGTTGAGCCGGCCGCCGTGGCACAGCAGCAGCACGATGCCGAGCAGCATGGGAACGCTGACGGTCAGGATGGTCGGGCGGTCGGCGGCGGCGAGGTTGCCCATCAGCCAGTAGACGATGGCCGGCAGTTGGTTGGTCGGGTCAGCGGCGTATTTGGCGATGGAGAGCAGGGCAGTGAAAAAGGCGCCGCTGATGATGCCGCCCAGGACCAGCATAATAATCGAGTGCGAGCGGAACAGCCGGGCGATGCCCACGGCCACGCCCACGGCGGCGAAGCCGAACGCCAGGGTCGAGCATTGCACCACCAGCCAGCTGTTCGCCAGCATCATCCCCAGGGCGGCACCGAAGGAGGCCCCGGCGAGCACGCCGAGAATGCCCGGCGAAACCAGGGGGTTGATGAACAGAGCCTGGAAGGCGGTCCCGGAAACGGCGAGGGCGGCGCCGATGAGCAGCGCGGCCAGGATGCGCGGCAGGCGGATGTCCAGGAGGACGTTGGTCAGCAGGCCGCGGCTTTCCTCGTCGAGGCCGGACAAACCAAAAAATTTCCAGCCGGCAAAGGCGAGGATGTCGTCGAGCGGCACCCGGTACTTGCCCAGGCACAGGGAGACAAGCACGGCAGCCACCAGGAGCGCGGCCAGCAGGGGCAGGGAGAGTCGCTTCATCGGTTGAGCACTTCCCCGGCCTGGGCCTCGGTCAACTCCACGCCGAGGAACAGTTGGTAGAAGGAGCGGGTCTCCGCGACCATGTCCACGGGGTAGCGGTCGGGATACAGGAGGTTGATCAGCCATTTGATCCCCAGAAGCCGCATGAACGACGGCGGTCGGTCGAACCAGTTGAACGGCTCGTAGGGGATGAGGTACACCCGCTTGTCCTTGACGGCCTTCAGGTTCTGCCAGCGGGCATCGGCATAGACCGTGTCGTAGAAGGTCTTCTCCTTCACCAGGATGACCTCCGGATCGTAGAGAAGCAGCTGCTCCATGGAAATCTTCTCCATGCCGTAATGGTCCAGTTCCTCACCCCGGTGCACATTGACGCCGCCGGCAAGGGGGATCAGTTCGGCGTGCAGGGAGGCGGCCCGCTCGGTGCTGAGGCCGTCCGTCCCCTCGGCGTAATACACCCTGACCTTCTTTTCCTCGGGAATGGCCGCCACCAGGGCCTTGGCCTCGTCCAGAACCTTTTGGGCGTAGCGCGATAGGGTTTCGCCGCGTTCTTGCCGATCGGTGATGTCGCCGACAAACCGCAGGGCCTCGGGATACAGGAGCACGCTGCCCAGACGGACGTTCACCAGGGGAAAGGGCATGCCCGCCATGGATTGCACGAACTTGTCGTTGGGGGCATCCTCCCGCCAGGCCCAATGGATCATGAAATCCGGTTTGACCTGGAGCAGCACCTCGCGGTTGAGCGTCCTGCCCTGGCCGGCCATGCCGCCGATCACCGGCAGGTGGCGGTAGGCGGGCACGGTATATTTTTTTTCGCTGTCATAGAGCGGGAAATTGATGCCGGCCAGCAGGGCGGGGTCGATGGCATAGATCAGATAGGTGCCGGGCGGCGATACGGCGGCCACCTTGGTGATGGTGTCGGGCAGGGAAACCTTCTTGCCGGCCATGTCGACGATGTGCCTGGCGTGCAGCGGCATGGCCGCCAGCAGCAGACACAGCACCACGGGCAACGACCAACGGCGGAATGGACGCGGACAAAAGCAGCTGCGCATGGTTCGCCCTCCTCAATCGGTGATGCGGTAGTAGTCAACCGCCGCGGAGCAGGGTACGCACAGCACCCGCTCGCCGTCCCGCACTTCGCGGCCGTCCATGACGGTCTC
Organism: Desulfobulbus elongatus DSM 2908; assembly: GCF_000621145.1. Lineage (GTDB taxonomy): Bacteria > Desulfobacterota > Desulfobulbia > Desulfobulbales > Desulfobulbaceae > Desulfobulbus > Desulfobulbus elongatus. The sequence goes on from NZ_JHZB01000018.1 coordinate 18,775, forward strand.
GCCGCAACGGGCGCAGGGCACGCGGGAAAGCGGCTTGCCCGGCATGTCCTCGGGCCGCAGCGGCACCGCCACCTCGTTGATGGTGAACAGCTCCTCTTCGGGCAGGGTGGCGAAATCGGGTTCTTCGCCGCCGTTTTCCCCCTGTTTCCGGTTGCCCTTGACCACCACCCGGAAGGCCGTGTTGGTTTCCAGGTTGATGAAGGTGGCGGCCATCTTGCCGTAGTCGCGGATCTTCATGGTGCGCTTGCCCGGCCGGCATCCGGTCAGGGCCATGATGGCATCGGTGGTGCAGCGGTCGATTTCGACGAAGACCATCAGTTTCTTGCGGTCCGCGCCCTTGGGATCGGTGATGCCGATGCGGCGCAGGCCGGCCATGGTCATGCGGGTGCCGATTTTGATGCCGTGGCAGATGTCGCCATGAAACTGGCCGGCCTGTTCGACCAGCTCCTCGTAGGTCCCGAAAGAGGGAGTTTGCATTGGTTGCTCCTTTTTATCGATGGGTGGGCATCAGCCCCAGTTGCTGCAATCGTGGTGCATTGAGCAGGTTGATCTTGCGCACGCAGCTGGTGAACAAACGGTAACCGCCGCCGCCCTCGGCCAGCAGTTCCAGGGCGCGGTCGCTGTTGGTCACCACCGAGGTGCCGACCAGGGCGACGTGGCGCCGGAACAGTGGCTCGGGCACGAAACCGGCGGTGGGGCCGACCACGGCGATGGCGGCGTCGTCCGGCACCTGGGCAATCAGTTGTTCGATGCTGCCGTTGGCGATGGCGGCGCCGGTGAAAACCGCGGTCTGGCAACGGGCCAAGGCAAAGGCGGTCTGTTCCGTCGGCATGAAGGTGCCGAAATCGGCTTCGGCCTCGGCCCTGGTTTCCTGCTTGTGGTCGATGATGGAGACGCTGGTCGGCCGCAGCTCGCGCAGACGCTTGAGCAGCGGAATGATCGCCCCCACCATGCAGACCCGGCGGTCCCGGAACAGCGACCCCATCCCGGAGAGATCCTCGCCGCAGCCCGCCGGATAGAGATGCTGGGCGAAGAAGGGCGCGGACAACGCGTTGAGGGTCGCCAGCCGGATGACTTCGGCGAAGGGATGCGGAAAATCCCCCTGCATCACCATTTCGGCGGCCATCCCCCGGACCGTCGGCGAGGTTCCCTTGAGAATGCGCCGGCCGGCGCTGCGGACCAGGTCCGGCGGCGTGTAGGCGACGCCGGCGTGGCCGTTGTTGAGCTTGACCCCCACGAAAAAGACGCCCACCACCAGCCGTTCGACCCGGAGCGCCGCCAAGTCGGTCCCGTACCGTTGGGCAAGGACGGCCGCGGCTTCGTCCACAATCGACTGTCCGCCGGCAGCGGGCTGCTGTTCCTGCGGAAGGGCGCCGTTCCCGCTCGACATGACCGCTTTCTCCATCGCCGTCCTCACGCCGCTTCCCTGCGGAAGGTGATCCACAACCCGTCGTCGCCGCGGTCGATCCGGAAGAGGTCGATACCGGCGCTCTGGAGCGCGTCGATATACTCCCGGTCGGCCCGCTGCGGTGGCCGACGGTTTTTCGCACCCCACTCCGGATGGAGGCGGTTGCGCTGCCGTTCCAACTCGGCCCGCGTGGCAGGATCGCCCAGGCCGCCGCCGACATAGGCATGCCCGCCTGGTCGCAGCACCCGGCGGATTTCGCCGAAGGCCGCGGCGAGATCGTCCCAGAAGGGCAGGGACCCCCGGCTGATCGCCAGGTCCACCGAGCCCTCGCCAAGGGGAATGGCCTGCACCCGGCCGAGGAGAGTACGGGCGCGGGTGCGACAGCCAAAGCGGACGATGTTTTCCTCGGCGCAGGCCAGCATCGCCGGCGACTGGTCGAGGAACACCAGGTCGAGATCGGTGATGCCGGCCAGGGCCAGCCCCAGGTAGCCGCCGCCGCAACCGATGTCGAGGCAGCCGCCGCTGGTCACGCCGGTCCGGGCCACGATCCGGTCGGCATAGTAGGCGTAGATCGGGGCGTTCACGCCCAGGGCCACTTCGTTGTAGGTCTGGATATCGGAGGGATGCATGCCGCGTCCGTTTTCCCGGATCAGAATCTGTAGCGGGCCGTCACCAGGAAGTTCCGCCCCTCGTCCGGATACCCTTCCGTGAGCGCATAATTCTTGTCGAGCAGGTTGCGCCCGGCCACGGAGAGATCCCACTGCGGGGTCAGCTGATAGCCGATTTTGAGATTGACCAGGGTGTAGTCGCCGGTTTCGATATAACCGGGACTGCTGTCGGCCCGTTCCGACTGGCGCTGGTCGGCGTATTCGATGCTGGGGATGATGGAAAGCGCCTCCCAGGGACGCCATTTGCCGTAGATAAACAGCTTGTGCTGCGGGATACCGATGAACTGTACGTCGGGATCCTCCGGGTTCTCGATGGATGTGTCGATATAGGTATAGTTGCTGCCCAATTCCAGGGTGTCGGTCACCATGGTGGAGAGTATCAATTCAGCGCCCTTGATGGTTGCTTCCCCCACATTCTGGAACTGTGTGTACCAGGCGTTGTTATACCGGATGGCAACCGACTGCATGTAATCGTCGATCCTGCTGTGGAACAGATTGACTTCGGTATGGACCTTGGAGAAGAAGGTGTCGGCGATGCCGACTTCCAGGTTGAGCGCCTGTTCCGGATCGAGCCCCGGATTGGAAAGCGCGCCGCCAAAGCGGGAGCTGAACCGCTCGAACATGGTGGGGAAGCGGGTGCGGTGGGAGGCGCTGACATGGACCTTGCCCTGGTCGCGATAGCGGTAGATCACCGCGCCCTGGTAATTGGTGGCGGATTGATCCGAGGTGGGTTGATCGAACAGGGCATTGCTGGCGTATTCCTGGGCCTCGTGGGTGGTGCGTTCGTCCTGGCTGATGCCGAGCACGAGGTCGAGCTGCGAAGTGAGGTGAATGGTATCCTCCAGGGCGACGGAATAGATGTCTTCTTCCGTGTCCTGCTTCGGTTCCGTGAAATTTGTCCTGTGGGTCACCTGCCATTCGGTGTGATTGTCCCGCCGATAGTGCAGGGCGCCTTTCAGGGTTTGCCTGGAGAAGTAGGTGGTCCCCAGTTCAAGGGAGGCGCCGTAGGCATTGTCGTCGTAGTAGCTGGTCCAGTTGGGTGTGGTCAGATTGAGGTTGGTATAGGCCCGCAGGTCATTTTTGAATTCATTGTAATACACCTTGGTGTTGAGGTAGGTGGTGCCGTTCAACTGGGTATGCCCCAACCAGTAGATGCTGGTGACGTCCCATTTGGGCCAATCCCAGAGGCTGATCGTTGACGTTCCCGTAACGGAACCGATGCCGTGCTTCTCGCCGGCCTGCTTCATGAAGTTGAGCGAATACTCGTCGGTGCTGTTGGGAGTGAAGCCTGCCTTGAGGTTGGTGCGCCAGTCCTTCTTGTCGGTATGGTCGCGGTTGCCGCCGTCTTCGGCGATGGTGGCATCGAAATCGTCGGACAGGCGCCAGTGGTCGATATCGCGCTGCTCGAAGCTGGCCTGGGCGTAGAATTTTTCCTGGCGGGTGCCGACATCGCCATACACCGTGTTGCCGCTGTATTTGCCGTCGTTGCCCAGGGACATAGTGTCGCGCAATTCCGCCTCAAACTCCTTGACCGGCTTGCGGGTGACCAGGTTGATGGTGCCGCCCATGCCGTCCGGACCGTTGAGCACGGAGACATAACCCTTGGAGACCTGGATTTCCGAGAGGTCGGCGGTGAGGAACCGATCGAAATCGATCCTGTTGTCCGCCGGAAGATAGAGGCGGATGCCGTCCATGGTGAGCGGCACCTGCCAACGGTTGAAGCCGCGCAGGCTCAGCACCGATTCGTTGCGGTTGCCGCTGCCGGTGGTCATGGCCACGCCCGGCACCAGATTGAGCGCCTCCGGCAGACCGTCCCGGCTGAAATCGTCCAGGTCTTCCCTGCTGAGGCTGGAATAGCCGATCGGGGTTTCACCTTCTTCCGCGGCGGTGACCGTGATCTGCCCCAGGGTGAAGACATTGTCCGCGGCAGGCGGAGTTGGTGTTGTGGTCGCCTCCTCAGTCTGTGGTACGACAACGTTTTTCGGGGTCGTTGTCGCCGGCTGATCCGTTGCCGCGCTCTGCGCCGCCACGGCAGGTCCGGCGGCCAGCAGGGCGCAGGCCGCCAGGCAGGTTCTTCTCCAGGTCTTTCCTTGCATCGTTCCTCCTTTGTCCATGTTCATCTTCATCGCTCAAAACGCCCACGAGAGTTCCAGGCCGATGGTCCGGCCGCGATCCTGGTAATAGCCGGTGACATATCGGGTGGAGTAGTTGTCGTCGCCGAGGTTGCGGCCGAACAGGGTCGCGGTCAGCAGGGTTTCGCCGATCTGGAAGTCGCGCTGGATGTTGGCGTCGACACGGGTGTAGTCGCCGAGATCGTCGACTACGGACACGATCCCCGGCGAAGGGGCGATGGAAGTGGTAAACTTATCCATCTGTTTGACCGACAGATTGAACCGGTACAGCCTCCAGGTATGGCTCAGGGTGAGGCCGAACAGGTTTTCCGGCGTGGTCACGCCGATGGCGTCGGTGGTCACCCCGTCACTGGTGGTCTCGGCATCGAACATGCGGGTCCAGCTCAGTTTGTAGGTGGTGTTGTCGGCAATGGTGCCCTTGATGACCATTTCCAGGCCGCGGCGCAGTTCGTCCGACTCGGTGTAATAGTAGTAGGTGGCGCCGTTGGCCACATAGGTGGTGGCGGTGGCGGTCTTGGCGTTGTCGATGTCGATGTCGAACCAGGTGAGCGACGGTTGGAACCAGGGGACGATATCCGCTTCCAGGCCGATTTCTATCCGGTCCTGCCGTTCTCCGTGGAGCGGGCCGCTGCCGGGCAGGGGGCGCATGTCGAAATCGTCTGAAGTGCCCTGGTCGCCGTTGTAGTAGCGGCCGTTCAGGGCGAACATGTCGGTGATCCGCCAGCGGCCGCCCAGGGCGTAGACCTTGGCCGGGTCCATGTCGACGTCGTTGTTGGCCCGGTCCGCCCTGGCATTGGTGCTCGAATAGTCGATGTGTTTGGTGTCCTGGCGGTAACCGGCGTCCAGCACCAGGGCCTCGTCGAAGAGTTTCTGCTCCACCGAGGCGGACCAGCCGCTGATGGAGGTGTCGTACCGGTTGTAGTTGTTACTGAGGTTGCCTCCGAGACCGCTGCTGTCGGAAAACTGGTAGCCCGCCTGCACCAGGGTGTTGCCGAAGCGGGCGTTGTGCCGCAGGCCGAAACCGCTGGTATCCTCGTCGTATTCCCGGAGGGAGGAGGTGCTGGAGGTGAAGGATTCCACGTGCTCCTTCTGGTCGAAGACGGTTTTGAAGGCGTTGAACAGCGTGGTCTGGTTCGGGGTCCACCGCATGGCCATGTCGGTGGAATAGATGGTGGTTTCCAGAGGATCGTACCACCATTTCTGGTCCTGCAACACGCCGGTGGTCGAGACGCCCCGCTGCATCTCGAACGAGCCCGAATCCTTGTAGGCCATCATGTTGGCGTTGAATTTGCCAAAGGTCAGGCCAGCGCTGCCCATGCCGCTTGTGTTCTCGCGGCCGTCAAACCAGGAGTCCTGGCTGGGGCGGTCCATGTTGGCCACCAGTCCGGCCACATAGCCCTTGACCGGGCTCGGCTTTTCCTCCCCATCCTTGCCGTCGCCCTCGCCGAAGCGGGTGCCGGCGTACAGGCTTTCACTGGTCTCCACCGGATGGCCGCCGTTCGCCTTTTCCGCCGAGGCCGTCAGTACGGCCTCGGTTTTCTTCGGCTGCTTGGTGCGGATGATGATGAAGCCGGTGTTGAGGCCGGAACCCGAATTGGAGGCACCGATGGGGATGGACGGCCCCAAGGTCAGCGAAGTCGAGCCACGGACGATCTGCATTTCCTCGATGGCGGCAATGGGGAATTTAAAGAGAATGCGGTTGGAGGAGGGTGGCAGCACGGCGCCGTCGATGATGTAGGTAAAGGTGCCGCCGCCGCGTTCCTCGACGATGAAGGGGCTGCGGCGCCCCTGGTAGGTCAGGCTGATGCCGACGGCCTTGTCGAGCAGATCGAAGACATTGTTGGGTTTCAAGGCCTTGATGTCCTTTTCGGTGAAGACCTCCGTACCGAAACGGGCGGTGGACTCCACCCGGTAGAGGTTGGTGGTGCTGTCGGCCTTGAGATCTTCCCGCTGGCTGTCGCCCTGCCCCTCGACCACGATGGGTTTGAGCTGCTGACTGGTTTCCTGTTGTTCCGCGTCGGTGGCCGCTCCGGAGGCGGTCCCGGCGAGCAGGAGCAAGGCGACAGTGATCCGGCCGGTTCGCGGCCATAGGTAAGACTTCATTTTCCCTCCCTTCTGATATGATGACATGATGGTTCGAATGACGATTTGAGCAATGATGGCCGGAATTACGGCCCGTTTTCCTTCCCTTCCTTGCGGATGTCGATCCACAGGCCGATGTCATCGCTCTGGACGATCTGGTAGTCGGCGATGCCGGCCTGCTCCAGGGCCTCCTCGAAGCGGGCGCGCATCTGCGGCCCGAGATTGCAGCGTATCTTGGAGCCGAAGGCGCCGCTGCCCTTGTTGCGCGCGGCCATCTGGTCGCGGATCGATTCCTTCAGCCGGGCGGTGCCGAAGCCGCCACCGATCCAGGTCCGCCCGCCGGGGGCCAGGATGCGGGATACTTCCCGGAGGGCCCGGGGCAGATCCTCCCAGAAAAAGATCGATCCCCGGCTGATGACGAGATCGACGGAGCCGGCCGGCAGGGCGATGGAGCCAATATCGCCCTGAAGCGTCCCGGTCCGGCTCCGCAATCCGTTCTCTTTGATGGTGTTCTCCGCAAGGGCGAGCATCTCCGCGGATTCGTCGAAAAATGTCACATGCAGTTCGGTTATGCTTGCCAGGGCCGCGCCCAGGTAGCCGCTGCCGCAGCCTGCGTCCAGACAGACGCCGCGGGTCATGCCGGTGTGCGCGACGATCTGCCGGGCGATGATCGGATAGATGGGGGCAAAGACGGTACGAGCGATTTCGTCGAAGGCGCGGGCATTGATCTGCATGGTCACTTGCTCCAGGAAATGATGGCCCAGCGGACGACATGGCGATGGGAAAGGACCCAGCCGCCGGTCGTCCTGCGGAGATGCTGTTCGAAATACCGGCGGAGGCTGGTCGTTTCCTCCGGCGTGATGCCGTCGATCATCCAGTCGAACTTGTCCATGGCATCGTCGAGGTCGCGGTACACCCTGCCGCCGTCCCCGTTCATCACGAAGCTGACATCGGCATGGATACCCATCTGATAGAGTAGGTTGTAGACGTAGATGTAGTCCGGGCCCCGGTCGAGGTCGCGGCCGATGGCTTCGAAAATCCTCCGGTCGAACGGACCGTCGCCGACCAGGGAGGCGAGATACACCCGCTTGCGCGCCTTGTCGTGCAGCTTGGTGAGCGCCAGGCGCAGGTCGTCGACCGCCAGGGAGCGCGAGGCGATGGCCGCGTCGTGCTCGCCGATGCCGGCCTGCTCCCAGTCGTCTTCCCAACCGAGGACATCGGCGCGGACGTTTGCTATGCCCTGTTCCTCGCACTGGGCGCGGAGAAGAGCGATCATGGTGTCGGAAAGATCGATGGCCGTCACCCGTCGCACCAGACCGGCCAGGGGAATGGCCAGGGTGCCGGCGCCACAGCCGACATCGAGCACGCTCCATTCCGGCCGCGGCGTCATCAGGCGGATAAAATCGGCGGGATAGCTGCTTTTCCTGGCATGTTGGGCAAACGACGGCGCCCGTTTGTTCCAGTGCTGCTTGCCGCCACGGTCATGCTTCCTGTGCGTGCGCGCTTGCCGCCACGCCGCGTTCCAATCGATGGTGTGCATCATGGTCTTCGATATCAGTTGCATTGCAGGTGATCGGCGCCTGGCATGGTCCGCCGTTCCGGAAAGAGCGGGGGGACGATGCGATCTGGTGGCGGTTTGTGTCTTCCTTGTTGGCCGTTATTGTATTTTGGAATAACGATGAGCAAAAAAATAAAATGAATAAAAACAAATAAGAATATTTTATTGTTGAGCCGTGCGCCTTCAGCGGAGACGGCTGCCGGCGTTATCGATGCGCTCGTTATGCAGCAATCGAATAACGATGGGCAAAAAAATCAGTCCACCATGACAATTTCAACGGTCTTCAGTTGCCGGACATATCGCGGGCCGGTGAGGTGGTCATGGGCGGACAGCAGGTCGACCTCGCCGCCTCCCTCGTACAACGGGCGCCCATCCTTTTCCAGCACGATCAGGATGCCATCGCCGTTGGGGGAGTTGAAAATTTCCTGCCAGGAGAAAACGGCCTTGTAGCCGTCGTCCGAGGCGGCCACCACGAACATCTTTTTGGTGTCGTTGTGCTCCTTGACCACCACCTCAGCCCGGTTGATCACCTCGGCGAGAAGAACCCCCCGGCACTGTCCGATACGGCCTTTGGGCTCCCCGCTGCCGCAGATCATGGGGAGATCGTTCATTTCCATGCTGTCCATGGCGCAGAGCGCTTCGATCGGGATCGCCAGGGGGGCGGCGACCCTGCCGACGATGCGCAAGGATGCCGCGTGCCCGTTTGCATTGCCGTTCATAGTCATGACCTCCTTTGAGCTGGTGCAGCAGGTGCGGGAGCACGGGCCGGGGCTCTCGCATTGGCCGTGCCACTGTGTCCGCTATATACTAAAGAGTATAGTGAAAATCAAGCAATCGCGATGCCAGTGGCAGGCAGTCCTGATTTTTTTTTGTTTTTTCTCAGTGGGTTGGGGGGATGCCCGCCGCCATGCCGAGGTTGGATGCCTGTCGGTCGGCAAGCCGTGGAAGACCGCGGTGCCGATTTTGTCGATCACTTGACGGTTGTGTACCACTTTGTACAATTTTGACAACCCCATTCCCGGCGTGGCTGATGGCGCCGGCATGGCCCCTGTCCGCGCCGGCGCCTCGCCGAACGGTCGGCGCGGCCGTCCCGAGCGCCCATTCAACAGGGAGTTCGCGGCAATGCGGTTCGATGGGGCCGGACGAACAGAACAACGGTACCGGGAGGATTCAATCCCGGCATGATTGCTGCTTTACAACAGGGGAAAAATGACGTACTTCGTTATTCTATGATTGAATAGCGAAAATGAGGTCCTGCATGATACCCCGACCATCGCCGCCTGCTCCGGATTCCGTTTTTCTGCAATACATGCTCGGGTCATCGAACCGAAAAAATCCGGTGGTCGCCCTGCTTGAGGAGATCGATCACTGCGGTTCGATCAACCAGGCCGCCAAAACCGTGGGGATGAGCTACAAGGCGGCGTGGGAGCGAATCGAGAATGTCAACAATCTCAGTCCGGAGCCGCTGATCCGCCGCCAGGTGGGCGGCAGTGGCGGCGGCGGCACCGTGCTCACCGAGGCCGGCCATGGGTTTATCCAGCGGGCGCATACCCTCCAGCGGGAGTTCACCAGTTTTCTCAACTTCTTCTATTTTTCGCCGGAAGAGGCGTTCAACACCCTAAAAACACTAAGGAGGATCGAGATGAAAATCAGTGCTCGCAATGTGTGGCTGGGCAATGTGGCTCAAATAGAGAAAGGAGCGGTGAACAGCGTGGTGACCGTGGCCCTGAAGGGTCAGGATACCATTGTCTCGGTGATCACCGACAATTCGGTGCAGCGGCTTGAGCTGGTGCCGGGTGCCGAGGTGCTGGCCATCGTCAAGGCGCCGTCGGTGCTGTTGGGGCTGGAGGTCGACCCCAAAAAGATATCCGCCCGCAACGTTCTCGAGGGCACGGTGAACCGGATTGTTTCCGGCGCGGTCAACGACGAGGTGATCATCGATCTGGCCGGCGGCAACACGGTCACCTCGATCCTGACCTCGGAGAGCGTCAGGCGACTGGGGCTGCGCGAGGGCCTGCGCGTGGCGGCGGTGATCAAGGCCTCGGATGTGCTGCTGGCCGTTGCCTGAGCCAACCCGATCGCGCTATCCTGTAACCTCCCGATTGATCGGGAGAATTTTGTAAAAATGAAGAGGAGAAGACCATGAAACGACTGAAGACCATCGTGACCATTCTTGCCGCCGGCCTGTTGCTTGCCGCCCCAACCCTGCATGCCGCCGAGGAGATCAGAATCTCGTTGGCGGCCAGCATGACCGACGTTCTCAAGGAGTTGGCCGATCAGTACAAGGCCTCGGGCAAGGATGTCGCCATTGTCCCCAATTTCGGTCCTTCCGGCGCCCTGGCCAAGCAGATCAACGAGGGCGCGCCCACCGATCTGTTCATCTCGGCCAACCAGAAATGGATGACCTTCCTCCGCGACGAGAAGAAGATCGATCCGAAAACCGAGAAGATTCTCGCGGTCAATACCCTGGTCTTTGTCGGCGCCAAGAATCCGGCGGTAACGAAAATGGCGGATATCGTGGGGCTCAAGCAGATCGCCATCGGCAGCCCGAAGAGCGTGCCCGCCGGCGAGTATGCGGCCCAGGCCATGGAGAAGGCCGGCATCTACAAGCAGTTGCAGGATGAGCAGAAACTGGTCATGGCCAAGGATGTGCGCCAGTCGCTCACCTATGCCGACCGCGGCGAGGCCGATGGCGCCTTTGTCTACAAAACCGATGCCCTGATGGCCACCCAGGCGGTCATTCTGTTCGAGGTGCCGCAGGATCTGTACGAGCAGGTGACCTACCCCATCGCCCTGACGGATGCCGGCGCCAAAAATGCCGCGGCCAAGGCTTTCTACGAGTTCATCACCGGTCCGGAAGCGCTGAAGGTCTTCCAAAAATACGGTTTCAGCGCCCCGAAATAACCCTGCCGCACCCCGGGCGACACCGATACCATGTTCCTGTTGCAGCCTTCGGATCTCGACGCGATCCAGCTCTCCTTCAAGGTGGCCTGCGCGGCCACCCTGTTGTCCACCCCGGTGGGTATCGGTGTCGCCTATCTCCTCGTCCACACCCGCATTCCGGGCAAATCCCTGATCGAGGGCGCGGTCAACCTCCCCCTGGTGCTGCCGCCGGTGGTCATCGGCTATCTGCTGCTGGTGCTGTTCGGTCGCCGTGGCCTGATCGGCTCCTGGCTGCTGGAATACAATATCCAGGTGATCTTCACCCTCACCGGCGCGATCATCGCCTCCGCCGTGGTCGGTTTTCCCCTCCTGGTCCGTTCGATCCGGCTGGGCATGGAATCGGTCGATCCCTCGTATCGCCGGGCGGCCCGCACCCTGGGGGCCAGCGGCTGGGACGCCTTTTTCACCGTCACCCTGCCGCTTTCCGGCAAGGCCGTCTTTGCCGGCATGACCCTGATGTTCGCCCGCAGCCTGGGCGAGTTCGGCGCCACCATCATCCTGGCCGGCAATATCCCGGGCGTCACCCAGACCATTCCGCTGGCCATCTACGAATACACCAGCACCCCCGGCGGCGACCGGATGGCGCTGTCGCTCTGCCTGGTCTCCATTGTGCTTTCCTTCATCGTGCTGCTGATCAGCGGCGCGGCCAGCAAGTCGCTGGACAGAAAATAATATGCAACTCGCCGTTTCAGCGCGAAAAAAGCTCGGCAGCTTCAGCTTTGATGCCGAATTCGACCTGGCCGGTCAGCGCGTGGGGCTGTTCGGACCCTCGGGTAGCGGCAAGTCGACCCTGATGTACCTGTTGGCCGGGCTGCTCAAGCCGGACAGCGGCAGCATCCGCCTGGACGACATTGTGCTGTTCGACGGCCAGCGCGGCGTCAACCTGCCGCCGGAACAGCGCCGGATCGGCGTGGTCTTCCAGCACGCCCATCTCTTTCCGCACATGAGCGTGCGCCGCAATCTCCTCTACGGCTGGCGGCGCACGTCTGCGCAGAACCGGCACATCGAGCCGGAGTCGATCGTCGAGGTGCTTCATCTGGCCCATCTCCTCGACCGGGGCGTGAATCTCCTCTCCGGTGGCGAGCGCCAGCGGGTCGCCCTGGGCCGGACCATCCTTACCTGTCCCCGCCTGATTCTCATGGACGAACCGCTCACCGGCCTGGACGAGGAGCTGAAATTTCAGATCATGCCCTACCTGAATTCCGTTTTCTCGAAGTTCGATATCCCGCTTCTGTTCATCAGCCATTCGCTCCTGGAAATGCGGCTGATGACCGAGCAGGTACTGGTGGTGGAGCAGGGCAGCGTGAAGCGGCAGATGGCCACCGAGGAACTGGCCCAGTCGACCTGGGCCGCTCCCCGGCAGAGTTATGTCAACCTGCTCAGGCTGGGGCCGCCGGAGCCCCATGGCGATTTGTGGAGCTACCCGTGGGGCGATGTCCGGTTGATCCTCACCGAGCACGCCGACAATCAGGAAAATGTCTTTGAGCTGGACGCCCGGGAGATTTTGCTGTTCAAGCGCCATCCCGAGGCGACCAGCGCCCGCAACCTCCTGTCCTGCACGGTGCGCAAGCTGTTCACCGTGGGCAACCGGGTCCGGGTGGAGTTGCAGTGCGGCTCCCGGCAGTTGATCGTCCAGATCGTGCCCGAATCGATGCGGGAGTTGGAACTCGAAGAGGGCAGGGAAGTGGTGGCCGCGATCAAGGCCTCGGCTTTCAGAAGATTGATGTGATCTCGAGGAGGGCAGGCGGGCAACCGCAGTTGCCCGCCTCGTTCGTTTAAACCGCCGCCCGTTTTCCTTGGGAAAGGAAGCGGGGCAGGGGGTGGTTCAGCCTTTCATCGGGGCCGCGGGGACGCCGCCGCTGTGACATTCCATACAGTTGGGCTGGGCATTGATGCCGTGGTCGGAAACCGGGGTCCAGTCGCCTTCCTCTTCGTATTTCCCATCCTTCCAGGCGTTGAGCAACTCGACCAGGTGATAGGCGACGCTCGCCGTCACCCGGGCGCACCGGTCCTTGCGCTCTGGACTGCCCAGTGTCTTGTCGGCGACCGCCATCCATTTGCCGACCGAGACGTGGCACAGCGGCGAGTCGCTGATGGTCTGCGGAATGTGGCCGGTGAATTTCGGCGCCTTCGGCTTGAACACCGGCATGGCCGCCTCGCAGTACCACTGCATGATGTCGGTGCCGATCAGGTGGCCGGCTTCCGCCCCGACGATCCGGGGACCGATGATCAGATTGGCGACGATGTTGGCGCCGGCATTCGAGCCGCAGATCGTCCCCCAACTGGCGATGCCGCCTTCGAGAAAGACAAAGGCGTCGATGGGGAAGGAGGTGTAGGGTTCGCCGACCTTTTCCCGCAGTTGGGTGAAGACGCTGCTGATGACCGCGCACCCGCAGAACACGCGGTACCATTCCTTGTAGGCGAGCTCCGCGGTCGTGGTCGGGTCGAGTTTTTCGTAAGGCCAGGGCCATTTCTCGGTGCTGCCGCCCTGGGCCTGGGCCGGGCGCAGCCACCCGCTCAGCGGGACCAGGGCGGCGGCGGTGGCGGCGGCTCCGGTGCCGAGCAGCCATTGCCTGCGGGACAAGCCCGTGTCTGTTGTCTTCGTTACGGCCTGCATATCGTTTTGCATGTATTCCTCGCTAGGTGAATTTCGTATCATTTCTTGTCGTGGCACACGCTGCATCTGGCCAGTGTCTTGTCCTGTTGGAGATGGCATTCCATACACAGGACATGGCCGGCCCGTTTGAGCGTCGCCACCCGCTCCGGCATGCCGGCCTTGCTGTTGTGGCATGTTTCGCATTTGGCAATGCTCTGACCAGCGGCATAGTCGATCTTCTTGCCGTCGGGTCCTTTGCCGTGGTGACAGCCGTCGCAGTCCAGCCACTGGTGCTTCCAATGGGGCAAATAGGCAGGTTTGGCCACTTTTTCCGTATCAATGGTCGATTGGATCACCACCTGCTCTGGTCCTTTACCGCCGCCGTCACTCTTGCCTTCGTCGGCAAACGCGGCCCCTGTTCCGCTTGCGGCGCACAAGATGGCCAGCAGCGCCAAGTAAGAATATCGCATGCTTTTTTCTCCCGGTTGAATGAATACTGATCAGCGTTTTCGCATTTCAAGGCGAAACAAAATTCCCACGTTATATTTTAGGAAATATAGTGATGTCAATAAAAAAGTTGGCACCACTGTGTAGGTTGCGCTGAGCGGGGAAAGGAGGGGTTAGAGACGTTCGTGTTCGATCCAGCCCTGAAACCGTCCAACGAGCCGGAAGAAATCGTCGATGGCCTGCCGGCCGGCATCGGTCAGCCAGGCGCCGCCGCCGCGTCGGCCGCCCGCCTGTTTTTCGACCAGCGGTTGTGGCGACAGGGCGTTCATGTCCTCGACCAGATGCCAGGCGTGGCTGAAGCTCATCTGCATGGATTTGGCGGCAGCGGAAACCGAGCCGTGTTCGCCGATGCGCTCAAGCAGGACGATCCGGCCCCAGGAAAGATAGGTTCGCCCCTCGTTTTCGATCCAGAGGCGACCCTTGATCTGGAGCCCCTTGTGCATCTGTCCGGATGCCAGGGCATTGCGTTCGTTTTCTTTTTTCACCTTGGGCATGCGTTTCCTCGCAGGTACATTAGTCCGCACAATACAATCGGGAGGGGAAACCCCTCTTCCCATCGCGCAAGAAGTACCGAAATTATTCCGAGGGAGCAATCACAATGTCGAGGCGCTAGACATCGGCGGCCACCCAACGGGAGACCAGCAGCACGACCAGCGACACCCCGCCGAGCACGGCGACCAGGGTCAGGGCTCTGTCGTATTCGCCCGTGAAGACGGCGTTGTAGATCTCAAGGGAGATGGTATTGGTGCGGCCGTTGATGTTGCCGCCGAGCATCAGGGTGATCCCCACCTCGCCCAGGACCCTGGCAAAGGCCAGGGACAGGCCGATGACGACACTCCTGCGGAGCGAGGGCAGAACGACCCGGAACAGAATCGTCGCCGGCCCCTTGCCCAGGACCTGGGCTTGTTCGATCAGGCTGCCCGTTTCCTTGCGCACCGCCGCCTGCACCTGCTTGGTGATGAGCGGCAGCCCGGCGACGACGGCCGCGATCACCACGCCGCCGAAGCTGAATATCAGCTCGATGTCCCATGCGCTCTTGAGCCAGGAACCGATCGGGCCGCGTCTTCCCAGCAGGAGGAGCAGAAGGAAGCCGGTGGCGATGGGGGGAAAGATGAGCGGCAGGGTCAGCACGAAATCGAGCAGGGAAATCCACGGTCCCCTGTGGCGCCCCAGCACATAGCCCATGCCCACGCCGAACACCGCCAGCAGCGGCAGGGCCAGCGCGACCACGCGCAACGTCAGGACAATGCATTCCACGGTGACCGGGTCGTGCGGGAAGGCGAACAGCTGTCCGCTGGCAAAGATCACAATCCGTGCTGTTTGACCAGGGTGCGCGCCGCGTCCGTGCGGAGAAAGGCGAGAAAGGCGTCGGCAGCCCCGGTGTGCGGGCTGTGCTGCAGCCGCTTGGCCACGATCAGCACCGGCGAATACAGCGTCTCATCCACCGGCAGCACCCGGCCGACCTTCTGCTCGATGGCCATGGCCTCGGTCTGGTTGATAAAACCGACGTCGACCTCGCCGCTGATCACATAGGCGCTGACCTGCGGCACCGTGCCCACCACCAGCAGCTTCGGCTGGAGCCGGTCCCACAGGCCGGTGTTGGCGAGATATTCCCTGGCCGCATGGCCGTAGATCGCCTTTTTCGCATCGGCGATGGCTATCCTGCCCGCTGCCGGGGCGGTCAGCTGGTCCAGACCGGTGATGGCAACGCCTTTGGCGACCACCGCGACCAGCCTGCCCCTGCCCAGGACATGCTCTTCCGAAAAAACAAGATCCGTGGATTCGAGGTGGGTCTTGTCTCCGAGAACGAAGTCGAAATCGCCCCCCTCCTTCACCTGGGGAACAATCTGGCCCATGTTGCCGAACACCTGCTGTACCCGAATGCCGGTTTGCGCCGTGAACGCCGCACAGGCCTGCTCGACCAGTCGTTTGTAGCCGGCCCCTGCGGCGACGTTCAGGGTGTCTTCCGCCTGAAGCGGTGCTGTCCAGCCCGCGAGAAATGCGAGGCAACAGCAGAGGATTTTTAAAAAATGCATACGTTTCTCCCGTGATTGATGAATGGACGGTTTCTTGTGGCGGATCATGCAACGGAGCCATCGCGCCGCGGAGCCGCCAGCCCCTGCATGAGCGCCGCCCGCTGCCGTTCCAGCCAATCCGGCGCCGCCTGCCCCTTGTCCAGGGCAATGACCCGGACCGCACTTGTCAGCGCTTCGGTGAGATCGTGGGTCACCTGGACGATGGCCAATCCCGAGGCCTTCTGCACCGCAGCCAGATATTCCCGGATGAGCTGACGGTTTTCGATATCCAAGGCGGAAAAGGGTTCGTCGAGCAGCAGCAGGCGCGGCTTGCTGGCCAGGCTCTGGCACAGGGCTGCCCGCTGCCGTTCGCCGCCGGATATTTCATGGGGTTTCCTGCGGCGGAGATGCGCGATCCCAACCGAATCGAGATAGGCGGCCGCCCCGCCGGGTTCCTTCAGGGCGAAGCGGACATTCTCTTCCACTGTCATGTGCGGAAACAACCCGTACTCCTGAGCGAGAAACCCGATGCCCCGATGTCGCGGCCCGATGTGCAGGCCGGTTTCGCTCTTGTGCCAATACTCGCCGCCAAAGTGGATAAAACCGCTGTCCGGCCTGTCCAGCCCGGCAAGGCACCGCAGGGTTGTCGTTTTCCCCGACCCGGAGGGGCCGGTCAGGAGCACCGTCTCGCCGGGGGCGCATTCCAGGTGGAGATCGAGCGTGAAGAAGGCGAGTCGCTTGACCAGGTGCGCTGCAAGTCCTTCCCTGCCGTGGCCCCCTGTCACGGGGCCGTATCGCCGGGCTGCGCGATGGTCGCGAGCAGCTCGGTCAGGGCTTCCGGGCAGGCGAGCATGGGGCAGTGGGCCGAATCCAGTTCGTGCACCGGCCAGGACAGCTCCGCGGCCTTTTGGGCTGCCTCCCGGATGAAGGGACTCATGGTTTTGCGACAGGTGATGTAGCTGATCGGCCGGATCGCGGGATCGAAACGGCCCGGAAATCCGGTATGAAAGGCCTGCTGGGGAAAGGGGCGGAGGCGCGATTCGAACCAGGCGGCTTTCGGACCGTCGATGCCGAAAACCTGCACCGGCCACGGCCGGATCAACTCGTTGTCCAATCGGTGCTGCGTGAGCATCTGCTCGAACTGTTTGCCGGCGATATCGACGAAACTGCGGTTCGATTGGGGAATGACGGCATCGACGAAGATGGCCTGACGAATCCGTTGGGGTTGCAGCATCATCAATGCGCCGCAGATCATGCCGGAATAACTGTGACCGACCAGAACGACCTCGTCGAGATCCTCGATATCCAGATAACTCGCCATATCCTTGACATAGGTGGTGAGGTCGAGCTCGGGCCGGAAACCGGAGAACAGGTAGCCGCATCCGGAAAGAGTGGGGGTATGGACCGCATGTCCCCGGTTGTGCAGCAGGGGCCGGATGTTCCGCCACACCCAACCGCCCTGAAAGGCGCCATGAACGAAAAGAAAGGAAGCCATGTGTTCACCTGTGTATGTCGTTGATTGTGCAGACGCGGTATACCCCGCGCCCATGGGATCGCGTCGTCCTGCCGGTGCAATCCGCCGGCGTGGCTACCCCAGTTGCGTCAAAAAAAACAGGATCCCGCCGACCCCCAGCATGATCGGCAGGTACCGGCAAAAGAATTCCCTGTGTGAAAGTCGTGTCTTTTTGCCGCAATCGGCGTCGCGACCGAGTTCGGCATTGAACGTCCCGAGGCGCGAACCCAGAAGGACCTCGATGATATAGGCGGCCAGGATGCACAGCAGCACGACCAGCGCCAAGACGATTCTCCAGTCGCTCATGAGGGGCTCCCCGTTGTTCCCGATCCCGCCGCGAACCGTTCGTCGCTGCGGTGATGCCTGGCATTGGCCGATTTCCCTTCGAACCAGCCGAACCGGTTGGCGTCGCAACGGTCAAAATCGGCGACATAGGGTTTGATGTCGATCACGGGTGTCCGATTGAGGACATCGACGCACTCAAGCAGCACCGAATGGTCGGTCACCCCCTTCAGGCGCATCACCGACAGGCCGATGGGGTTGGGCCGCTTGGGCGAACGCGTGGCAAAGATACCGTGGCGTTCGTTATCGAGGAACGGTTTGACCATGAGTTCGTAGCCCTCGATTTCGTGGAGGTGGTACAGCACGAACACATGGGAGAATCCTTCCAGGTCCTTCAATCCCGGACGATATTCCGGCAGGATTTCGATGGAGCCCTCGATGCCCTGCGCCCCGACAGGCTGAATGGGCATGCCCTTGATTTCAGTAAAGGGCGTTTGAAAATATCCAATGGGATTGTAGGCGATCTGCATGGTTTATTCCTTTACTTCGTGAATATTCTTTGTTGAAAACGGGGCCGTCCATGATGAACGGCAGAAAATCGATATGAACAATCAGAATAACGGTAGGCGAGATACTGCATCACAAGAATGCAACAAGATTAAACCATACAGATTCTCTTGTCGGACATTGATCACTGCCTTGTTTATCCCATGTTCTGTCGGTCGTTATGCAAAAATAAAATAACCTGTTGACTTGACAATCAAATTGGCAGGTGGGATTATTATGGCAAGGAGACAGGAGCAAGTGTCTCGTTTCCCATTTTCTTTTTCATCTTATATGGAGGTTTGTTATGGCCCTGAGCGCACGCAACCAGTTTAAAGGCAAAGTCAAGGACGTAAAAAAAGGCATGGTCATGGCAGAGGTCACGGTCGAAGTCGCGCCGGGTGTGGACATTGTCGCCGCCATCACCACCAGCTCGGTGGACCGGCTTGGACTGGCCGCCGGCAAGGAGACTGCGGTGGTCATCAAGGCGACAAGCGTCATGCTCGATGCCTGAGGTCTGACTCTGCAGGGGGGGCGTCGTGTCCGACGCGTAAACCTCCGCCGTTTGTGCCCTTATCTCTCCTTGCGTTGCCAATATCTGGCAGACCGCATGGGGAGAGGGGGCCGTCTTGCCGTTCCCGCGCCGTATGTTTCAGCCTGCTCAATAATGGCGCGACCGCTCTTCGATGATGGAGAGCCAGACCGGTTCGAACTGGAGCCAATAGGCTTTCATGGTCCGCATGCCTTTCTCGGTCAACTCGACCTTGTCGGAGCGCCGGGGATCCCCCAGAAAATCGACGAGCGGTTGAGAAAAGACCCTGTTCATCTCCCGAATCAGCTCTCTGGCGTGTTTGTGGTCTATCTTTGAAACCTTGGCAGCCTTGGTCAAGGATCCCAAGGCATGAATCTCGTTGAGGAGAACCGCTTTTCGGTACCCCAAGGTTGCTCCTTGTTCCATCTCGATGACCACACAGCATTCCGGCGGGAGCGTACATATTTTTTTCATAACCTCTTCTCCTGTCGTTCGCTATTCAAAATTAGAATAACGAAGGCGAAAAAATCAGGTTGTCTTCCGTGGCCAGCCGGGAATAAAAAGAACAATGCGGCAACGGCACGAGCCCGCTTGTTTCCTGTATTCGACCTCTTTCGGCGTCTGGCTGGGCAAGGAAAAACCGTTATTCTTTTTGAAGCAAACGCCGGGCCAAAACGGATATTTTGAAATTGTCAAAGGATAATCATTAATTGATCAATTGATATCGCTACGTGGAAGGCAAGGTCTACATTTTTGTAGATCAGTCGATGCTATTTTTGAAGGACCGGCAACAAAAAAGGGGCAAAGGGCGGACGGATGCAACGGTGCCACGACGATATGCCGTGACTGTGCCGGCATGGCAACCATCGTGAGGACAGTCGCTTGTTGTCATCATTAAAATTTATATTTTGCTGCTGAAAAATAGATTTCCATTTTAATCGTGAATTTTGTAGATATAACAGTCACTTTTAAATTAATTTTAGCTTGATGTGTATTTTTGATCAATTTTGCTGATAAGCGAAACGTGTGAAGACGACATGATTTTGGCAGAAAGCCAAGGGGCGGCAAGGTGACGATCCCCCTCACGCAAGGAAAGCAACAAGAGGGCCGGAATGAGGGGTGAGCATGGACCGATATGCACGATGTTCTATCAATTGAATTGACAAGGACAGTGACATCCGGGGCACGTCGAGAATTGAGATCGGAGGGATCGAGGAGTTTGACAATGAAAGAGACGAAATACAGTATTTGCGGGATGTGCGCCGTTCGCTGTCCGGTGGCCGTGCAGGTGGAAGACGGCGAGCCTGTGTGGATCGAGGGGAACAGCCATGACGGCGGCATGGGCAAAAGCCTCTGCGCCAAGGGCGGGGCGGCCTTTGCCCAGCGCCGGGACCGGCAACGGCCGACGGCGCCGCTCCTGCGCCGGGGCGAGCGCGGGGCAGGTGAGTGGCGGGAAGTCTCCTGGGACGAGGCCTTCGACTATATCACCAGCCGGTTGAATGCCATCGTCGCCGAACACGGCAGCCGGTCCATCATGCTGTCCGACCGTGGCGGTCCCTTTGCCGACCTGCGCAAGGCCTTCCTCAAGGCCCTGGGGTCACCCAATTACATCAACCACGACTGTACCTGCGGCCGCAACGTCAACCATTCCTCCAAGTCGGTGTACGGTCTGGGGCGAACCGATCTTGCCTATGACTACGAAAACACCCGCCATATCGTTCTTTTTGGTCGCAACATCACCGAGTCGCTGAAGGTCAAGGAGGTGAAGGGCTTCCTCAAGGGGATAAAGAAGGGCGCCAGGGTCACCTATATTGATCCGCGCGCCTCGGTCACCGCCGGCAAGGCCAGCCGCTACTGGCAGGTCAAGCCCGGCACCGATTACGCCCTGCTGCTGGGCATCGCCCACTGCGTCGTGCATAACGGCTATTACGACCACGAATTCGTGGACCGCTACGTCAATGGCTTGGCGGAGTTCAAGAATTTTCTCGTGCCCTACACCCCGGAATGGGCCGCCGGCGAAACCGGCATTGCCGCCGCCGAAATCGAGGCCTTCTGTCGCGAACTGAACGAGGACCGGCCGAAAGTGATCATCCATCCCGGCTGGATGCTGGCCCGCTACCGCGATTCCTTCCATGCCTCGCGGATCATCCACATCCTCAATGCGCTCATGGGCAGTATCGAGCAGCCGGGCGGCCTCTTCTATCCCAAGGGACCCAAAGATGCCGGCAAATCCGGCCTCAAGAGCCTGGCCGACCTGGTGCCGGCGGTGGGCGGGGAACGGGCCGACGGTTGCGGCACGCGCTATCCGCAGTGGGACAAGGGCGCGGGCATGCTCCAGACCGCCTTTGAAGCCATCGACAGCGGCGAGCCCTACCCGGTCAAGGCCTATTTCGTCCATCGTCACAATCCCTTCATCGCCCTGCCCGATACCAGGGCGCAGCAGCGGATTTTCGACAAACTCGACCTGATCGTGGCCGTGGATGTCAACTTCAGCGAAACCGCCTGGTACGCGGACGTGATCCTGCCGGAGAGCACCTTCCTGGAGCGCGACTCCATCCTGCGCACGGAAAAGGGGCTCAAACCCGGATTCGGCCGGCGGCAGCAATGCGTCAAGCCGCTGCACAACACCAAGGCCGGCTGGGAGATCTACCTCGAACTGGCCAAACGGCTGGGCAAGGGCGAATATTTTCCCTTCAACACCATCGAGGATATCTGGCAGTACCAGTTGCAGAATACCGGCCTGACCGTTGCCGATTTCGACGCCAAGGGGTTTGTCAAGCTGAGCGACAAGGCCATCTGGCATGATCGCGACAAACTCAAGTTCGCCACCGAGTCCGGCAAGATCGAACTGGTCAATCCCAAATGGGAGACCATGGGCGTGCCCTCGCTGCCGCCGTATGTCGCTCCCGATGGCCCGCCCGCGGGCTCGTTCCGCCTGCTGTTCGGCCGTACCGGCTACCAGGCGCATGGCCAGCACCAGAACAACCCGATCCTCAACGATCTGCTCGACACCAACCGGCTGTGGATCAATACCGCCGCCGCCGGCAGGCTCGGCATCAAGGACGGCGATATGGTCCGGGTGGCCAACGGCGACATCCAGGGCAGGATCGCGGCCTACGTCACCGACCTCATCCACCCGGAGGCGGTGTTCATGCTGCACGGTTTCGGCACCGACGTCCCGGCCAAGAAACGATCGTTCGGCAAGGGCCTGGCCGATCAGGTATTCATGCAGGGCAAGCTGAAGGAGTGGGACAAGGCCGGCGGCGGCCTCAATCTGGCGGAGAGCTTTGTCACCGTGACCCGGGCCTGAAGAGAGGAGCAAGACCATGAGTATATATATGATCACCCAGAATGTGGCCGACTGCATTGGCTGCCGGGCCTGCGAGGTCCACTGCAAGGAAAAGAACAATCCCGGTCCCGGCGCGTTTTACTGCCGCATGATCGAGGTCACCTCGGCGAAGACTTCGCCGCCGCGCATCGATTTCGTCTATCTGTCCTGCTTCCACTGCGAGAAACCCTGGTGCGTCGACGCCTGTCCGACCGGCGCCATGCGCCGGCGCGAGCAGGACGGCATTGTCTTTGTCGAGGAGAGCGCCTGCGTCGGCTGCAAGGCCTGTATCACCGCCTGCCCCTGGACCGTGCCCCAGTGGAATCCCGAAACCGGCAAGGTGGGCAAGTGCGATCTGTGCAAGGACCGCATCGATGAGGGGCTGGAACCGGCCTGCGTCACCAAGTGCACCACCGGCTGCCTGACCTTCACCACGCCCTTGGCCGCCTCGCAGGCGGCGCGGCAGACCTTCGCCGAACAGCTGCTCCGGAATCGGCGCTGAACGGGGCATGACCATGGACGCGCTGCCCCGGGAATATCTCGGCATCCTTCTGCTGCTCATTTTCGGCATCCTCTTCGGCGTGCTCACCCTTTTCGTGGGCCGGTTTTTCCGCCTCAGCAGGCCGTACCGGGAAAAACTGATCGCCTACGAGTCGGGCAACGAGCCCACCGAGGCGCCGCGGATGCGCTTTTCGGTGAAGTTCTACTTGATCGCCATCCTGTTCGTGGTGTTCGACGTCGAGGCCATCTACCTCTATCCCTGGGCGGTGAGCTACGACCGCCTGGGGCTCTTCGCCCTGGTGGAGATGTTGCTTTTCATCGGCCTGCTCCTGGTCGGCTATGTCTACGCCTGGAAGAAGGAGGTGCTGCAATGGGAGAAATAGCCGATCCGGCCATGGTCAAGCTGGAAGAGGGCGTCCGCTACATTCCCGGCGCGGGCGCCATTCTCGGGCCGCTGAACAAGCTGGTCAATTGGGGCCGGGCCGGTTCGATCTGGCCGGTGACCTTCGGCCTAGCCTGCTGCGCCATCGAGATGATGGACGCCGGCGCCTCGACCAACGATCTCGACCGCTTCGGCATCCTCTTCCGGGCCAGCCCCCGCCAGGCCGACTGCATGGTGGTGGCCGGCACCCTGAGCAAGAAGATGGCGCCGGTGCTGCGGCGGGTCTACGATCAGATGCCCGAGCCCCGCTATGTCCTGGCCATGGGCAGTTGCGCGTGCAGCGGCGGCGTCTTCGACACCTACGCCGTCACTCAGGGGGTCGACCAAATCATCCCGGTGGACGTCTATGTCCCCGGCTGCCCGCCCCGCCCCGAGGCGCTGCTCGAAGGGTTTCTGCAACTTCAGGAAAAGATTCGCAAGGAAGAGTACCGATGGAGCAGATGGCGATAGTCGATGGATTGCGGGCCGCGTTTCCCGACGAAATCCTGCACAGCTACACCAATCAGGGCCAGACCGCGGTGGTCGTCCGGCCGGGCCGGATCGTCGATATGCTCCGCTGGCTGCGGGATACCGACACCATCCGCATGAACCACCTGCGCTCCCTCTGCGGGGTGGACAACGTCCGCCGCAAGGAATCCGGCCTGTCGCGGTTCGAGGTGGTCTACAACCTCTATTCCATTCCGTTGCGCCATGAGATCCGGGTGCGGGCCGAGGTGGGCGACAAGGAACCGGCCATCGATTCGGTGGTCGAACTCTGGGCCGGGGCCAACTGGCTGGAGCGGGAAACCTACGACCTGCTCGGCATCCGCTTCAACAACCATCCCGATCTACGCCGGGTGCTGATGCCGGACGACTGGGTCGGCCATCCCCTGCGCAAGGACTATCCGCTCAGGGGCAGGGAAGAGTGGGCCGGCATGACCGAACTGCTCGCCAAGGTGCAGGAACTCGACCGGTTCGGTTTCGATCCGGAAGGGCATGCCCACAGCCAGGCGATACCGGACGAGGAGGACGAAGAATGACCCGGCCGATCACGAAGAGCATGGACATTCCGGTGGCCGACGGCGAGGGCGAACGCTACTCCCTGCGCATGGGGCCGCAGCATCCGGCCACCCACGGCGTGCTCCGGGTCGATCTCGAACTGGACGGCGAAACCATCGTCGAATGCACGCCCCAGGTGGGCTATCTCCACCGCGGCTTTGAAAAACTGGCGGAAAACAAGACCTACGCCCAGGCCTTGATCCTCACCGACCGGCTCGACTACATCGCCGCCATGGCCAACAACGTCGGCTACTGTGTGGCGGTGGAGCGGCTGCTCGACATCTCCGTGCCCCTGCGCGCCAAATACATCCGCACCATAGTGGCCGAGATGTCGCGGATCTGCTCGCACCTGCTCTGGCTGGCCACCCACGCCCTGGACATCGGCGCCATGACCGTCTTCCTCTACTGCTTCCGCGAACGCGAGATTTTGCTCGATCTGTTCGAGGAGCTGTGCGGGGCGCGGCTGACCTTTTCCTATCCCCGCATCGGCGGCGTCCGCCAGGATGTGACCGCCCGCTTCATCGACGGCCTGCAGCGCTTTCTCGACATCTTCCCCAGCAAAATCGAGGAATACGAGACCCTGATCGACACCAACCGCATCTGGCTCAAGCGCACGGTGGGCATCGGCAAGGTCAGCGGCGAGGAGGCCCTGGCGCTGGGATTGACCGGGGCCTGCCTGCGCGGCTCGGGCGTCGATTACGATGTCCGCAAGCACCAGCCCTACGACGCCTACGCCCTGGTCGATTTCGAGGTGCCCCTGGGCAGCGACGGCGACATCTACGCCCGCTACCGCTGCCGCATGGAGGAACTGCACCAGTCGGCGCGGATCATCCAGCAGTGCATCGATCAACTGCCGCCCGGCCCGATCGCCGGCCCGGACGCCCCGGACCTGGTCATGCCCAACAAGGTGCCGGCCCGCATCGAGGCCGGGACCAATGTCTACGGCACCGGCCTGATCAAGCTGGTCCGCGACCGCAACCTGTATATTTCCGGCGATGTTTACGTGGCCACCGAAGTGCCCAAGGGCGAACTCGGCTTCTATTTCATCTCCGACGGCAACAACCGGCCCTACCGGATGCACATCCGCTCGCCCTCGTTCATCCACATCGGCGCCCTGGCCGCGATTGCCAGGGGCGAGCTGATCGCCGATTTGATCGCCAACATCGGCAGCCTGGACGTGGTGCTGGGCGAGTCCGACCGCTGATTGTATTTTTTTCGAACCGAATGTTCTGATTGACCGAGGAATGGTATGGATATCCTGCTCATGCTCGTGTGGATCGTGATCCTCTTTGTGGTGGTCATGCTCCATGTGGCCTACGCGACCTATTTCGAGCGCAAGATCATCGGGCACATGCAGGTGCGGCTGGGGCCGATGCGGATCGGCTGGCACGGCCTGCTCCAGCCCATCGCCGACGGCATCAAGTCCTTCTTCAAGGAGGACATCATCCCCGAGAACGCCGACCGGCCGACCTTCCTGGCCGCGCCCATCATCTGCCTGGTGGCGATGATGACCTCGCTGGCGGTGCTGCCCTTTGCCAGGGGCTGGGTGCTGGCCGACATCGACATCGGCCTCCTGTTCATCTTCGCCATGAGTTCGCTGGCCAGCTACGGCGTGGTTTTGGCTGGCTGGTCGTCGAACTCGAAGTACAGTTTTCTGGGCGGCATGCGCTCAATGGCCCAGGTCATCAGCTACGAGATCAGCATGGGCCTGAGCCTGGTGGGGGTGATGCTCATGGCCGGCTCGCTCAACCTGAGCGCCATCGTCGAGGCCCAGGGCGACCGCTTCCTCGGCATGTATCTCATGCCGCAGTGCATCGGTTTCTTTGTCTTCTTCATCAGCATGCTGGCCGAGACCAACCGGGTGCCCTTCGACCTGCCCGAAGCGGAAACCGAACTGGTTTCCGGCTACTCCACCGAGTACAGCGGCATGCGCTACGCCATCTTCTTCATGGCCGAATACATCGGCATGATGGTGATGGCCGCCATTGCCACCATCTGCTTCCTCGGCGGCTGGAACGGTCCCTTTGCCGTGCCCTTTTTCCCGCCGCTGTGGTTCGTGCTCAAGATCTACCTGTTCATGTTCGTGTTCATCTGGATCCGGGCCACCCTGCCGCGCTACCGCTACGATCAGTTGATGGGGCTGGGCTGGAAGGTGCTCATCCCGCTGGCGCTGGCGAACATCGTTTTCACCGCCTGCATGAAGGCGATCCTCACATAGGGGGATAAACAAGGAAAACCATGCAGATTCAATACAAACCCCGGCGCAGCTGGCTGGGCACGATCTTTCAGACCGAGATCCTCCAGGGCATGGGTCTGACCCTGAGACGGCTTTTTTCCAGGCCGATCACCCGCCAGTATCCCGACGAGCGGCCGCAGATCCGCCCCGGTTTCCGTGGCCAGCACGCCCTGGTGCGCGACCCGGCCACCGGTGACTGCAAGTGCATCGGCTGCATGCGCTGCGCCATGGTCTGTCCGTCGCGCTGCATCCGCATCCGCTCGCACAAGGACAAGGAGCCGGGCAGCCGCCGGGTGATCGACTGCTATCGGATCGAGGCCCTGCGCTGCGTCTACTGCGGTTACTGCGAGGAGGTCTGCCCGGTGAACGCCATCGTTCTCACCGAGGTGTACGAATACAGCCGCTACGAGCGGCCCTCGCTCTATTTCACCAGGGAACAGCTGCTGGCCAACTGGGACCGATTCGTGGCCCAGATGGATAAGCCGGTCAAGGAATACGTCAATCCGTTCTGGCGGCCGCGCGGCCAGGCCGAGCGCAATCTGACCGGCCCGAAACGGTTGCCGGTGCCGCCCGAATGGAGCGGCGAGCAGCAGGTGGTGGGGCGGAAGTGGCGGCAGCATCTCCCCCCGGAACAATCTTGAGGAAGGCGCCGATGTTTCTCCAGCTCTTTTTCGGTTACTGCGCCCTGATGATCGTCGTCAGCGGCCTTCTGGCCATCAGCCTGCGCAACCCGGTCCATTGCGTGCTCATGGTCCTGGTGCTCTTTTTCCACATGGCCGGCCTGTATCTGACCCTGAACGCCGAGTTTCTGGCCGCGGTGCAGATCATCGTCTACGCCGGCGCCATCCTGGTGCTCTATCTGTTCGTACTCTTCCTGGTCAGCCTGCGTGAAGAACTCCATTTGACCGCCTTCGTGCCCAACGCCTGGCTCGGCCGGATCATCGCCGCCGGCCTGGCCGTGGGCCTGATCGCCACGATCCCCGCCTTCAGCCTGGGCGAGAAGAGTGCCTGGACCGTGGCGGCCATCCGTGAGGCGACCCACACCAAGGCCCTGGGCCAGGAATTGTATACCAGTTATCTGCTGCCCTTCGAAATCGCCGGCCTGATCCTGCTGGTGGCCCTGATCGGCGGCCTGGTGCTGGCGCGGCGGGACGAGAACGGCGCGGACGCCCCTGAGTCCGGGGCCGACGGCAAGGAGGTGCTCCGGTGATTCCCCTGTCCTGGTACCTGGCCCTGGCGGCCATTTTGTTCTGCATCGGGGTCTGTGGCTTTCTCACCCGGCGCAACGTGATCATCATGTTCCTGTCCATCGAACTGATGCTCAACGGCGTCAACCTCAACCTGGTGGCGCTCAGCCATTTCCTCGACAGCGTGCGCGGCCAGGCCTTCACCTTTTTCATCATCACCGTGGCCGCGGCCGAGGCCGCCATCGGACTCGGCATTGCCATCGCCCTCTACCGGAGCCGGCGCAGCGTGCACGTCGACACCATCAACCACCTCAAGGGATAAGAACATGCCGGCCTCCCTGCTTGCCATTCCGCTGTTGCCGCTGGCCTCATTCGTCATCACCCTGCTCGTGGGCAGGCGCTGGGGCGCGCGGGCCCACTGGCTGCCGATCGTCGCGGTGCTGCTTTCCTTCTGCTGCGCCCTGGCCGCCTTTTTCCGGGTGCAGTCGGGCGTGATCATCAACCAGGACATCTACACCTGGATCCAGTCGGGCAACTTGAACGTTTCGGTGGGTTTTCTGGTCGATCAACTGACCGCGGTGATGCTGATCGTGGTCACCAGCGTCAGCTCGCTGGTGCACATCTACTCGGTGGGCTACATGAAGGGCGAGGAGGGCTATTACCGTTTTTTCGCCTACTTGAGCCTCTTCACTTTCTCGATGCTCATGCTGGTGCTGGGCAACAACTTCCTCCAGCTCTTTTTCGGCTGGGAGGCTGTGGGCCTGTCCTCCTACCTGCTGATCGGGTTTTATTACAACAAGCGGTCGGCTGCCGATGCCGGCAAGAAGGCCTTCATCGTCAACCGTTTCGGCGATTTCGGCTTTCTCCTCGGCCTGTTTCTCGTCTTCACCCTGTTCGGCAGCCTCCATTACCATGAGGTGTTCGGCCGGGTGGGCGAACTGGAAGGGCAGACGATCAATCTGTTCGGCAGCCGGGTCAACGCGGCCACCCTGATCGCGCTTTTGCTCTTCTGCGGGGCGATCGGCAAGTCGGCCCAGATCCCGCTCCATGTCTGGCTGCCGGATGCCATGGAGGGACCGACCCCGGTCAGTGCTCTGATCCACGCCGCCACCATGGTCACGGCCGGCGTCTTCCTGATCGCCCGCTGCAACCCGATCTTCGCCCTCTCGCCGGCGACGCTCAACCTGATCACCGTGCTCGGCGCGGTCACCGCCCTGTTCGCCGCCACCATCGCCCTGGTCCAGACCGACATCAAGCGGGTGGTGGCCTATTCCACGGTGAGCCAGTTGGCCTACATGTTCATCGGCTGCGGCGTCGGCGCCTATTCGGCCGGCATCTTTCACCTGTTCACCCACGCCTATTTCAAGGCCCTGCTCTTTCTCGGCTGCGGCTCGGTGATCCTCGGCATGCACCACGAACAGGACGTGCGCTCCATGGGCGGGTTGAAAGAGAAAATGCCCATCACCTACTGGACCTTTCTCCTCGCCTCCCTGTCTATTGCCGGCGTGCCCGGCCTGGCCGGCTTTTTCAGCAAGGACGAAATCCTGCTCATGGCCTTCAACACCGATCTGGCCGCCGGCAAATTCGCCTGGGCCGTCGGCACCCTGGTGGCCTTCATGACCGCCTTCTATTCCTTCCGCCTGCTGTTTCTCATCTTCCACGGCGAATTCCGCGGCACCGAGGAGCAGCGCCACCATCTGCACGAATCGCCGGCGGTGGTCACCGTGCCCCTGATGCTGCTGGCCGTCGGCGCGGTCACGGCAGGTTGGTTCGGCGTGCCCGCGCTGCTGGGCGGCGACAACCACTGGGCCCACTTTCTCGAACCAGTGCTCGGCCATCCCCATGTCCATGTCTCCGCCGCCACCGAGGCCCTGCTCATGGGCAGCTCGATCTTGGCCGGAGTCTGCGGCATCGGCCTAGCCTACTATCTGTACCGCCTGAAGCCACAGCTGCCCAGCCTGGCGGCCGAACGGCTGGCCTTTGTCTACCGCTTGCTGCTGAACAAGTACTATATCGACGAACTGTATGACGCTATCCTGGTCAAGCCGACCCTGGCCTTCAGCCGCAAGGTGGTGCTGCGGATCGTCGATATGGCCTGCATCGAGGGCGTGGTCAACGGGCTGCCCAAGGCCATCGGCGCCTTTGCCGAGCGGCTGCGGCGGCTGCAGGACGGCCAGGTGGCGCATTACCTCGCCTGGATGGGCGGCGGCGCCCTGGCCCTGGTGGCGGTGCTGCTGATCGGCCTCTAACCCCGAACCCTTACGGAACCCTTCGCGATGTCCATGCCCCTGCTCAGCATCCTGATCTTCTTCCCCATCCTTGGCGGGCTGTCCCTGCTGTGCGTCCCCCGGCAGCAGACCGCCACCATCCGGCTGATGGCCTTTTTCGTCAGCCTGGTCGAACTGTTGCTGACCCTGCCGCTGGTCCTGCTGTTCGACAAATCCACCCACGTGATGCAGTTCGTCGAGCAGCATCCTTGGATTCCCGCCCTGCACATCAACTACAGCCTCGGCATCGACGGCATCAGCATCCTTTTTCTGTTGCTCACCGCCCTGATCATCGTCCTGTCGGTGCTGGTGTCCTGGGAGTCGATCGGCGACAAGGTGCCGGAATTCTTCATTGCCATGCTGCTCCTCGAAGGGGCCATGATGGGCGTGTTCTGCGCCACGGATTTTATCCTGTTCTACATCTTCTGGGAGGCCATGCTCATCCCGATGTTCCTGATCATCGGCATCTGGGGCGGCCCCAACCGGATCTACGCCACCGTCAAGTTCTTTCTCTACACCCTGGTGGGCAGCCTGCTGATGCTGGTCGGGATCATTCTTCTCTATCAGCACGGCGGCCGCACCTTCGACATCCTCAAGCTGGCCG
Source organism: Desulfobulbus elongatus DSM 2908 (assembly GCF_000621145.1). Taxonomy (GTDB): domain Bacteria; phylum Desulfobacterota; class Desulfobulbia; order Desulfobulbales; family Desulfobulbaceae; genus Desulfobulbus; species Desulfobulbus elongatus. The sequence continues at coordinate 49,157 of NZ_JHZB01000018.1, forward strand.
GGCAGGCCTATCCGCTCAAGCTGCAACTGATTCTCTTCTGGGCCTTTTTCGCCGCCTTCGCGGTCAAGGTGCCGATGTGGCCGGTGCACACCTGGCTGCCCGGCGCCCACACCGAGGCCCCGGCCGCCGGTTCGGTCATCCTGGCCGGCGTGCTGATCAAGATGGGCGCCTACGGGTTCCTGCGCTTCTCCCTGCCCATCCTGCCGGACGCCACCCAGCAGATGATGCTGCCCATGCTGGCCCTGTCGGTGATCGCCATCGTCTACGGCGCCGTTATCTGTCTGGCCCAGACCGATTTGAAACGGTTGATCGCCTACAGCTCGGTCAGCCACATGGGTTTCGTCACCCTGGGCCTGTTCGCCCTGAACCAGCGCGGCCTGGAAGGGTCCATCCTGCAGATGATCAATCACGGCCTGGTCACCGGCGCCCTGTTCCTCGCCGTGGGCATGATCTACGAGCGCACCCACACCCGTGAAATCGCGGCCTACGGCGGCCTGGCCTCGACCATGCCGGTCTTTGCCGGCTTCTTCCTGCTCTTCACCTTGGCGGCGGTGGGCCTGCCCGGCACCAACGGCTTCATCGGCGAATTTCTCATTCTGCTCGGCGGCTTCGAGAGCCAGCCCTGGGCCGCGGTGATCGCCGCCTCCGGCCTGATCCTCGGGGCCTGGTACATGCTCTGGCTGTACCAGCGCATCTTTTTCAACGAGGTACGGGACGGCATGCGGGGGCTGATCCAGCTCAACCTGCGGGAGATCCTCACCCTGGCGCCCATGGCGGTGCTGATCCTGTGGATCGGCCTCTATCCCAACGCCCTGCTCAGCTTCCTGCATGTCTCGGTGGGGCATCTGCTCGATCAGGTCCATGGCGTGGGTCTGGCCGGACCGGTGTTGCCGCCCCTCACTTCATATCTCCCGTAACCGGCGACGATCTCACGTGCATCTGAACGAGGACCAACCATGATACACACTGCGGCTGTCAGCTGGACCGCCCTGGAACCCATCCTGCCCGAACTGCTGCTCATCGGCATCGGCGTGCTGCTGATCGGCTGCGACCTGTTTCTGCCCCGCCAGCGGCAGCTGCTGCCCTGGCTGACCGTGCTCGGCTGCCTGACCGCCCTGGCCATGATCCTGGCGGCACAGCCCGTCACGGCCTTCGGCGGCATGTTCCTGGCCGACGGTTATGCCAAGGTCTTCAAGGTCATCTGCCTGGGCGCGGTCATTTTGACCACCTTGATGGCCGGACAGTTCCGGCGGCTCATCGGTCCGCGCCAGGGCGAATACGACAGCCTGCTCCTCTTTTCCCTGGTGGGCATGTTGCTCATGGCCTCGGCCGGCGACCTGATGGTGCTCTACCTGGGCCTGGAACTGATGGCCCTGCCGGTCTACGCCCTGGTGGGCCTGCACAAGCGGGAGCAGCGGACCAGCGAGGCGGCGATCAAGTACTTCCTCATGGGTGCCTTTGCCTCAGCCCTGCTGTTGTTCGGCATGTCGCTCCTCTACGGACTCACCGGCACCACCGACATCGGTCGGATCGCCGAGTTGATCGCCTCTCGGAACCTGGCCGCCAACCCGGCCCTGCTGGCCGCGCTCGGCCTGCTTCTGGCCGGCCTGTGCTTCAAGGTGGCGGTGGCGCCCTTTCATCTCTGGACCCCGGATGTGTACGAAGGGGCGCCGACCCTGGTGACCGCCTTCATGTCGGTTGGTCCCAAGGCGGCCGGCTTCGCCATCTTCGGCCGGATGCTGCTGGAGGGCCTGCCGCAGTTGCAGGGCCACTGGGGTCCGATCCTGGCGGTGCTGGCCCTGCTGACCATGGCCGTGGGCAACATCACCGCCCTCTGCCAGCACAGCCTCAAGCGGATGCTGGCCTATTCCTCCATCGCCCATGCCGGCTACGCCGTGCTCGGCCTTCTGCCCGGCACCGCCGAAGGCATGGCCGCCACCATGACCTATCTGGTGGTCTATCTGTTCATGAACCTCGGCGCCTTCGCCGTGCTCATGCTGCTGGCCGCGCCGGGGCAGTCCCGCGAGTCGATCGACGACTGCAAGGGGCTCGCGACCCGCCACCCGGTGGTTGCCGCCCTGATGCTGGTCTTTCTCTTCTCCCTCACCGGTATTCCCCCCACCGGCGGCTTCATAGGCAAGTTCTACCTGCTCAAGGCCGCCTTCACCGCCGGCTACACCCTCACCGTGGTCGGCGCGGTCCTGTTCAGCGCCATCTCGGCTTATTTCTACCTGCGGGTGGTCCGCCTGATGTACATGAGCGAGGCCGAGGCCCCCGTCAGTCTGACCTTCTCGCCGGGCATGACCGCCGCCTTAGGCCTGTGCCTGGCGGGCGCCCTCGGCCTGGGGCTGTTCCCCGGTTCCCTGCTCGGCTGGATCGTCGCCGCCCTGACCGGGAGCTGACTCTTTCCGGGACCGCCTCTCGTCTTCCCTGGCGGCACCAGCCACGCCGTGCCCCTCTGTAGGGCGCCGGTGCGGATCTGCTCCCGGCAGATTACCCGCGCCCCGGTCACGGCGGGCGGAAAAATTGCTACCCTCCTGTCCCTGGACTGCGGTATGATTGATTTTTACAGAAATACCGCAAAGCTCTCGATGGGGAGGAGGCAATGGCTGGTTTAGAGATGAAAGGGGAAGCGGGGGCCAGGTCGCCCGAATCGAAAAACGGCGCGGCCGGAAAAAAGGAGAAGGTGTTCGATCTCTCTTCGCCGGAATGGTACCTCAACCGCGAGCTGACCTGGCTCGAATTCAACCGGCGGGTGTTTCACGAAAGCACGGACGAGCGCAATCCGCTGCTTGAGCGCGTCTTTTTTCTGTCGATCATCGGCTCCAACCTCGACGAGTTCTTCATGAAGCGGATCGGAGGCCTCAAGCAGCAGGTCGGCGCCGGTCTGAAGCTGCTGTCCATCGACGGGCGGACGCCGCAGCAGCAGATCGACGAGAGCTACGCCATCATCCGCGATCTCCTGGACAGGCAGGAGGCCATGGAACGCGAACTGCTCGCCCGCCTGGCCGCCCAGGAGATCCGCATCCTCAAGTACGGCGAACTCGACGAGCAGCAGCGCCAGCAGATGGCCGGCTACTTCCGCGACTCCATTTACCCTCTGCTCACCCCGCAGGGCATGGACCCGGCCCATCCCTTTCCCTTCATCTCCAACCTGTCGCTGAACCTCCTGGTCGCCACCCGGCACAGCAACGACGACCATGTCTACCTCAACCGGATCAAGATACCCACCACCGGCACCGGCATCCCGCGCTTCATCCGGGTCGATCCGGCCAGGCATGTGTATGTTCTGTTCGAGGACGTGATCGCCAACAACCTGGAAATCATCTTTCCCGGCATGGTGATCGAGAGCTGCGAACTGTTCCGGGTGACCCGCAACGCCATCACCGAGCAGTGGCCGGACCAGGCCATCGATCTGCTGTCCATGATCGAAACCGCGCTCCAGGATCGCAAGTTCGCCGAGGTGGTCCGGCTCGAGGTCGATCCGGCCATGACCCGGCAGCACCGGGGCATGCTGGCCTCGCAGTTGGGCATCAATTCCCGCCACGACGTGTTCACCGTTGATGGCATCATGGCCAAGCGCGACCTGATGGAGATCGTGGCCATCGACAAGCCCGAACTCCATTATCCGCCCCACCAGCCCCTCGACCACTACAGGCTCGCCGGCGATTTTCCGAACATCTTCCACCTGATCCGGGAAGAGGGGCCGTTCTTGCTCCAGCACCCCTACGAGTCGTTCAGCTCCTCGGTGGAGCGGTTTTTGAGGGAGGCCAGCACCGACCCCAAGGTGCTGGTGATCAAGATGACCCTGTACCGGACCTCGGCCAACTCGCAGATCATCCAGTATCTGCTCGACGCGGCCCGCAACGGCAAGCAGGTGGCGGTGGTGGTCGAGCTGATGGCCCGTTTCGACGAGTCGGCCAATATCCACTGGGCCACCTACCTGGAAGAGGCCGGCGTCCACGTCACCTATGGCGTGGTCGGCCTCAAGACCCATTCCAAGGTCATTTTCGTGGTCCGCCGCGACTACAACGGCCTCAAACGCTACGCCCACATCGGCACCGGCAACTACCACGCCGGCACGGCGCGGGCCTACAGCGACCTCGGTCTGCTCACCTGCGCCCCCGACGTCTGCAACGACCTCACCGAGTTCTTCAATTTCCTCACCCTTGGCTATGCGCCGGCACGGAATTACAAGAAACTGCTGCCTTCACCCCGGATTCTGAAAAAGACGCTTTTGGAAAACATCAAACGGGAGATCGAGCATCAGGGCAAGGGCAACCAGGGACTGATCCAGTTGAAGAGCAACGCCCTCACCGACATGGACGTGATCGCGGCGCTGTACCAGGCCTCGCAGGCCGGGGTCAGGGTGGACCTGATCATCCGCGACAGTTGTCTGTTGCGGCCCGGCATTGCCGGCCTGTCGGACAACATCCGGGTGGTGTCCATTGTCGGCCGTTTTCTCGAGCATTCGCGCATCTACTATTTCCGCAACAATGGCCAGGAAGAATATTACATCGGCTCGGCCGACCTGATGAAACGCAATCTGGATCGACGGGTGGAGGTGATGGCGCCGGTGGAAGCGCCGACCTTGCAGGCGCAGTTGCGGGAAATCCTCAATCTACAGTTGGGCGACCGGCGCGGGGCCTGGGAGATGCAGCCCGATGGCGGCTACGTGCAGCGGCGGCCCGAGGCCAGGGAGGAAAAGCGCTCGGCCCAGGAGTTGCTGATCGAGAAAAGCGAGAAGCGGCTGGCCGAGGCCCGACGGCTGTACAAAAAGCAGTTTTCGAAAAAGATCGCCAAGCGCAAGAGCAAGTAGGAATTCCCTTCTTACGGCTGTTCCGGCCAAGATTACCGGGCCGGAACCGAAGGGGGCAGGGCGGTGAGAAAAACCTCGCGGTAGACGGCACGGTACCGCTCCAGAGTGGCGCCATCAAGCCAGCGTTCGTAGGCGGCCCGGTAGCGCGCCGTCGGCCGTTGTTGGACCAGGATGGCGTTGATCCTGTCGATGACCGCCTCGCCCCAGGCGTTTTTCGAGCAGCCCACGGTGCAGAGCCAGCCCGCGTAACTGTGCCGGTTCTCCTCGAGGGGCAGGGTCATGAGCTGATCCCGCAGGCCCATTCTTTCCGCATGATACATGGCCTCGTCCGGCAGGCCGATCAGGCCGTCGACCCGGTTGCGCATGAGCATCCTGAAATAGTTGCCGGCAAGTTCCTGACCGCCGTAATACAGCAATTGCTCCCCGCCCCGGTGCCGTTTGAGCACGGCATCGATTTCCGCGCCATAGGAGCGGTCCTTGCTCAGGCCGATGACGACCTGCCGGGTGAGGAGATCATCGAGCCTGACGCTCGCCGTTGCCCCGAAATCGGCGTGCCTGTCCTTCCTGATGATGAGCACCGCGGGCATGGTCAACAGGCTGGGAATGGAAAAATACATGAAGGCTTCCCGTTCCGGCGTCCGGTACAACCCCACGCTGCACACCTTTTCCCCATCCCTGAATTTCTGAAAATGGCGGACCACGTTGGTGACCATGGTGTAGTGGTCGTACTCGGGCAGGTTCTCCCGGAGGATGGCGGTGACCACGTCGCCGTACCCCTGCCCCTTTGCCGACCCTTCCTGGATGAGGTAGGGCGGCATGCTCACCTCCATCCAGGTGATGGCATCCCTGGCGAACAGGGGGTGGGGGCACAGCACGAGCGCCAGCAGCCACAGCGCCGGGAGGGCGAGCCGCACCCGCGATGGCGGCGGGGTCTGTCCCGCGCGGGTGAATGGCGCACCGCGCCGCCGGTTATCTGCGACCCCGATGGTCGTCCCGGTGGTCACGGCGATGGTCGCTCTTGGGGCGTTCATCACGGATGTAGACCTTTTTCGGCGGTCTGTGCTCATACTTGCGGTATTCGTAGTAGGTCGGTCTGCGGGGCGGAGGAGGAGGCACCACGACGCGATGGTGTTCCCGGTAGCGGGGGGCATACACATCGCGGTACCAGGCGTCGTCGACAAAGTAGACCGGCCGGCCGCAGGCGTTGTACGCATTGCAGTGTTTGTACCAGTGCTTGACGTGGGCGGGCGGCACCCGCAGATAGATCGGCGGGTACCAGGTCGTGACGCGCCGGACGATTATCGGTTCGGCGTAGACCAGCCGCGGTTGCGGAAAGTTGCCGATGTCGATCCGGCCGTAAAATCCGGGTTCGCCGACGCTGATCGAGACGCCGGCGGCGGCTTCGCCCAGCAGCATGGTCAACAGGATCGTGATGACGCCGGTTGCGGTGGCAAGGTATTTCATCGTTTCCTCATGAAGTGCAAAGATTGGTTGGGAGCGGCACACGATCGAACGGCAGGATGGTCCCGGACCATGGAGGGCGGGTCCATCGGCGGTTCGAGTGCCTTGACGATACTGCAAAATTCCAGCCAGTCCTTTTCGGATTCGCGTGTCGAGGCGCCATGACCGCCGCCTCGCGTACGCGGATGATGTTCATGCCGCGTACTATAGAGCATCTCCCCCCGTCCGCATAGAAAAAAGGGGGGTGGCCGTCGGCCGTCGGGGAGCACACCCCTGCCGGAAGAATCCGGCCTGATGGCCGTGCCGCGCCTTCCTGCTTGGCCGCGCGGCCGCTCTGTGGTATAGAGCTGTTTCCGGAAGAACAGCACGAAACCATGCGGGATGCACGCGCGCAAAGGAGCGGACAAGTGGCGATTACACGTATTATTGTGGCCGACTGCATCATGGCCGGCAATTTGTTTCAGGAAGAGGGGTTCGACGTTGAACGGAGCGCCGACAATCTCGCCGACACGCGGGGGCAGATCATCGTCGATTATCTCGAGGCGCAGTATCCGGGGGTCGAGGTCTGCGCCGACATCGCCATCCAGCGGGAAGCCGGCCCCGGCCGCCCGGTGGAGGTGATCGTCTATGTCGGCGACGAGGAGATCGACCAGGTTGCCGGTGTCGCCATTCGGGAACAGCTGACCCTGCGGCTCGCGGAGGGCACTGCGGATCTGGCCTGGGCCGTTCGGGCCGCCTGAGTCGTTTCCGGCTGCGGCCCGGGCGCGTAGACTCACGGTTTCCCGCCTGTCCATGGGCTCGAACGCATCCCTCCGGCGTTCCGCCAGTGTCGCCGTTCAGAAACCGAAACCGATCTTGGTGGTGATGCCGTAGCCGTCCGTATCGCCGTTGTCGGCCATGTCGTCTTCCCTGTCCAGGTAATATTCGAGGCTGAACACGGTGGAATCGGAGAGGGCCACGGAGGCCCTGGTCCGGTAGCGCTCCTCGGGCAGATAGGCGTGCAGGGCCTCCGAGGACCGCTGGTACCCCACGGCCAGGGTCGTTTCCCGGCGCAGGAGTTCCGTGGAATAGGCGAGTTCGCTGCTCCAGGCCACGGGATCGCTCTCTTCGCCCGCCAGGGCAAGCTCGGTCGAGGTGCGGTTGTCCAGGGCATGGATGTAGCCGCCGGTCAGGGTCAGCGCCTTGTAGCTCGCCCCCAGGTTCAGGTTCACGCCGGGCAGTCTGTTGGTGGCCGAGCCGTCGCTCCCCGGTTCGTTCAGGGAGGGCTCCATACCCGTGGCGTCGCCGAGATCCTGAATCCACGTCACCCCGGCATTGACCGAGGTCTTTTTGTCCATGGCGTAGCGATAGGCCAGGGGAACCCGGCTGGAATTGCCGCCGCCGGCGCTGAGGTCGCCGCCGGTCGGACCGTGCGACCCGTTGCGTGAGGCCAGGATTGGGTCTGCCCCGAAGCCGGCGTCCATGCCGATGGAGATCGGGGGCTCAAGTCCGGGAAGAGATCTGAACGGATCGCCGAAAAACGGGGTGGATGGCCCGCCTTTGGCACCGACGGACCGCCCGGCGGTGTCGTTGCCGGAAGGTGAGAAGGCCGCCGGCAGACGCTTGCCGACGGGCAGGGACCGCTCAAGCCGGCCAAAGGCCCAGTGCGTGTCCGGGGTGGCGAGAACGCGGTCGATGATGTCCGGATTAAACGCGCCCAGGCCGAGATCGGTGAAGGAGTTGAATACGTATTCGTTGGCGGCGATCATCCCGGCCAGGTAGACGAACGGACTCGTCCGGCCCTTTTTTGCGCGGGTGAGCGGGCGCTTCGGGACGGCGAGCCTGGCCCCGGTCGCCGGGCTGGCCAACTGCGGGTGATGCTCTCCGTTTGCCCCGTTTTCGGCCGTGGCCGGAGCGGCAACGAGGAGCAGAGCCAGAACGGCGGCAAGGAGGTGTCGAGGCATCCCGTTTTTTGTCGAATGGCTGTGGCGCCTTGGGGATTGGCGGCGCCGGGTGCGCAGGGTGATCCTGTCCACCACAGTAAAAACATTCCGGCAGGAATGCAAGCGGTCTCGACGCGGCGACCGTGGCAGGCGCCCCGCAAGCAACCGGGGCGGTGGGGACGTCCGGGGACGACGACGGGAGCCGCGGCCCATCTTTTCCTGCGCGGAAGAACGACATTTTGACAAAGACGGCAACTTGGGGTAAGGAGCGGTGATCGATACCGCAGGAAAACATGACCCGATTGTGGCTTCAGTCCCCGACCCCCGTTCGTTCGTGCCCGCCATGCGCTCCGGTTCCCAGCATCCCGTGCCCGTTCGGCCATGTCGCCTGTGCCGGGCGCGCGCCGGCAGGTGGCGGCAACGCCGCACCGGCGTGGCGGGCTTGGCGCTCGTGCTCCTGATTGCCACCTGTCGGGCGGAACAGTCAACCCCCATCCATCCGTCTGCGATGCTTACCCACATGGACCGACCAGAAATCACCCAACTGCTCTTTCACCCTCTCAAGGTGGCCAGGAACACGCCGCCCGCAGGCGCCATCGACATCGACGTTCCGGTCGCCGCCGACGTGACCATCGCCTGCCGGCTGTACAGCCATGCCCCGACCTCGCCCACCCTGATTTTTTTCCACGGCAACGGCGAGATCATTCCCGATTACGACGAGGTCGGCCCGATGTACGTCCGGGAAAACCTCAATTTCCTGGTGACCGAATACCGCGGCTACGGCTGGAGCACTGGCACGCCCCTGACCAGCACCCTGTTGCCGGACGGCAACACCGTGTTCCTCGCCCTGAAGGATTGGCTGGCCGGCCACGGCTACACCGGCGCCCTGTTCGTCATGGGGCGGTCCCTGGGCAGCGCCTGTGCCATCGATGTGGCCTCCACCCACGAGGAGGCCATCGGCGGCCTGATCATCGAGTCCGGATTCGCCAGGACTTTGCCGCTGGCCAAGGTGCTCGGCATCGACCTCGCCGGCATGGGCATCGGCGAGGAGCAGACCTTTAACAACGGCGGCAAGATCGCCCGGATCGCCAAGCCGACCTTCATCCTCCACGGCCAGTACGACCAACTGATCCCGCTGTGGCAGGCCGAAACCCTCCAGGCCGAGAGCGGGGCCAAAAATAAGGAACTGCAGATCGTGCCCCGAGCCGATCACAATTCGCTCATTGCCGAGGCCGGACCGCTCTATTTTCAGGCCATCAGGAAATTCGTCGAGAAGGCGGCGGGCATCGCCCCGGACTGGCGGCAGCGGCGGCGGCAGTTCAAGGAACAGCAGGCCCGACAGAGCGCGGGGGAAACCCCATGACCACCAAGCGCACCGATTACCTCTCCTGGGACGAATACTTCATGGCCGTGGCCATCCTCTCCGGCCACCGCTCCAAAGACCCCAACACCCAGGTGGGCGCCTGCGTGGCCAACAGCCAGAACAAGATCGTCGGCGTCGGCTACAACGGCTTTCCCTGGCGCTGTTCGGACGACGAGCTGCCCTGGGCGCGGGAGGGCGACTATCTCGACACCAAGTATCCCTATGTCTGCCATGCCGAACTGAACGCGGTCCTGAACTCGATCACCTACGATTTGCGCGACTGCCGCCTCTACGTGGCCCTGTTTCCCTGCAACGAATGCACCAAGGTCATCATCCAGGCCGGCATCAACGAGATCATTTACCTTTCCGACAAGTACAAGGACACCGACGCGGTCAGGGCGGCGAAGATCATGCTGGAGAAATCGAGCACCGCCTACCGCCAGTTCTTTCCCTCCCGCGATTCCGTGCTCCTCAACTTCCGGGTCGATTGAGGGATTTAAACCGCAGACCCATTACCCATCAGCCGCCTCGCAGCCGGGCCGGCCGGAACGGCCCTGCCTTCCGGACAGGCTCGCGACCGCGGCGGCGCCACCACGAACCAAAAAGGAGTTGAATGCTTTTTCAAGCCCTGACCCTGCCCGAACCCCTCAGCCAGGGGATTGACGAGGCGGGTTTCACCGAATGCACCCCGATCCAGGCCCTGACCCTGCCCCTCACCCTCGGGGGCAAAGACGTGGCCGGCCAGGGCCAGACCGGCACCGGCAAGACGGCCGCCTTCCTGATCACCCTGTTCGACCGGCTTCTGCGGCAGGCGGGCGGCGGCGGCCAGCCACGCGCCCTCATCCTGGCCCCGACCAGGGAACTGGTGGTGCAGATCGAACACGATGCCCGCCTGCTCGGCGCCCACTGCGGCTTTTCCATCCTGGCCGTGTACGGCGGCGTCGATTACCAGAAGCAGCGCGAGACCCTGCGCGCCGGGGTCGACATCGTCATCGGCACGCCGGGCCGGCTGATCGATTATCTCAAGCAGAAGGTGTGCAGCCTCAAGGCCGTCGACATGCTGGTGATCGACGAGGCCGACCGCATGTTCGACCTGGGCTTCATCGGCGACCTGCGCTACATCCTCCGAAGCCTGCCGCCCTATGACCGCCGCCAGAACCTGATGTTCTCCGCCACCCTCAACCACCGGGTGATGGAGCTGGCCTACGAGTTCATGAACATGCCGGAAGAGGTGCGGGTGGATGCCGACCAGCTCACCGCCGCCAATATCGAGGAGGTGCTCTACCACGTGGCCAGCAAGGAAAAATTTTCCCTGCTGCTGGGCCTGTTGCGGCGCGAGGCCATGGAGCGGGTGATGATCTTCGTCAACACCAAGCGCGAGGGCGAACGGCTGCAGGCGCTGATGACGGCCAACGACTGCAAGAGCCGCATGATTTCAGGCGATGTCGCCCAGGAAAAGCGGCTGAAGATCATGCGGGACTTCAAGGCGGGGAAGCTGCCGGTGCTGATCGCCACCGACGTGGCGTCCAGGGGGCTGCATATCGAGGGGGTCTCCCATGTGATCAACTACGATCTGCCGGAAGACAGCGAGGATTACGTGCACCGCATCGGCCGCACCGCCAGGGCCGGGGCCACGGGTAAGGCCATCTCCCTGGCCGACGAACGGGGAGCCTTGTCGCTGGAGGCCATCGAGGCCTATATCGGCCACCCCATCCCCACCGAATGGGCCGAGGACGATTTGTTCGTCACGGATTTCAAGCGGGCGGCCAGACCGGTACGGAGCGGCAAGGGACCCAACGCGAACCGCATTCCCGAGGGCGGTGCCAAAAAACGCCCGCGCCGACGGAGAAGTTGAAGGCCGTTCAGGCTGCTACAGGCTGATCCTGGCGCGGGAGCGCCGGGCCTTTTCCTGCCGGGCCGGCGGACCTTCGGCCCGGTCCCGGACCGCGTTGCCGGGCGCCTCGTTGTTCGCCGCCCTGCCCAGCAGGTCCGCGCAATGGAAAAAGACATACCAGTCGCCGCGCTCGCCGGTGCGCGCCATCCGGGTTTCTTCCGGAGACAGGCTGTCGCGCCGGCCGCTGACGAACCGCACGGCAGTCGTGGCCAGATGAAGCAGGCCGATGGCCGCGATCAGACCGACAAAGAAAACGTTCCACGTCATTGTCCACCTCCTTGCTGATGCGCCTACGCACCGTTCACCTTTTTTTCACCACCAGGGTGGGGAGCGAGGAGAGGGATGTCACCCGCTCGACCACGCTGCCCATGAGGATATCGCCCAGGGCGGTCCGGCCGTAGCTGCCCAGCACGATCAGTTCGATCTTCTTTTCCGTGCCGTACTTGACGATGGTGGCATAGGGCGATCCTTCCCGGATCTCGGTCACCACCCGCACCCCCAGGCGTTCCCCCTGGCCGGCGAGGGTCTGGAGCGGCGGGAAGCTCTTGCCCCGCGCCTCGTCCAGCACCCCGTAACGGAAACCGCGTTCGACCGGGATGTCGAGCACGGTGAGGGCATGGACCTCGCCGCCGAAGGCCAGCGCCAGGTCGAGCGCCCGCCGCCCGGCCTCCATGCTGAAGCCCGATCCATCTATGCCCACGAGAATCCGCGAAAAATTGACCTCGGCATGCTCGGGCACCATGAGGACGTCGCAGGGGCTGCCGCCGATCACCTTGGCCGAGGTCCGGCCGAGCAGGACCCGCTCGATCCGCGTGCGCTTGGGATAGCCCAGGAGCACCAGCCCGACCTGCTCTTCTTCGGCGGCACGGAGGATCTCGTCGACCGGATCGCCCACGGTGTGGATGGTGCGCACGGCCTGCCCCTTCTCGGCGGCGGCCTGCCGCGCCTCTTCCAGGCAGCGCTTGAACGGCTCGCTGAGCTGTTCCTCGGCGTTGCTGATCTTCCAGCGGTGCATGTTCCCCTCGTAGCGGGGCGTCACCGAGATGGCGATCAGCTCGGCCTTGAGGAACAGCGCCAGCCGCAGGGCCTGTTGAAAAGCGGCCTTGCTGGCGCTTCCCGGATCGAGGGCGACGAGGATGGTGGCGATACGCGCGGGCATGATGGCCTCCTGGTGGTGTTCGTCAGACAAGGCCGGCCGCCTTTTCCAGGCGTCTGGCCTTGAACAGGCTGGCCAGGATGATCGAGGCGCCGATCAGCAGGGCCAGACACATGATGCCGAAACTCATCTTGGTCATGACCCCGACCATGGCATCGTTCACCGCGATCAGGTGCAGTTCGTTGAGATACTTGGGCAGGGCCAGGAACCGGCTGACCGCGACGATGAGCATGATCATGGCCATGACGTACTTGATCATGTAATCCTTGACGTAGGTGGTGCCGATCGCGCCCAACTGCACCCCGAACAGCGAGCCGGCCAGGATGATCATGACCAGGCGGATGTCGACCATGCCGTAGTAGGCCCAGATCAGGGTGCCGCCGAGCCCCATGACGAAGGCGATGACCAGTTCGGTGGCCGAGGCCACGATGCTGGTGACGCCGATGATGTACATCAGGCCGGGAACGCCGATGAATCCGCCCACGGCAATGGTGGCCGCCAGCATGCCGGTGGCCAGGGCGACCGGGACGAGGAACCACAGGCTGATGCGCAGGTTGGCCGCCTTGACGTGGATCATCGGCCAGAGCTCGATCTGTTGCAACCGCTTAGCCAGGCCCGTCCCGGACCCGGTTTCGGTCTGCGACCGCTTCATCCGCATGGCGTCGCGCATGACGAAGGAGCCGACCGTCACCAGTACCAGCACGAAGATGACGGAGACGTAGAGGTTGGAGCCGGCCTGGCCCCAGGTGTCGAGGATGTGTTTCTGGATCATGATGCCCGCCTGGACGCCGATCTCGGCGAAGACGCCCATGATGAGCCCGAGCTTGATGTCCACCTGGCCGTATTTGTAGCGCTTGATCGCCCCAACCAGGGCCTTGGGGAATTTGTGGCACATGTTGCTGGCCACGGCGACGGTGCCCGGAACGCCCAGGCTCATCATGCCCGGCGTGAGCACGAAGGCACCGCCGGAACCGATGAACCCGCTGACCAGGCCGCCGATGAATCCGACGAGGAAGAGGAAAATGATGGTATAGGCATTGAGATCGATAAACTGGATCACTTCACCGATGGGACCGTGCATGTGTCTGCTCCTGTGGTGTGTTCATGAATGGGTCTGCGTCGCGCTTGCCGCGACAAGGGCGGCCGGACGGCCGGGCGATCTCCTAGGCGTTGACCTGCAACCGGGGCCGGGTGTCGGGCCGGGGCGCCGTGTCCGTAACCTTCTGCTCGGGGGCGACCTGCCGGGCGGCGCTCTTCTTGGATGCCTCGATGCCCAGCGCGGACCAGAAGGCGCTGGTGAAGTTGCCGTGGAAATAGGAGACGGCGAAGACCGTGATCACCGGCAGGACGGCATAGACCCCGCCCTTGCTGAAATAGGTCATGACAACATCCTGGTAGGCGAACACCGTGGCGTACAGTGCCGAAGTCAGGGCCCCGAAGAGGACGCACTGGCGCACATACCGTTTTTTGCTGCTGGTGGACATGGCGAATACTCCTTGTGTTTTTTGGGTATGGGAAAGGGTCTTGCTGAAAAGACCGTGTCGGGCGGTTCGGACGGGAAATACGGGAACGGGCGAGGAGCGGGCCACTTCCTCCATGCGGATGCCCTTGTCGATGACGATGAACTCGATGCGCCTTTTGCTCCGGCACAGCCGGCCGACCACGTCGCCGACCTTGCCGGATTCGCCGAGATGCTCGACCGCCACGCTCCGGTACTGCGCCATCTCCGCCAGCAGGGCCGTGCTTTCTTCCATGGCGGCGGCAAAGAGCCGGCTGCGCCGGCCCCGATTGAACAGGGGCAGGGTGTCGACGTGAACGGCGAGAATCGCGTACCCCAGACGCTGGGACAGATTGACCGCATGCTCCATGACATGCTCGGACATGTGGCCGTTGCGGGTCAGTGCCATGATGAAGGACGGTTCGTTCGGTCGGGCCGGCGCAACAGTCCCGGTGTTCGGACCGGGCTCGGATTGGCTGAGGCGGATGGCGGCTGATTCGATGGGCATGGCGGTCGTGATGGTAACGGTTTGGCGTTTCGTGATGCCCGTGCTCAATCAAGATGCATGCCAAGGAAAAATGTTATGTAATTCAATGGTGTTATGTATTAATCTGTTTTTGATCCCCGGTAGGTCGCAGGGGGATGGTTGTTGCATTATGAAACGGTACCTGCGCCAATGGGCAGCAGGGGGCCTTGAGCGCTGTTGCATTTTGCAATAGTCAACTGAAGCGTGTAACAGGGCGCAACCGGCGGACCCGGTTACGGGCGCCTCGGGCCGGCGCATGCCGGGACCGGAATGGGGAACAACAGGGGGAAGGGAAAGGCGGCTTGAAGAGGGGATTGATCGGCGGCCCGCGGCCCGCGGGAGGCGCGCGGCATTGTTCTTGCAAAGTTCCGGTGGCCTGATAGAAAGAAAACAGGGCCGGACAGGGAGACGACAACCGGCGTACCTGCGGGGATGCGGCCTGCACCCCCGGCGGTCGCAGCCGTTTTCTCTCCGGGAAAAGCAAAGGAGAGCGCACTATGTTTTTCAGGAAAAAGGCGGAACAGAACGAAGAGCCGCAGCCGCGGCCCGAGGCGGCGCCCTCACCGCTTGAGCTGCTCCGGGCGCGGGCAGGGGAGGCGCAGCTCCCCCATGAGGTCATGGAGGCGGTTGCCGGCGAACTGGACAAGCTGGAGAAGACCGATGCGGCCATTGCCGAATATTCGGTGGGCATCAACTACATCGAGTTGCTGCTGTCGCTGCCGTGGAACGTTTCCAGCCAGTGCAAGCTCGACCTGGCCCGAGCCCAGTCCGTGCTCGATACCCGGCACTACGGCCTGGCCCAGGTCAAGCAGCGGATTCTCGAATTCCTGGCCGCGAAGACCCTGTGCAGCAAGGCCACCCAGACCATCCTCGTGGTCGACGACGAGGAGATCGCCCGCACCAACCTGATGCATGTCCTCGGCAGGGAGGGATACAGTTGCCACGGTGCCGCCAACGGGGCCGAGGCCCTGGAGGTGATGGCCCGCGACGAGATCGATCTGGTGGTCACCGACCTGAAGATGGAGCAGATGGACGGCATCGAGCTGCTGGAGCAGATCAACCGCATTGCCCCGGAAATTCCGGTGATCATGGTCACCGGCTTCGCCACGGTCAGCTCGGCGGTGGACGCCCTGAAGAAGGGGGCCGCCCATTACCTGGGCAAACCCGTCAACCTCGATGAACTGCGGCGCACCGTCAAGGACGTGCTGGAGAAGAAGCTGTTCGTCCAGATGGGCAGGGGGCCGATCCTCTGTTTCACCGGTCCGCCGGGCACCGGCAAAACCTCGGTGGGCAAGGCCATCGCCGAGGCCCTGCAGCGGCAGTTCATCCGCCTCTCCCTGGCCGGGCTGCGCGACGAGGCCGAACTGCGCGGCCACCGCCGCACCTACGTCGGCGCCCTGCCGGGCCGGATCATTCTCGAACTGAAGCGGGTCGGGGTCAACAACCCGGTGTTCATGCTCGACGAGATCGACAAGATCGGCCAGGATTTCCGCGGCGATCCCGCCTCGGCCCTGCTCGAGGTGCTCGATCCGGAGCAGAACGTCCACTTTACCGATCACTATGTGGAGCTGCCGTTCGACCTGTCCCGGATCATGTTCATCGCCACGGCCAACGACCTGAGCAAATTGCCGGGCCCGCTGCTGGACCGGATGGAGTGCATCGAGTTCACCGGCTATACCGAGCGGGAAAAGCTGCACATCGCGCGGCAGTTCATCCTGCCGCGGCAGCTCAAGGTGGCGGGGCTGTCTCGGTCCGCGGTCAAACTGACCGACGAGGCCCTGTCGCGGGTGATCAACGACTACACCAGGGAATCGGGCCTGCGCGGCCTGGAGCGGCAGGTCGCCGATGTCTGCCGCAAGATCGCCATGCTCTGCCTCAAGTCCCCCGGCCGGCAGGACAAGCAGACCCTGCTCGACGCCCCGGCCGTGACCAAGCTGCTCGGTCCGCGCCGGTTCCGCCGGGAGGCGGCCGAGGCCGATCCCCAGCCCGGCATCGCCACGGGCATGGTCTGGGCCGAGACCGGCGGCGAGATCATCAGCGTCGAGGCGGCGCTGATGCCGGGTTCGGGCACCCTGCTCCTCACCGGATCCCTGGGCGAGGTGCTGCGCGAGTCGGCCCAGACCGCGCTCAGCTTTCTGCGCAGCAAGGCCGGCGATTTCGGCATCTCCGAATATTTTTTCAGGAACGCCGATGTCCACATCCATTTCCCCTCCGGCGCCATCCCCAAGGACGGCCCCTCGGCCGGGATCACCATTTTCGCGGCCCTGCTGTCGCTGCTCACCGGGCGGGCGGCCCGGCGCGACGTGGCCCTGACCGGGGAAATGACCCTGACCGGCCGCATTCTGCCGGTCAGCGGCATCAGGGAAAAGGTGCTGGCCGCGAAGCGGGCCGGGGTGCAACTGGTGCTTTTGCCGGAGGCCAACCAGGAGGAGGTGGAGGCCCTGGAGGTCGATGTGGTCGAGGGGATCCGGCTGCAACTGGTGGCCCAGGCCGGCGAGATCATCGAGCCCCTGTTCGCCCGGCCGACCTTCATCCTGGCCTCGTGACCGGCTCGCCCGGCCGACCTTCATCCTGGCCTCGTGACCGGCGGTCGGGTCCGCAAGAGAGAAAAGGGGAGGGCGCCGCCGCTCAGGTGTCCGGGTGCTCCAGGCCGTAGCGCTTGATCTTGCGCCAGAGCGAGACCCGGTCGATGCCGAGGATCTTCACCGCTGCCGAGCGGTTACCCTCGACTTCGTCGAGGACTTCGAGGATGTACTGTTTTTCGTGTTCCTCCAGGGTGTGCCAGTCCTCGCGCTGGTCGCGGACCGCCACCCCTTCGCTGTCGCCGAACACGGCGGCGAGGTGCTGGGCTTCGATGACATCGCCGTCGCAGGTGATGAGCATGCGCTGGGCGATGTTTTCCAGCTCCCTGATGTTGCCGGGATAATCGTAGAAGAGCAGCCGCCGTTCCGCCTCGGGCGAGAGCAGCGGCACCGGCCGGCCCGGCCGGGCATGCTTGGCGAGGAAGTGGCGGGCCAGCAGGGGGATGTCCTCCTTGCGCTCGGCCAGCGACGGCACGGCGATGGTCAGCACGTCGAGCCGGTAGTAGAGGTCGGAGCGGAAGGTGCCGGCCTCGACCTCGCGCTTGAGATCCTTGTTGGTGGCGGCCAGCACCCGGAAATCCACGGCGATCTCCTCGGTGCCGCCCACCCGGATCAGGGTCCGCTCCTGGAGCACGCGCAACAGCTTCACCTGCATGGCCAGCGGCAACTCGCCGACCTCGTCGAAAAAGACCGTGCCCCCCTCCGCCATTTCCAGCAACCCCTTCTTGGCCTTGCCGGCCCCGGTGAAGGCCCCCCGCTCGTAGCCGAACAGCTCGCTGGTGATCAGTTCCTCGGTGAAAACGCCGCAGTTGAAGGCCACGAACCGTTTGCGGGCGCGGGGGCTGAGTTCGTGGATGGTCCGGGCGACCAGTTCCTTGCCGGTGCCGGTTTCCCCTTGAACGAGCACGTTGCAGTCGAGCTGCGACACCTGGTTGATGGTTTCCCGCAGGGCCTGCATCTTGGGGCTCTGGCCGACGATGCGCCCGCTCCCCCTGCCGGCGTCGACCTGTTCCCGCAGGGAACGGATCTCCCGCCGCAGCAGGCTCTTTTCCAGGGCCTTGTCGACGATGGCCCGCAGTTCGTTGATCTTGAAGGGCTTGGCCACATAATGATAGGCGCCCTTGCGCATGGCCTCCACCGCGGTATCGACGCTGGCGTGGCCGGTGATGACCACCACCTCGACGGCCGGCCACAGCTGCTTGGCCTCCTCCAGCACGGCCATGCCGTCGATGCCTTGCATGCACAGATCGGTCAGGACCAGGTCGACCTCTTCTTTCCGGAGAATGGCGACGGCTTCCCGGCCGTCCGCGGCCACCCGGACCGCGTGGCCGTCTTTGGCGATGATGTGGGCGAGGTTGTCGCGGGCGATGGGCTCGTCGTCGACCACCAGGATTGTGCGTTTGGACATCGCTCTTGCTTACGGTTCCTTGGCGTCGGGATAGGGAAGGCGGACAAAAAAGGATGTACCCTGACCGGGGCTGCTTTGCACGGTAATGTTGCCCTGATGTTGCTGAATAATCCCGTAGACGACCGACAGGCCGAGGCCGGTGCCCTGGCCCTCCTCCTTGGTGGTGAAGAAGGGATCGAAGATGCGGGCCAGATTCCGCTCGGTGATGCCCAGACCGGTGTCGCTGATTTCGATGACCACCTCGCGGGCCGCGGCATCCACCTCGGCGGCGATGGTGATCCGCCCCTGCCGCTCGATGGCCTGCGCCGCGTTGATGATCATGTTGATGAAGACTTCCTGCATCCGCTGCACGTCCATGGCCAGGACGAGGTCGTCGGGGATGCGGATGGAGACGTCGATGTCCGGGGGCACCTGGCTCTTGGCCAGCAGGGCCGCCTTGTGGGCGATCTCGGCCAGCGAGGCCCGGCGCAGGGTGAAGTCCTGGCTGCGGGCGAATTCGAGCAGGCTTTTGACCACGTCCCGCGCCCGCAGGGTTTCCTGGTCGATGTTGTGCAGCATCCGCTTGAGCAGGGGCGCGTCGCCGGCCTCGAATTCGTCGATGGCGATCTGGCACGAGGTCGAGATGTTGTTGAGCGGGTTGTTCAACTGGTGGGCCACGCCGGCGGTGAGGGTGCCCAGGGAGGAGAGCTTTTCCGCCTGGATGAGCTGGTCCTGGCGGTGCTCCAGTTCCTGGACCATGATGTTGAAGGCCTCCATGACCTGCTGGATTTCGTCCTTGGTGTTGATCACCTCGATCCTGCTAAACCGCCCCCGGGCGATGGCCTGCGTGGCCCGCTTGATGGCGGCCAGCGGCTTGAAGACAAAGGAGACGATCAGCAGGGAGAGGATGATGCCGATGAAGATCGCGACGGAGGACCACACGATCAGCTGCTCCCGCAACAGCGAGACCATCGAGTGGATCTGGGTTTTCTCGTCGTTGACGATATGCTCGCTTATCTCCGAAATAATCTTGCCGTAATGCCTGATTTCCTCGGTGGTCGCCTGGTAGTGTTCCAGGTTCGTTTTCTTGAGGGCCAGCAGTTCGTAGATGTTTTTCGTGTACGCATGCATGTGCGTTTCCAGTTCCCTCAATTTCGGAATGATGACCAGATCCTCGTCATGCTGGAGGATGGCGTCGCTGATCTCCGATGCCTTCTGGATCATGGTGATGCTGTCGTAGAGGGAGTCGTCGCTGCCGTACAGGAAATAATTCTTTTCGTATCGCCTCGATTCCAGGATGTTGTTGTGGATGTTGTAGGCCAGTTCCAGGATTTCGACCTTCTCTTCGGTGGCGACGAGATCGTTGTAGGAGACAACCCCCATGATGGTCACGGAGGAGATGTAGAAGAAGAGGACGAGGGTGATCTTGGCGATGACGCCGAAACGCAGAAGTTTTCTCATACCGGTCCGCATGCTCCCCTGATGCAGTGATCGATCGGCCATGACGCCGTCCGGCGGGCGCCTGCCCGCGCTGTCCCGCCCCGATATTCAAGCACGCTTCATGCCAGCAAAGTCGAAGAAATGCCCGCCGGTCGCCATCGCCGCGCTCAGTACATCCGGTGCCGGAACAGCCAGGTGGCGAGCGAGAGCGTGGCCACGGCGATGAGCGACATCGGCCAGAGATCGTTCCAGAAGTATTCCGACCCCGCCCCTTCCAGGAAGACGCGGCGGACAATGGTGAGAAAGTAGCGCATGGGGTCGAGATAGGTCAGGGCCTGCATGAAATCCGGCATGTTGGCGATCGGGGTCGAGAAGCCGGACAGGGTGACCGCCGGGACGATGAACAAAAACGAGCCCAGCAGGGCCTGCTGGAGGGTGGCGGAAAAGGAGGAGATCATCAGGCCGATGCCGATGATCGACAGCACATAAATAATGAGCGCCGGATACAGGGTGAGCAGGTCGCCCACCAGCGGCACCCGGAACCAGTAGACGGCTGCGGCCACGATGAGCGAGGCCTCGCCGACCCCGACGATCAGGCCGGGCATGGCCTTGCCGATCAGGATTTCCCAGGGCCGGAGCGGCGTAACCAGCAGCTGGTCGAAGGTGCCGGCCTCGCGCTCGCGGGCCACGGACAGGGCCGTGACCACCAGGGTGACGATCATGGCCAGCAGGGCCACGATGCCGGGGACGATGAACCAGCGGCTCTCCAGGTTGGGGTTGAACCAGGCCCGGATGGCGAGCCGCGCCGGCAGGCTGGTGCCGGTGGTCTGTTCGATCCGTTCCTCGTTGAAGTCGGTGATGATGGAACGGACGTAATTGAGCGCCAGCATGGCGGTGTTGGAGTTGCGGCCGTCGATGAGCGCCTGCACCGCGCAGCTCTCGCCCTGGGCGACATTGGCCGAGCACTGCTCGCCGACACGGAGCACCAGCAGGGCGCCCTTGCGGTCGATGAGCGGCTTGATCTCCTCCTCGGAGCGCAGGTAGCCGACCACCTCGAAGGCCGGGGACCGCTCAAAGCGGCCGATCAGGTCGCGGGAAAATGCGCCGCTGTCCTCGTTGTAGATGGCCAGGGTCGCGTGCTCCAGATCGAAGGTGGCGGCGTAGCCGAAGATCAGCAATTGGAGGATCGGCGGCACGATGACCGCCAGCCGGCTTTTCCTGTCCCGGAACAGGGCGAGGAATTCCTTGACGATCAGGGCGAGGAGACGGGGGCCCACAGCAGCACCTATTCGAGCCGTTTCCTGGTCTTGCGATAGACCAGGCCGTGGAAGAAGAGGCCCATGGCCGTGAGCGCGGCCGCGTTGGGCAGGATGACGCTCCAGACGTTGCCGACCAGGAACAGGGTCTGGAGGATGGCCACGTAGTAGCGGGCGGCGATCAGGTAGGTCACGCCCTGGATAAAGGCGGGCATGGAGCGGATGTCGAAGATGAAGCCCGAGAGGATGAAGGCCGGGAGGAAGGTGCTGATCATGGCCACCAGGGCGGCCACGAACTGCGACCTGAAGACGGTGGAGATGAAAAAGCCCATGCCCAGGGCCACCCAGAGAAACAGGGCCGAGACCGCGAACAGCAGCCAGAGCGAGCCGCGCAGCGGCACGTGGAAGAGGACGTGGGCCATGACCAGGGACAAGAGCAGGCCGCCCATACCGAGAATGAAGTAGGGGATCAGCTTGCCGAGCAGGATCTCGTTGACCGAAATCCGGGTCACCAGCAGGGATTCCATGGTGCCCCGCTCCCATTCGCGGGCGATCACCAGGGCGGTGAGCAGGGCGCCGATCAGGGTCATGATCACCGCCAGGATACCCGGCACCAGGAAATCGGTGGAGCGCACCTGGGGGTTGAACCAGATGCGCTGCTCCAGTTGCACCGGCGAGCGCAGCGGCCGGCCGGCCCGTTCCGCCTGCTGCTCCAGCCAGCCGAACCAGATGCCCTGGACATAACCCTCGATCAGCCGGGCGGTGTTGGCGTCGACCCCGTTGACGAGCACGCCGATCGGCGGCGACTGGGCACTGAGAGAGTCGGCGCCGAAGTCGTGGCGCAGCCAGACGATGCCGTCGATGGCCGATGCCCGCAGGGCGGCTTCCGCCTCCTGGATCGACGCCAGCCGGACCGGGGCGAAATAGGCCGACTGCTCGAAGCCGCCGGCGAAGCTGAGCGAGGCGGTGTCCGGCTGCTCGATCACCAGGCCCATGCGGATGTTCGTGGCGTCCAGGGAAACGCCGTAACCGAAGATGAGCAGCAGCAGCAGGGGCAGGAAAAAGGCGATGGCGATGCTCGACGGGTCGCGGACGACCTGGAGCCATTCCTTGCGGATCATGCCCCTGAGGCGAAGCAGCGGCCCCGGCTTCATGCGGTGGCCCCGGTCAGTTGATGGGCTTCGAGCAGGCCGATGAAGGCGTCTTCCATGGTGGCTTCCCGGCCTTGGGCGCCGCCGTGGCGCTCCTTCATCTCCTCGGGCGTGCCCTCGGCCAGCACCCGGCCGTCGGCCATGATCACCAGGCGGTCGCAGTATTCGGCCTCCTCCATGAAGTGGGTGGTGACCAGCACGGTGACGCCCTGGTCGGCCAGGCTGTTGATCTGGGCCCAGAATTCGCGGCGGGCCAGGGGATCGACCCCGGAGGTGGGCTCGTCGAGGAACAGGACCTCGGGCTCGTGCATCAGGGCCACGGCCAGGGCCAGGCGCTGCTTGAAGCCGAGCGGCAGGTCCTGGCTCTCGGTGGCGGCGTAGGGTTCGAGATCGAAGGTGGCGAGCGCCCAGTCGATCTGATCGCGGCGGCGGGCCCCGCGCAGGCCGTAGGCGCTGCTGAAGAAGCGCAGGTTCTGCAGCACGGTCAGGTTGCCGTACAGGGAGAATTTCTGGGCCATGTAGCCGATGCGGGCGCGGGCCGCGGCAGCGGCGGTGCGCAGGTTCATCCCGGCCACGGTGCAGGCGCCGCTGGTGATGGGCAGCAGGCCGCAGAGCATGCGGAAGGTGGTGGTCTTGCCGGCGCCGTTGGCGCCCAGCAGGCCGAAAATTTCGCCGGGCCGCACCCGGAAGCTGACGTGGTCGACCGCGAAGAAGTCGCCGAACCGGCGCACCAGGTTGTCGACGGTGATGACGTCGCCGCCGTTGGTGCGACTGTTGACCGTGCCCAGGGCGATGTGGTTGTTGTTCCCGTTTGCGGTCTCGTCCTTGAGGGTGGCCACGAAATAATCCTCGAACCGGGGCGCCACCGGCGCCACCTCGGCCTCTGTCGCTGCGGGCAGGGTCGAAAGGGCTGGTGGCCTGCGGTCGCGGCTGACCACCCGCACCGCGGTGCCCAGGATGAGGGCGTCGAGCACCGCCGGCTCACGGCTCAGGGCGCGTTGCAGGGCCCGCTTGGCCAGGGCCGGGGCGCGGACCAGCCAGGTGCGGCCGTCCACCTGGCGGCTGAAGGCCTGGGGCCGGTCGTGGCCGAGGATGCGGCCGCCATGGATGAGCACCACCTCGGCGCACCGTTCGGCCTCGTCGAGATAGGCGGTGCTGAGCAGCACGCTCATGCCCTCGGCCTCGACCAGGTGGTAGACGATCTGCCACAGTTCCCGCCGCGAGACCGGGTCCACGCCCACGGTGGGCTCGTCGAGCAGCAGCAGGCGCGGCGGCCGCACCAGGGTGCAGACCAGGCCGAGCTTCTGCTTCATGCCGCCGGAGAGCCGGCCGGCCAGGCGGCCCTGAAAGCCTTCCAGGCCGGCCATGGCCAGCAGTTGCCGGTAGCGTTCGGGCCGCGCCGTTGCCGCCACGCCCTGGAGATCGGCGTAGAGGTCGAGGTTTTCACGCACGCTCAAATCCTCGTACAGGCCGAAGCGCTGGGGCATGTAGCCGATGCGCGCCTGCACCGCCAGCGGCTCGGCGACCGCATCCAGGCCCAGGGCGCGCAGGGTGCCTTGGTCCGGGGCCAGCAGGCCGGCGCAGAGCCGCATCAGGGTGGTCTTGCCGGCGCCGTCCGGCCCGATCAGGCCGGTGACCATGCCGGGCCGGACGGTGCAGCTCACGTCGTCGAGGGCGACGATCCGCTTCTTCTCCACGGTGAAGGTCTTGACCACCCCGTCAAGCACCAGGACCGGGGGCGATTGCGGTTCACCCTGCGGCGGGATGTCGGTAACGGCAGTGCTATGCTCCATGCAATAATGGTCGGGTGGCCCGGTGCCGGGCGGATGGATCGGCGCGCATCGATTCCCTCCTGGATGCAGATTGAGGGTATCATACCACAACCCATCGAATTTTCTTTCTCTTGTTGCATGGCCAACGGAGAGAATCGTTGTTGCCCAAGCGGATAGACGCGGAAATGATGCCAGGGCCGACACGGCCCGCCGTGATGGGAAAAAATAGGTAAGTTTGCCTATAAATACTAATAATATTTAGAT
Organism: Desulfobulbus elongatus DSM 2908; assembly: GCF_000621145.1. Lineage (GTDB taxonomy): Bacteria > Desulfobacterota > Desulfobulbia > Desulfobulbales > Desulfobulbaceae > Desulfobulbus > Desulfobulbus elongatus. The sequence continues at coordinate 73,648 of NZ_JHZB01000018.1, forward strand.
GTTGTGGCCTTGATGCCCGCATGGTAAGAACATTTGAATCGAATCAAATCGACGGAGGCGACCGCGTCACGGGAAATGACCGTCGTTGCCGGATCGTCCGGTCTCGAATTTTTTTTGAGCCACCATCATTGCCAAGCGAAAGGGTGCATCATGTCTGGCCGCATATTTTTTCGAAGAACGATCGCAATTGTTCTTCTCGGAATCGTCCTTGCCGGTCCGCAGGTACCGGTGGCTGAGGAAAAACCACCGCTGAAGGCCGGTTTCGACTGCGCCAAGGCCTCTTCGCCCGTTGAGCATCTCATTTGTTCCGACGAACAACTCGCCGGGTTGGACAAGGAAATGACGGCGCTCTTCACGGCCGCACGTAACGCTGCCGAGACGAAAGAAAGCCGGCGGGAACAGTTGCAGGCGCAGCGGGCCTGGCTCAAGGCCCGGTTGACCACCTGCGACATCCCGGCAACGGGCGATTTGCCTAACGAGGTGGCCGGGATGCGTACCTGTCTGGTGGCCGAAATACGTAAAAGAAACGAGGAATTGGCCAAGGCCATGCACAAACCGGTGCGGCCGCAGCCTCCGGAAACCGCGTCCTTTGATGCCGCCGCCGCGGCACGGGAGGAGGAACTGAGGATTGTTCGCATCACCCCTGGCGGCGAGGATGTGGAGCAGCGGCAGCAACTGGTCCTGCAATTTAACCGGCCGGTGGTGCCCATCGGCCGCATGGACCGGGAGGCGAGCGAAATCCCGGTGGAGATCGCCCCGGAGCTGAACTGCCACTGGCGCTGGCTCAACCGCTCGGCCCTGGCCTGCAACCTCGACGAAAAGGATTACATGATCCCCGCGACCCGCTACCGGGTGCAGGTGCATCCCGGCATCCGGGATGAAGCGGGGCGAACCATCGCCAAGAAGATGGAGCACGAGTTTGTCACCGCCAGGCCCAGGGTGAAGAGCTGCAGACTGGAGTTCGATTCCGGCACGGCGGTGCGCGGATGGCAGGCGCCGGGCGTCCCCATTATCAATGTCCGCTTCAACCAGCAGGTGACCCGGCAGTCGGTGGCGGAGTCACTGTATATCGAGGCCAAGGGCACGCGATATCCCCTGGAGGTGACGCCCAGCCCCACCCGCTTCTCGCGTGAGGCGGTGCTCCAGGTGACCTTGGAGAAACAGCCGCTCAGGGTCCGGACGAACAGAAAAGTCGAGGACGAGCCGGTGGCCGCGGGCACGACCACCGACGAGGCCAGGCTCAACTGGAATGTCCGGCCCAAAACCGCGATCCCGGAAGAGAGCGAGTATGCGTTGCGGGTGCGCCCCGGGCTTCGCTCCGCCTTCGGCCCCGAACCGGGGATCGAGGACCGGCTGGTCATGCAGGGGGCCACTTTCCCGCCCTTTGCCTTGCTCGGCATCCGCTGCACCGCCAATGACGGCGGGGAGATACTTCTCCATGCCGGGGAAAATCGGGAGCGCTGTTCGGTCGATCCACCGGAGTTGCTCTTTTCCGCCCCCATCAATCCGGCCCAGCTCAGGTCGTCGGAGTTCATCAGCCCGGCGCTGCGCTACCGCAACAGCGATCGCGACCCGCTGGAAGAACTGCAAGACAGGGACTTCGGCTATGGCACCAGTCACGAAATGGGCGACCGGTACGGCGTTCCATTACCCACGGTCCTGCGGCCGCGTACCGACTACGTCCTGCGCCTGCACGGGGAAAAAACGGCGGACAACGACCCGCAGCGCGCGGCCCTGCATGACCTCTTCGGCCGGATACTGCCGACGGATGTCCGCGTCGGGTTCGCCACTGACCGGTACCGGCCGACCCTGGAGTGGAGCGGGCTGCCGGCGGTGCTGGAAAAGGGGATCAGGTCCGATGTCTCCTTTTATTTCGCCAACCTTGTCCGTGCCCGCCTGGAGGGCAGGGCCCTGTTTGCCGATGGCAGCCTGCGCGAGGTCGGCCAGGATCTGACCCTGGTCGGCCCGCCGGACCGGTTCAACCGCTCGGTCCTGGGAGTGCGCCGGCTGTTGGCCGATGAGTCCGGTGCCTTTGCCGGGACCATCCGGACCCTGGAGCCGGAGCGGGTGGTGGACGGTTACGGTGAACCCGTCGGGCACAGCACCGTCGCCGCCCAGGTCACTCCCTTCCATGTCCATGCCAAGATGGGCGCCTTCTCCAGCCTGGTCTGGGTGACCGATCTGGCGAGCGGCCAGCCGGTTGCCGGCGCCGAGGTTCGTCTGGTGCGCGGCGGGGTTTTTCAGCCCGATGCGGGCAAGCGGGAGGAACTGGCCAAGGTGGTGAGCAATGGCCAGGGGCTGGCCAGCCTGCCGGGCGTACTCGCCGGGGTCGACGCCAATGCACCCGAGGAACGGAGGGTCCTGCACATTCTGGTGAGCAAGGGTCGGGACCTAGCCCTACTGCCCGTTTCGACGGGTGATTTCCATGAATATGCGGACGACGACGCCGATTTCTTCGGCGATCTCCGCGTCTGGGGCACCACCGCCCAAGGGGTCTACAAGCCGGGGGCCGAGGTGCAGTACAAGCTCTACGTCCGGGCCATGGGTAGTTTCGGGGTGGCGGTGCCCGAACAGAAGACCTTTACCCTCGAAATCCGCGATCCGGCAGATACTGTGGTTGAAGCCAAGGACATCGAGCTGTCCGCCTTCGGCAGCTATGCCGGTGTGTTCCCGACCGGTGTCACCAGCCCGGCCGGCCGCTATCGCATCACGCTCAAGAATACGGCCAAGCAGGGGCTCGGCACCGGGGTCGCCTTCCTGGTCGCCGACTTTGTCCCGGCCTCGTTCAGGGTCCGGACCACCCTCAACGGGGAGGTCTACAGGGCCGGCGAAGAGGTGCGGGTGGAGACCGCGGCCACCCTCCACAGCGGCGGGCCCTTTACCGCCGCCACCAACCGTTATACCGTCCGCATCGTCGGTGCCCCCTTTGTTTCCACCCATCCGGCCTCAAAGGAGTATTCCTTCGGCAGCCCCTGGTGCAACCCGCGGGTCGGCTGCGGCGAGGTGTCGTTGCTGGAGAGCACGGGCACGCTCGATCAGGAGGGCAAGACCTCCGTCCTGATCAAGGCCGAGGGCGGCGACATCGGCTCCGGCACCCTGATGGTGGAGAGCGCGGTCGAGGACGACCGGGGCAAGAAGATCGCCAACATGGCCACGGCCCGCTATTTCGGGGTGGATCGCTTCGTCGGCCTGAAAAGGACGGGCTTTGTCGTCACCGCGGGCCAGCCGCAGACCTTCCGGTTCGTGGTCGTGGACCGCGACGGCCTGCCGGTGGAAGGGGCCAGGGTCGCGGTCGATTCGGCCAACGCCCGGATCACCGCCTTCAAGGCCAGGGGTGCGGGCGAGGCCCTGTTCACTCGCGCCGACACCGAAATGGTGGCCGATGGCGACAGCCAGGAACTCGTCTCCGGCACAACCGGCCAGGACTTTGCCATGGTCTTCAACGCCACCGGCGAGCACGAACTGACCTTGCGTGTCAGCGACAGCCAGGGCCGTGAGCATCGGACCACCTGGAACCTCTGGGTCACCGGGCCGGATGCCGTTGCCTGGGGGAACAAGGACGACAACACCCTGGATCTGGTGGTGGAAAAGACCACATACGCGGTCGGCGAAACGGCCCAGGTGCTGGTGAAGAACCCCTATCCCCGCAGCAAGGCCCTGGTCACCATCGAGCGCAAGGGCATCGTCAAGAGCTGGGTCGAGGATCTGGACGGCAGCCTGCCCCGGATCACCTTTCCGGTGAGCGAAGACATGGTCCCCAACTTTGGCCTGTCGGTGGTGGTTTTCGCCCCCCGGACCGAGACCCGCGAGATCGACGGCAGCTACGACCAGGGCAAGCCCGAATGGCGGATGGGCTCTGCCCGGATGGAGGCGGCAGGGAAACGACACCGCCTCGATTGCGCAATCACAACCGATAAAGACACCTACAAGCCGGGCGAGGAGGTGCGGGCCGAGGTGCGGGTCGTGCCCGGCGATGGCGCGCCGGCCGGAACAATGGAGCTGGCCGTGGCCGTGCTCGACGAGGCGGTCTATGAGCTGATCAAGGGCGGCCTGGACTACTTCGATCCATTCAAGGGCATGTACTGGGTGCGGCTCGACACGGTCGCCAACTACAACATCCTCAAGGGGCTGGTCACCCATGCGCCGCCGGAGCCGACGATGAAGGGGGACGATCCGGGCGGCGACGGCGGCATGGCCGACAAGCTCCGTTCCAACCTCAAGCCGCTGGCCTTCTGGCAGCCCGCCCTGCTTACCGACGATCGAGGCAAGGCCTCCCTCAGCTTCAAGGCACCGGACAACCTCACCGGCTGGCGCATCCTGGTGTTGGCCGTCGATGCCGCCGATCATCTCGGCCTCGGTACCCACACCTTCAAGGTCAACCGGCTCACCGAAATCCAGCCGGCCATGCCCAACCAGGTACTGGAGGGCGATCGGTTCACCGCCGCCTTCACGGTCATGAACCGCAGCCCGGAGAACCGGACGGTCAAGGTGCGGATCGGGGCCCAGGGCACCCTGGCGGCCCCATCGCCTGCCCAGGAACAGCAGGTGGAGCTCGCGCCCTTCCAGCGCAAGTCGATCAAATACCCCCTGCTCGCGGGCAAGGTGCCGGTCGACCGGCAGGCGGAACAGGGACGGATCGACCTGACGGTCAGCGCGGGCGACGCCCTCGACGGCGACGGCCTGCGCCACCATGTGCCGGTGCTCAAGCGCACCATTTTCGATGTCGGCGCCGACTACGGCACCATCACCGAGGCCCTGATCAGGCAGCCGTTGCTCTTTCCCGGGCACATCCGGCCCGATGCCGGCGAGGTCTCGGTCAGCCTCAGTCCGACGGTCATCGGCGACCTCGAAGGCGCCTTCCGTTTCATGCAACACTATCCGTACGGTTGCTGGGAACAACTGTTGTCGCGGGCGGTCATGGCCGCCGCCTACCAGGCGGTGCGTCCCTACCTGGCCGCGGATTTCGCCTGGGAAGGAACCGACGCCGTCATTGCCGAGACCCTGAACGGGGCCAGGGATTTTCAGGCCCCCAACGGCGGCATGGCCTTTTTCAAGCCCGAAAACGAGCGGGTCGATCCGTATCTTTCCGCTTATACCGCCCTGGGGTTCGCGCAGCTCGACAACCTGGGATTCAAGCCCCCCACAGTGGTGCGGGCCAAGCTGACCGGCTATCTCAAGGAGATGCTGCGCACCGACGTGCTGCCCACCTTTTATACCGACGGAATGGCCTCTTCGGTACGGGCCGTGGCCCTGGCGGCGCTGGCCCGATGGGGTCAGGCCGACGCGGACATGCTCACCCGTCATGGCCAGCATCTGGAGCAGATGGACCTCTTCGGCAAAAGCCAGATGCTGAGCGCGGCGTTATATCTCGGGGGCCACGAAGAGCTTGTCCACAGGATCACCGACATGATCCTGGGCAGCATCAATGAAACCGGTGGTCGGCTGGTCTTCAACGAACAGCTCGACGACGGCTCTTCCCGGATGCTGGCCTCGGTGCCGCGAACCAACTGCGCCGTGCTTTCCAGCCTGATGCAACTGGCCAAGACCCCGCAAGGGCCGGAGGTGTTGCAGGACATACCCACCAAGCTGGCCCGCACCGTCAAAACCATGCGCGGTCATCGGGATCATTTCGAAAATACGCAGGAAAACATGTTTTGTCTGAACGCGCTGGTCGATTATGCCCGGCAGTACGAGCAGGCACCGCCCAATTTCGTGGCCAAGGTCGTCTTCGAGGACGAGGGGGTTGAACAGGGCCGGTCCATCCGCTCGTTCACGGACAAGCCCCTGGTGGTGACGCGGCCGATCAACGATTCCGATCCCGGCCAGCGCAAGACCGTGGCCATCTTCAAGGAAGGAGAGGGCCGGCTCTACTACTCCACGGTGATGCGGTACGCCACCAGGGAGGACCAGGAAAAAAATGTCAACGCCGGCATGGAGATCCTCCGGGAATACTCGGTCGAGGACAAGGCCACCGGTGGCTGGCGGCTTTTGGGCCGGGACGATCGGGTCAGGCGCGGCGACCTCGTCCGGGTCGATCTGTTCCTCCGGCTGCCCGCGGCCCGGACCCAGGTGGTGGTCGACGATCCGGTGCCGGGCGGGCTGGAGCCGGTCAACACCGAGCTGGCCACCGCTTCCCAGGTGGATGCGGCCAAGGCCAAGGCCCGGTTTGCCGGCGGTTCGCTCTGGTTCCAGTTCGCCGACTGGCAGGCATACAACCTCTCGTTCTGGGGCTTCAACCACCGGGAACTGCGCCATCATGCCGCCCGGTTTTTCGCCGAGTACCTGCCGCCGGGCAACTACCACCTGGCCTACTCCACCCAGGCGGTCGCCGAAGGCGATTTCACGGTCCTGCCCGTGTTCGCCGGCGAGATGTACGATGCCGACGTCTATGGCAAGGGGGTGAGCGGGCAGCTGCATGTCGATCCCTGAACGCGGGCGCAATGGGCTGCTGCTCGGCCTGTGGTTGCTGCTGCCGGTGGCGGTCCTGCTGGGGTGCACCCTGGTCGACCTGGCCGAGCTGCCCGCGACCTCGCTCCAGGAACTGGTCCGACGGGCGGCGCCGCCGACCCTCACCGACCGGCACGGCGTCCCGCTCAACCGCACCTATCAGACCCGGTTCAACGGCCAGGATCTGGTGGCGCTGCACGATGCGCCGCCACTGCTGGTCGACGCCCTGGTCCAGGCCGAGGACGCACGTTTCTACCGACACCGTGGGGTCGACTGGCTGGCGCGCATCCATGCCCTCTGGCAGAACCTGCGGGCCGGCCGGGTGGTGCGCGGCGCCAGCACCATCACCGAACAGGTGGTGCGCATCCTCCATCCCCGGCCCCGGACCTACTGGTCGCGCTGGCTGGAGGGATGGGACGCCCTGCGTCTCGAAGGCCGGTTCACCAAGACGGATATCCTCGAATTCTATCTCAACCAGGTGCCCTACGCCTCCTCCCGCCGGGGCGTGATCCAGGCCGCCCGCTTCTGGTTCGGCCGTTCGCTGGCCACCCTCAACACCAAGGAACTCCTCGCCCTGGCGGTCATGGTCCGGTCGCCCTCCCTGCTGACCCCGGACAAGGAACCGCAGGGGCTCGCCCACCGGGTCGCCGGCCTGGCTGAACTGCTGCACCGGCAGGGGATGCTCGCCCCGGACCAGATGGCGACGGCCCACCAGGAGGGTTGGTCGCGGGCCCGGACGGACCTGGCCGTACAGGCGCCCCATTTCGTCGCCTTTGCCCAGGACCGGATCGCCGGCCAGGGCGGTGGTGGTCCGGTCCGGACCAGCCTGGACGGCGGGTTGCAGCACAAAACCCAGCAATTCCTCGAACGAAGGTTGGTTGACCTGGCCGGCTCCGGCCTTCGCAATGGGGCGGTGCTGGTCGTCGACCACACCACCTCCGAGGTCCTGGTCTGGGCGGTGGCCGGCGAACTGACCGCGGCTATCCCCGAATCCGGCTTCGACGCCGTGCGCATCCCCCGCCAGCCCGGCTCCACCCTCAAACCCATGGTCTATGCCCTGGCGCTGGATACAGGGTGGAGCCCGGCGACCCTGATCCGGGACGAACCGGTGCCGGAGGCGGTGGAGCGCGGCCTCCATGTCTACCGTAATTTCAGCGAAACCTACCACGAACTCGTGCCCCTGGCCGATGCCCTGGGCAATTCCCTCAACACCCCGGCCATCCGAACCCTGGAATTCGTCGGGCCGCAGCGCTTCCTCGATACCCTCCGGCGCCTGGGAGTCGCCAGCCTGCATGCGGGGCTGGCGGTCTACGGCAACGGCGTGGTGCTCGGCAATGCGGAGATCCCCCTGCTTGAGTTGGTGCAGGCCTATGGCGGCTTGGCCCGGGGCGGGCGGCCGATGCGGGTCGCGGTGCTCGCCGGGGGCAAGGACGACCGGGACCAACCGTTCACCCCGGTGGTCACTGAAAGGAGCGCGCGCACCATCGGCATGATCCTGTCCGAGGCCGATTGCCGCCGTTTCGAGTTCGGCCGGGACAGCATTCTCGATTTTCCGGTGCGGACCGCGGTCAAGACCGGAACCTCCACCAAGGGCAACGATCTCTGGACCATGGCCTACGACGGCCGTTTCGTGGTGGGGAGCTGGATGGGCAACCTGGATCGGAGCGCGCCGATCCTGGCGATGACCGGCGCTTCCGGCCCGGCCCTGCTCGTCCGCACGGTCTTTGCCGAGCTTCGGCGGCATTATGGCCTGCATCCGCTGCCGACGGTGCCCCTGGCCCGTCCCGAAGGGCAGGGGACACCGGTCCCGACCGGACCCCCCCGCATGGTGGTCCCGACCCCTGACATGGAGGTGGTGCTGGAGGCGAGAATCCCGAGAGCGGCCCAGGCCATTCCCTTTACCCTTGCCGGCGTGCGTCCCGATGACGAGGTGCGCTGGTTCGTGGATGGAACAGCCTGTCCGGCCGCGCATCAAGGGAAGATGCTGTGGCCGGTGGTCCAGGGCTCGCACCGGGTCGTTGCCGAGATCCATCGCGCCGGCGGCGAGGTCATCCGGCTGCCGGAGCGGCGTTTGGTGGTGAAATAAGCCGGCCCTCGGGGATGTCCGTCTGCGGTGGATCCATGGGGAGCTGCAAAAGATAGCGCTTCGTTTTTCCCGAAGAATACGGTAAGGTTGGCAGGATTGCCGTTGGGGCGTTTTCCGCTTTTCCGGCACCGAGGCAGGACCACGAACGAGGCAATGGACAGCGATTCGCCCATCACCATCATCACCGCGCCGGCATTCCTCCGGCACGACACCGGCGGCAGCGACCATCCCGAGGCGCCCGAACGGATGCTGGCGATCACCGACCGGCTGGCCGAGGGCGACCTGGCCAACCGTATCCGCCATCTGCCTCCCCGTCCGGCTGAACGCGACCAACTGCTGGCCTTCCACACCGAGGGCTGGTTGTTCCGCTTCGAGGAATTGGTGCTGCGCGGCCGGACCTACATCGACCACCCCGACAACCAGGTGGGCTACGATTCCTACGAAATCGCCACCCTGTCCGCCGGCTCGGGCCTGGTCGGCGTCGATCTGGCCGAGGCCGGGCCGGGGAGCGCGATCTTCTGCCAGACCCGCCCGCCGGGCCACCATGCCGAGCCCAACCAGCCCTACGGCTTCTGCTTCTTCAACAACTGCGTGATCGCGGCCCGGTACTGGCAGCGACGGTACGGCCGGCGCCGGATCTGCATCTTCGATTTCGACGCCCACCACGGCAACGGCATCCAGACCGCCTTTGAGGAAGAGGCCGAAACCAGCTATATCTCCATCCACGAACACCCCAGCTTCAGCTATCCGGGAACGGGCTGGGCCGAGGAGCGGGGCATCGGCGCCGGCCGGGGCACCATCCTCAACCTGCCTCTGCCGCCCGGCGGCGGCAAGGAGCAGGTGATGCGGCTGCTGCCGAAAATCCGCCAGTTTGTGCAGCAGGTCCGACCCGAGGCCCTGATCGTCGCCGCCGGCTTCGACGCCCACCGCGACGACGACATGTCCGGGCTGGCCTTCACCGCCGAGTTGTATCGGCTTTTGGGCGTCTTTGTCCGTGAAATCGCGACCGAGTGCACCCAGGGACGGTTGGTGTCCATCCTGGAGGGCGGCTACAACCTGCGCCGGTTGGGCGAATGCGTCGAAGCGTATTTGGCAGGGCTGGTGGAGCAGGACGCATGCGGGCGCACAGCCGGAACACAGAGTTGATCATGGGAGGACTGCCATGTTTATTCGATACCATATGACCCCGTTGCCGATCACGGTCACGCCCGAGACGACCGTGGCCGAGGCGATCGACATCGTTCAGGAAAAAAATATCCGCCATCTCCTGGTGGCCGACCAACAGGGCCGGCTTCAGGGCATCCTTTCCGACCGGGACCTCCGTTCGGCCCGGCCCTCGTCCGTGGCCCGCAGCAGGGAGCGGCACCGGGTCGAGGAGCAGGTCAACAACACGCCGGTGAGCGTGCTCATGACCCGCGACTGCCTCACCCTCAGTCCCAACGCCACCCTGGACGACGCCCTGCTCCTCTTCCAGTCCCGCAAGATCGGCGCCCTGCCGGTGGTGGGCGACGAAGACAAGGTGGTCGGCATCTTCAGCACCGCCGACCTGATGAACGCCTACCGCAACCTGTTCGGCCTGGGCGAGAAGGGCTCGGTGCTCATTTCCATCGAGGACAACGGCGATCCCCAGGCCATGTCCCGGCTGGTGCGGGTGATGGAGGAGAAGCAGGTGTCCTTTACCCGCCTGGTGCGGACGGACGGCGGCAGCACCGGACGGGCGATGATCTTCCTCCGCATCAACACCTACAACATCCGCGCGGTGCACAAGGCACTCGAAGCCGCCGGTTTCACCATCCACGTTCCCGACGAATTCAAGGAATAGAGGCTGTTATGCTGGAAAAGCTGTTTACGCCCAGGTCGATTGCCCTGATCGGTGCCGCCAGGACCGAGGGCAAGGTCGGCTATTACACCATGAGCAACCTGGTGCAGAGCGGTTTCAAGGGACCGATCGTGCCGGTCAATCCGGCGGGCGGCGAGCTCTTCGGCCTCAAGGTCTATCCGAAGCTCGCGGACTATCCCGACCCGGTGGACCTGGTGGTGGTCGCGGTGCCGGCGGACCAGGTGCCGGCCGCGGCGGAAGAGGCGGTGCGGAAGAGGGCGGGTGCCCTGGTGGTCGTGGCCTCCGGCTTCAAGGAATCCGGCCGCCAGGGTCGGCTCATCGAGGTGGAGCTGATCGAGATCTGCCGCCGGGGCGGCGTGCGCCTGCTCGGCCCCAACTGCCTGGGCGTGATCAACACCGCCATCAACCTGAACGCCTCCTTTTCCAAACGCTCGCCCCAGGCCGGCCAGTTGGCGATTCTGTCCCAGTCGGGTGCCCTGTGCACCGCCATGATGGACATTGCCGACGAGCGGGAACTGGGGGTGTCGAAGGCGGTGTCCATCGGCAACAAGGCCGACATCACCGAGGTCGACATCCTCGAAGCCCTGGCCCACGACGAGGAGACCAGGGTGATCGTCGGCTACCTCGAAGACATCAGCGACGGCGACAAGTTCGTCAAGGCGGCGGAGGCGGCGAGTTCGCGCAAGCCGGTGGTGATTCTCAAGGCCGGCACCACCGTGGCCGGCACCAGGGCCGCGGCCAACCACACCGGCGTGCTCGCCGGCAAGGACACCGCCTACGGCGCGGCCTTCAAGCGGGCCGGCATCTGCCGGGCCGACAGTTTCGAGGCCCTGTTCGATTACGCCACCGCCCTGGCCCTGCAGCCGACTCCCAAGGGCGACCGGGTGCTGATCATCACCAACTCGGGCGGCGCCTGCACCATGGCCGCTGACGCGGTGGAAAAGGCAGGCATGAGCGTTTCTCCACTCAGTCTGCGGCTGGCGGCGCAGTTGCGCGAGCGGCTGCCGGCGACCGCCTTCATCGACAACCCCATCGACATTTCCGCCGCTGCCGAACCCCGCCACTATGCCGCCGCCATCGACACCGCCGTGGCCGATCCGGACATCGATTCGATCCTGGTGGTGCTGGCGCCCCAGTACATGACCGAGCCGGCAGCCACGGTGCGGGCCATTGTCGCCCACCTCGACGAGACCACCCCGGTGATCGCCTCCTTTCTCGGCGGCAGCGACATCATGCCCTCGCGCAAGGAGCTGGCCGCGGCCGGTCTGCCCTTCTACGACTCGCCGGAACGGGCGGTGGGTGCGCTCAAGGCCATGCACGAATACGGCGTGTGGAAACATCGGCCGGCCCGGCACGTGGTCCGCTTCCCGGTCAACCGGCGGCGGGTCGAGCGGATCATCACCCGGCGGCAGCGGACCAGCCGGCTCAGGCTGGGCGAGGTCAAATCGAAAGACATCCTCCAGGCCTACGGCTTCCGCATCCTGCCCGGCCGGCTCACCACCAGCCCGGAGGAGGCGGTAGAAATCGCCCGCTTCATCGGTTTTCCGGTGGCGCTCAAGATCATCTCGCCCTCCATCGTCCACAAGTCGGACCTCGGCGGCGTCCGCCTCAACCTCGGCTCCGCCCAGGAGGTGGCCGACTCCTTCGACCTGATGATGCTGCGCATCAACAAGCACGCCCCCAATGCCATCATCGGCGGCATCTATGTCGAAAAGATGGCGGAAAAGGGCCTGGAGGTGATCATCGGCATGACCCGCGACCCCCAGTTCGGCCCCATGCTGATGTTCGGTCTCGGCGGCATCTTCGTCGAGGTGATGAAGGACGTCACCTTCCACCTGGCGCCGATCACCGAGAACGAGGCCGTGCAGATGCTCAAGTCGACCCGCTCCTACGAGCTGCTCCAGGGCAAGCGCGGCGTCAAGGAGGTCGACCTCCAGGCCATTGCCGTGGCCCTGCAGCGCATCAGTCAGTTGACCACCGACTTTCCCCAGATCCTCGATCTGGAAATCAATCCGCTGATCGTCGGCGAAATCGGCAACGAACCGGTGGTGGTCGATGCCAGCATGACCTTCGCGCCGCTCCCCGAGGAGCATTGAGCCGCGCGCCGGCGCCCTGTTTGTTGATCCGATGAGGAATGACCCATGGAATATGTGAAGGACTGGCAGGAAATCTACAGCGACATGATCGCCACCCCGGCCCAGGCGCTGAGCCATCTCAAATCCGGGCACCGGGTGTTCATCGGCACCGGCTGCGGTGCCCCGCAGGAATTGATCGCGGCCATGACCGGCCGGGCGCGGTCGGTGTCCAACGTCGAGATCATCCAGTTGATCACCAAGGGCGACGCCCCCTACGCCGACAAGAAGATGTCGGACAGCTTCGCCATCAACGCCTTTTTCATCAGTTCCAACATCCGCGACGTCATCCAGGAGGGCTTCGGCGACTATACCCCGATCCTGCTCTCCGACGTGCCCGGCCTGTTCAACTCCGGCAGCCTGCCCATCGACATCGCTCTGGTCCAGGTGACCCCACCCAACCTGTACGGCCAGGTGAGCCTGGGCATTTCGGTGGACATCACCCGCAGCGCCATTGACAACGCCTCCCTGGTGATCGCCGAGGTCAACCCGAACATGCCCTGGACCCACGGCGACACCCAGATCGACATCCACGACCTCGACATCCTGGTGCCGGTGGACAAGCCCATCCTCGAGCGGGAGTTGCAGATTCCCAACGAGATCAGCCGCAAGATCGCCCGCACAGCCGCGGCGCTCATCCCCAACGGCTCGACCATCGAGCTGGGCCTGGGCCGGGTACCCGGCTACGGCCGCATCCCCCAGGCGGTGATGGAATTCCTCGACGATCGCAAGGACATCGGCTTCCACACCGAGATGATTTCCGACTCGATCATTCCCCTGGTCGAGGCCGGCGCCGTGACCGGGGCGATGAAGTCCATCGACAAGGGCAAGATCACCGCCAGCTTCTGCATGGGCACGAAGAAGCTCTACGATTACATCAACGACAACCCCCTGTTCAGCTTCCGGCCCACCGAATACATCAACGATGCCAACGTCATCGGCAAGCACAAACGGATGGTGGCGGTCAACATGGCCCTGGAGATCGACCTCACCGGCCAGGTCTGCTCCGACTCGGTGGGCGGCCGCTTTTACTCCGGCATCGGCGGTCAGATCGATTTCAACCGCGGCGCCGCCCGCTCGGAAGCGGGCCGGGCGATCATCACCCTGCCGTCGCTCAACCGGGAGGGCACCGAGTCGCGCATCGTCTGCACCCTGCAACCCGGCTCCGGGGTGACCATCAACCGGGCCAGCGTGCACTACGTGGTCACCGAGTACGGCGTCGCCTACCTGCACGGCAAGTCGATCCAGGAGCGGGTCATGGCGCTCATCTCCATCGCCCATCCCGATTTCCGGGAACAGCTGTTCCGGGAGGCGGTGGAGGCCAAGTACCTGCGGCCCAACCTGGCCCGCTTCGCCAACCGCTTCCTGGCGCCGGTGGAGGAATCGGTCCGCACCACCTATCTCATGCAGGACGGCACCGAGGTGACCTTCCGCTCGATCAAGCCCACCGACGAGCCGCACATGCGCGACCTGATCTACAACCTCAGCCAGGAGACCATCTATTACCGGTTCATGAGCCACCAGCAACGGTTCACGCCCCGCCAGATCCAGGATTTCGTCTACATCGACCACCGCCGCGACGTGGCCCTGGTGGGCACCATTCCGGAAGCGCACGGCGAGCAGATCATCGCGGTCGGCACCTACTACCTCAACGAGAAGACCAACATGGCCGAGGTGGCCTTCGTGGTCCGCGACGGCTGGCAGAACAGGGGGCTGGGCACCTTCCTCTTCCAGCACCTGACCAAGATCGCCAAGCGCAACGGCATCGCCGGCTTCACCGCCGAGGTCCTGCGGGAAAACGAGCGCATGCAGGCGGTGTTCAACCACTCGGCCCTCAAGGTGCAAAGCCGCCTGGAGGAAGGGGTCTACAGTTTTGTGATGGATTTTTAGGAGGGTAGTGCGCTGGATGCCATGACGTGTACCGTTCACGGCAAGTGTTCTTTAGTCTTGTTCTTATGAAAAAATTTTTGCTTGTCAATGCTGCTGGGTGTGTCCTTGAAGGAGCGATGTGAATTGAAAAAGAAAACAGCCAAAGATGTAGTCATCAACCTGTTCAGGGATGTTCTTGAGTCGCCAGTCGTCGATGTTTCTGTCATAGACAAATACATTGCCCCTTCATATGTACAGAATGTCGACGGGGTAGTGCTTGATTACGATGGATTTATTGAACATATGGAAAAACAGAAGCAGGTTGTCGCTTCTTTATCAGTTGAGTTTCTCGCAATAGCCGAGGATGGTGATACGGTTTTCACCAATCACATCGTAACCGCAAACAAAAAAGATGGTTCGACCATACAGGTAAAAGTAATCGCCCAGTTTACAGTTCAAAATAATCGTTTGACAAATTGTGATGAACTAACACGGCTTCTATCTGGGAATCATGAAGACCGCGATATTGGCTCACGGCACTAAAGAAAGAATGGCGATTTGGGGCACTTTGCCATTTGGAAGCTGGATACGCCTTGTTTTCCCGGTATGCCCGGTCGTCAGTGACTTTCCGCGTTTGTCCCGTCGGATTGTAGAAGGTTTGTGGTGCTGACCCGTTGATAACCGAGTGAATAATCATCGAATTGCTCTGGATCATTAATGAAAATCAGCTGTAGTTGCTTCCCGAGAGGAGCACGCCAGAGGAGGATTGAGAATCGTGTCGCAGACGATACGGTTCGGTATTAATTTTTATGGTTCATCCGGCAAACGGGTACCTGGAGTTGTGAAGGTTGTAGAGCCTGAGCTTGAAGTATTCCATGTTTCTGAAGCCATAGGCCTGCCGTTTCA
>NZ_JHZB01000019.1:0-70000 GCF_000621145.1 Desulfobulbus elongatus DSM 2908
ATGAACAGCATCCGAAAATAGACTCCGGGCGGAATGGAGGGCCTTCCCTTGCTGGCAAAACACGGGGCGCAGAGCTCTTCCGCCCAAGAGTCGAAACCATCCTTGGCGAGAAGATCGTTGAGCCGGGAGTAAAAGGGATGCCCTTGGCCCTTGGGAAGCTGATGCTGGTTGACCCACATTGTCTGTTGCTTGGGTTTGCGTCTACCAATCGCCATACGGTAATAACTCCTTGTTGTGAAATGATAAAATCAATTTACCGCACATGGGGATTGGGGCAATAGGTTTTACAGGGTTACGGGGTTTTTCAACGGGCTGTTAGAGACTTTAAATGACAAATTTCTTGGAAATCCATGCTCGAATTTGAAGGGAAAAAGGCCGTGGTCACCGGTGCCACCCGCGGTATCGGCCGGGCGATCACCGAGGCCCTGCTGGCAGGAGGGGCTTCTGTGACCGGGATTTACGGCGGCAACCAAGAGGCGGCCGAGGCCATGGCCGGCGACAACGTCCGCCATGGCGAACGGCTGCGGCTTGCCCGGCTCGATGTCGCCGCCTACGCTGCCGTGGCCGCCTTCTTCGCCCAACTGGAAGCGGAGTGGGACACCCTCGATATCCTGGTGAACAACGCCGGCATCCGCCGCGACGCCGTGGTGGCCATGATGCGGGAGGAGGACTGGCGGCGGGTGCTCGACGTCAACCTCACCGGCGGCTACGCCATGTCCAAATGCGCCCTGCCGCTGATGCTCAAGCAAAAATACGGCCGCATCGTCTTCATGACCTCGCCCATGGGCCATCTCGGTTTCGCCGGCCAGGCCAACTACGCCGCCTCCAAGGCCGGCCAGATCGGGCTGATGAAATCGCTTTCCAAGGAGGTGGGCAAGCGCGGCATCACGGTCAACTGCGTCTCGCCCGGCTTCATCGCCACCGAACTGATCAACGATCTGTCCGAGGCCCAGGTGAAGGAATACAGGAAAATGGTCCCGGCGAACCGGTTCGGCACCCCGGCCGAGGTGGCCGAGGCAGTGCTCTTTCTGGCCGGGGACCGCGCCGCCTACATCAGCGGCGCGGTGCTCGAGGTGACGGGAGGCCTGTGATGCCGCCATCGGCCGATCCGTTCATCCTGGACCGCATCCCCCACCGGCCGCCCTTTCTCTGGCTGGACCGGGTGCTCGAAATCAGCGGCGGCACCATCCGGGCGGAAACGACCGTCCGGCGCGACCTGCCGCTTTTCCAGGGCCATTATCCCGACTATCCGCTGATGCCCGGCGTGCTCCTCTGCGAGGCGGTGTTCCAGGCCGGCGCCCTGCTGATCGGGGAATTGATGCGCGGCGAGGAGGTGGTGCCAGGGAGCGGCGTGCCGGTGCTGACCCGGATCATGGGCGCCAAATTCAAGCGAGAGGTGCGGCCGGGCGATACCCTGGACATCTCCGCCACCCTGGTCGAGCGCCTGGGGCCGGCCTGGCTGCTCAAGGGATCGGTCCGGGTGGGCGGCAAGACGGCGGTGCAGGTAGAGTTCGCCTGTGCCCGCAAAGAGGGGGCCTGAATGGATTTTCTCCAGCTTGCCGGCAAAACCATCGTGGTGTTCGGGCTGGCCAACAAAAAATCGGTGGCCTGCGCCATCGGCCGGGTGCTGGCGGAAGCCGGGGCCAGGGTGATCCACGTGGTCCGCAGCGAGCAGCGTGCGCAGACCGCGGCCAATCTCTTTCCGGATAGCCCGGTTTTCTGCTGCGATGTCGAGGACGAGGCCAACATCGTCCGGGTGCGGGACGAGATCGCCGACCGGATCGAGGCGCCGCTCGACGGTATCGTCCATTCCATCGCCTTTGCCAACTATTCCGAAGGGATGCGGCCCTTCCACGCCACCCTCAAACGGGATTTCCTCCAGGCCATGGACACCTCCTGCTTCTCTTTCATCGGCATCGCCAACCATTTCAAGGATCTGCTGGCGCGGCAGGCCTCGCTGGTGACCATCTCCATCTCCACTACCCGCATGGCCGCCGAAAACTACGGCTACATGGCCCCGGTCAAGGCGGCGCTGGAATCCTCGCTCTGTTTCCTCGCCAAGAGCTTTGCCGCCTTCTCCGAAATCCGCTTCAACGCCGTCTGCCCCGGCCTGCTCAAGACCTCGGCCTCGGCGGGCATCCCCAACTACATCGACAGCTATCTCTTTGCCGAGCAGGCCACCCTGCGGAAGAGGGCGGTGCAGACCGGGGAGGCCGCCAACGTGGCTGCCTTCCTGCTGTCGCCGCGCTCCTCGGGGATAACCGGGCAGTGCCTGGTGGTGGACGCCGGCATGGGCATGAACTATTTCGACGCCGCGATCGTCGCCAGAACGGTCGGGTGAAGGAGGCGCCGTGCAGCCGTGGCCGATGCTCGCCCGCCTGTGGCAGATGATCATCCACACCAAGGATGTCTTCCTCTCGCCGACCACGCCGCTGCCGGTGAAGATCGTCCTGGCGCTTGGCCTGCTCTATACCCTGTCGCCCTACGATCTGATCCCCGAGTGGGTGCCGGTGTTCGGGGTGATGGACGACCTCGCCCTGGCCGCCCTGCTGATCGCCTGGGCCAACAGTTTCGAGGTGCCCAAATGACGCGGGACGGAGCGGTGGCGGCATGAATCTGCGTTACAGCCGGGTTTGTCTGCACGAGTTCGGCTATCAATTGCCGCCGGTGGAGCTGTCGTCGACAACCATCGAGGAGCGGCTCGGGCCGCTGTACGAGCGGCTGAAACTGCCGGCCGGCCGGTTGGAACTGATGACCGGCATCGCCGCCCGTCGGCTGTGGCAACCGGGGACCCGGCCGAGCGCAGGTGCGGCGGCGGCGGGTGCGGCGGCCATCGCCAGGGCCGGGATCGATGTTGCCGAACTGGAGTGCCTGCTTTTCACCTCGGTGAGCCGCGACATGATGGAGCCGGCCACTGCCGCCTTTGTCCATCGCGCCCTCGGCCTGCCGCCGGACTGCCTGCTGTTCGACATCTCCAACGCCTGCCTCGGCTTTCTCGACGGGATGGTCATGCTGGCCAACATGCTGGAAATGGGCCAGGTGCGGGCCGGGCTGGTGGTGGCGGGCGAGACCGCGGAAAACCTGATCGACTCCACCCTCGCCCACCTGCTCGCCGACACCACGCTGACCCGCAAGACCATCAAGCCGCTCTTCGCCTCGCTGACCATCGGCTCCGGTGCCGTGGCCCTGGTGATGAGCCGCAGCGACTGCCGCGATACCGGTCACTATCTGCGCGGCGGCGCCTGCCGGGCCAATACCGCCCACAACGACCTCTGTCAGGGCGGCCAGAACGCGGAGCAGGGCACGCTGATGTCCACCGACTCGGAGCAGTTGCTGGAAAAGGGCATCGAGACCGCCGCCGCCTGCTGGCGTTCTTTCCAGACTGCCCTGGGCTGGGACAAGGGCGCCATCGACCGGTTTTTCTGCCACCAGGTGGGCAAGGCCCATGCCCAGATGCTGTTCGAGACCCTCCAGCTCGATCCGGCGCGAAATTTCGAGACCCTGCCGACCCTGGGCAATGTCGGTTCGGTTTCGGCGCCGATCACCATGGCCCTGGGCATCGAGCAGGGCGCTCTGGTGCCGGGGCAGCGGGCCGCGATTCTGGGGATCGGCTCGGGCATCAACGCCCTCATGCTGGGGATCGACTGGTGAGGGAGCACATGGCCGAGCTGGCGGAATATCCGTTTACGCCGCGGTTTTTCGACATCGACGGCCACCGCATGGCCTATCTCGACGAGGGGTACGGCCTGCCGGTGGTCATGGTCCACGGCAATCCCTCCTGGTCCTACCTCTACCGCAACCTGGTCCTCGGCCTGCGCGACCGCTGCCGCTGCATTGTGCCCGATCACATGGGCTGCGGCTTTTCCGACAAGCCGCAGGCCTATCCCTATTGCCTGGCCACCCACATCGATAACCTCGAACGGCTGCTCGACCATCTCGGCATCACCCGTTGCGTGCTGGCGGTGCACGACTGGGGCGGCGCCATCGGCATGGGCTGGGCTGGCCGCCATCCGGACCGGGTCGCCGGCCTCGTGGTGTTCAATACGGCTGCGTTCCGGTCGCACCGCCTGCCGCTGCGCATCGCCGTCTGCCGCTGGCCGCTGCTGGGGCCGTTGCTGGTGCGCGGCTTGAACGGTTTTGCCCGCGCCGCCACAATCATGGCGGTCAACCGGCCCATGCGTCCGCAGATCGCCCGTTCCTTTCTCGCCCCTTACGACAGTTGGCAAAACCGCATCGCCCTGCTGCGCTTTGTCCAGGATATTCCCATGCACCCGGATCATCCCTCCTGGCCCGCGCTGGTGGCGGTGGAGGAGGGGCTTGCCCGGCTGGAGCACTGTCCTATGCTCCTCTGCTGGGGCGGCCGCGACTTCTGCTTCAACGATCATTTTTATGAGGAATGGCGCCGGCGTTTTCCGCGTGCGCGCGCCCACCATTTCCCGCATGCCGGCCACTATGTGCTCGAGGATGCGCTGGCCGCGATCCAGCCGCTGATGGCGGCCTTTCTTTGCCGCCTTGGGGGGGCGCGATGACCGACTGCAATATCGCCGCCGCGCTTCAGGACACGGCCGCCGCCCAACCCGACCGGATCGGTCTGGTCGCCTTGGAAGACGGGCAGTGGCGCGAGTGGACCTTTGCCCAGCTCAGAGACAACTGCGACGGTTTTGCCGCGGCCTTGCACGCCGAGGGTGTCCGCCGTGGCGACCGGGTGATGCTGATGGTGCGGCCGTCGATGGCCTTCGTCTGCCTGACTTTCGCCCTGTTTCAACTGGGGGCGGTGATCATCCTCATCGATCCGGGCATGGGCTACAAGAACCTGCTGCGCTGCATCGGCTCGGTGCGGCCGGATATCCTGGTCGGCATCCCCCAGGCCATCGCCTTCAGCCGGCTCTTTCGTCGGCCCTTTGCCACGGTGCGCAGGCGGATCGCGGTCGGCCGGGTCTGGTGGCTGCCGGGCAAGGCTCTTGAACCGCAACCGGCCGGAACCGGCGACCTGCCCCGGTTCCAGGCCGCGGCAGCCGATCCGGCGGCCATCATCTTTACCACCGGTTCCACCGGCCCGCCCAAGGGCGTGGCCTACACCCACGGCATCTTCCATGCCCAGCTGCGCCTGATCCGCGACTACTACGGCATCGGGCCGGGCGACGTCGATCAGCCCGGTTTTCCGCTGTTCGGCCTGTTTGCCGCCGCCCTCGGCGCCAAGGCGGTGATCCCGGACATGGACCCGACCCGACCGGCCCGGGTCGATCCGGAAAAATTCGTCCGCACCCTGCTGGCGCACCGGGTGACCTACTCCTTCGGTTCGCCGGCGATCTGGAACGTGGTCAGCCGCTATTGCCTGGAAAAGAAGATCGTGCTGCCGGTGCAGAAGGTCCTGATGGCCGGCGCCCCGGTCTCGGGCGAGCTGGTGGCACGGGTCCAGCGCATCCTGCCCGAGACGGCCCTGATTTTCACTCCCTACGGCGCCACCGAGAGTCTGCCGGTGGCCTCCATCGAGGGGCGGGAAATCGTCGGCGAGACCTGGCCCCTGACCCGCACCGGCCACGGGGCCTGCGTCGGCCGCGCCCTGCCCGGCATCGACGTGCGGATCATCGAGCCGGTGGAGGGAGCGATCGGCTCCTGGCAGGAGGTGCGGGAGGTCGGGCCAGGCGTTATCGGCGAGATCGTGGTGCGCGGGCCAGTGGTCACCCGCCTCTATGCCGACAACGGGGCGGAGACCCGGCTGGCCAAGATCGTCGACGGCGAAGGCTTCTGGCACCGGATGGGCGACATGGGCTCTGTCGACGACCAGGGCCGGCTGTGGTTCTGCGGCCGCAAGGCCCATCGGGTGCCCACGGCCGGGGCAATGCTCTACACCATCCAGTGCGAGGCGATTTTCAACGAGCACCCGCTGGTCCGGCGCGCGGCCCTGGTCGGCCTGGGGGCCTGCCCGGAGAGGAAGACGCCGGTGATCGTGGTGGAACCGGAGGGGCCGGTTGGCGATCAGGAGCGGCTGTTTGCCGAACTGCGGGAATTAGCCCAGGCCAATCCCCTGACCGCGCAGATCGAACATTTCCTGATCCACCGTTCCTTTCCGGTGGACATCCGCCATAACGCCAAGATATTCCGGGAACAGCTGGCGGCATGGGCGGCCAAGCGGGTGCAACTGCCCTGCGGGTGATGAGGGCTGACCGTCCGGTCCGGACTGCGGGAACAGGGAGAGGCAATGGCGACTGAGCAGAAAATGCAGAGTGCGACGATGCGGAAGGTGGTGGTGACCGGTGGCGGCGGTTTCATCGGCAGGGCTTTGGTGCAGGCCCTGGTCGGACGCGGCGTCGAGGTAAGGGTGATCGGCCGCACCCCCTATCCGGACCTGGCTGCCCAGGGCGTGCGCTGCATCCGAGGCGACATCCGCGAGCGGAGCACCTTCGAGGATGCCCTGCGCGGTTGCGACACGGTTTTCCACACGGCCGCCAAGGCGGGCATCTGGGGGCCGCGCCAGGAATATTTCGCCATCAACCATATTGGCACGGTGCACGTCATCGCCGCCTGCCGCGCCCAGGGGGTGCCGCGTCTGGTTTATACTTCGACCCCATCGGTGGCCTTCGATCGGGACAATCTCGACGGCGTGGATGAATCGGCTCCCTATGCCAAGCGGCCGCTGTGTGCCTACGCCGCTGCCAAGATTCTGGCCGAGCAGGCCGTGCTGGCGGCCAACGAGTCGGAACTGCGGACCATCGCCCTCCGGCCGCATCTGGTCTGGGGACCGGGGGACCACCACCTCATCCCCCGCCTGCTGGAGCGGGGCCGGGCCGGGCAACTGAAGATCGTCGGCACCGGCGACAACCGGGTCGACATCGCCTTTATCGACAACGTGGTCCACGCCCATCTGCTGGCAGCGGAAAACCTGGGGACGACAGGGAGCGGCGCCGGCCAGGCCTTTTTCATCGGCCAGGAAGAGCCGGTGGCGCTGTGGCAGTGGATCAACGGGCTCTTTGTCCGGCTCGACATCCCGCCGGTGACCCGGAGGGTGCCGCTGGCCGTCGCCTATGGCGCCGGGATGATGCTGGAGGGCATCCATGGTGCGCTCAAAATAACCAGCGAACCCCGGATGACCCGGTTTCTTGCCTGCCAACTGGCCAAATCCCATTGGTTCAGCCACAGGAAGGCGGAACAGCTGCTCGGCTATCGCCCGCTGGTCACCACGGACGAGGGGATCGAGCGGCTGGTGAACTGGCTGCGCAAGGGCGACGATCGACCGGCATGACCGCTCGCTCAAGGCAATCCGGGCGGAAAATAATCTTGGCAATTCACCGGGAGTACGCTATTCTGTCGTGCTTCTTTCAATGCAGGGAAGGACGCGGCATCCCGGACCGGGTTGTCAGCGGATCGCCTGCAAAAAAGGGTGTGCGGACGAGCAACAAGCATAACTGAAAAATCCTATAAATTTTATTTAAAAAGGTTTGACAGCCGAACCATTTTTCAGTAGTTATCCGGACGGAAGATGAACCGTCATTCACTTGTCTGGGCGGGTATTTGCCATATTTTCAGCAATAAGGGGATGTTAGTATGATTTCGGTTGATGTTACGCTGTTGATGCACATCGTCAATATGATTGTGCTGATGTTCGTTCTCAATGCGATTCTCTACAAGCCGGTGCTGGGGATTCTCGAGAAACGGGCGCAAAAGATCGAATCGCTCAACGGCGATGTGGCGCAATTTGAGCAGAACGCCCGTCAGCGGCAGGCCGAACTGGACCAGAAAATGCGGGAAGCGAGCAACAAGGCGAAGAAAGCGCTCGACGGAGCCCGGGCTCAGGCCCAGGCCGCCGGTGCCGAGAAACTGGCCGCCATTCGCAAGGAATCCGACAGCATCAAGGAAAAACAACTGGCCGACCTCCGGGCGCAGATCGAGGGGGCCAGAAAGGAGCTTCAGGAAAATGCCGCGGGTTTTGCCCAGGCAATGGCAGGAAAGATACTTGGAAGGAGTCTGGACGCATGAGAGCTTGGAACACAACACTACTGCCGGTGCTGCTGGCGCTGTTGATTGGTGCGTTGCCGCCCGCTTTTGCCGTGGCGTCCGACGCCCCGGCGGCCGGCGCGCATCAGGAAGTGCAGGCGGCCGCACACTCGGCGGCTGCGGCAGGGCATCAGGTAGCGGCTGAGGGGCATGGAGCTGCGGCCGCCGGGCACGGCGACGCCCATGGCAGCGATCCGCTGTCGCCGGAAAAATTGAAGGACCTGTTCTGGCGGACGGTCAACTTTCTGGCGCTCGTCATCATCCTGGTGAAGTTCGGCGCCAAGCCGATCATGTCGGGTCTGAGCGGCCGGCAGCAGCAAATCCGGGAGGAACTTGCCGATCTCACCGCGCGCCGCGACGAGGCCGAGCGCTCCTACCATGAGTTCGAGGCGAAGCTGGCCGGCATGGAAAAGGAGATGGAGTTGATCGTCGAGCGGGCCATTGCCCAGGCGCAGGTGGAAAAGGAGCGCATCCTGGCGGATGCGGAGAAGGCTGCGGACGATATCAAGCGCCAGGCGGAAGCGGCGGTCCAGGCCGAACTGGAAGACGCCAAGCGGCGTCTCCGGGAAGAGATCGCGGATCAGGCCGCGGCCATGGCGGAGGAGCTGATCGTAAAAAACCTGACCCCGGCGGACCAGGTGGCGATCACGGAACAGTATCTTGAACGGGTGGGTGCGGTACAGTGAGACAGACAATACTAGCACGTCGCTATGCGAAGGCGCTCTTTTCCTTGGGAAAGGAGCAGGGAACAACGGAAGACTACAGCGCCAGGCTCAAGGCGATCGCCGAACTCTATGCCGATGATGCCGCCGGTGTCAGCGATGCCGTGACCAATCCGCTCTATCCGTTGGATGTCCGGCAGAAGGTCATGGCCAAAATCGCCGAGTCGGTGCAGGCCGACGCCATGCTGACCAGTTTCCTCAAGCTGCTCATCGAGAAGAAGAGGGCGGACATTCTGCCCGACATCGCCGAGGCGATGCAGGCCATGGTGGACAAGGACCAGAATATCAGCCATGGCATCATTGTTTCGGCCGTCGAGCTCGATGGCGGCCTGATGGAGAAGATCCAGGCCACCCTGGAAAAATTGACGGGAAATAAGGTTATACTTGAAACCCAGGTTGATCCGTCCATTATCGGCGGTATTATTGCCAAGGTTGGTGACTTGGTGCTGGACGGAAGTATAAAGACGCAACTGAATGGATTAAAGGAATCTATCAAGGGGAGAGAATAATCAATGCAGATCAAAGCAGAAGAAATCAGCCAGATTATCAAGGACCAAATCGCTGGCTATAAAGCGGATATCGACCTGAAGGAAACCGGTACCGTTCTGTCGGTGGGCGACGGTATTGCCCGCGTCTATGGCGTCGAGAATTGCCAGGCCATGGAACTGCTTGAATTCCCCGGCAATATTTTTGGTTTGGCTCTGAACCTTGAAGAGGACAACGTTGGCTGCGCCATCCTGGGCGACGTTCGCGACATCAAGGAAGGCGACATCGTCAAACGGACCGGTAAGATCGCCATGGTGCCGGTGGGTCCGGAAATGGAAGGCCGTGTTGTCGACGGCATCGGTCAACCGATTGACGGCAAGGGACCGATCACTGCCAAGGAATCCCGCAAGATCGAAGTGTTGGCCCCTGGCGTTATCGCCCGGAAGAGCGTGCATGAGCCGTGCTATACCGGTGCCAAGGCGGTCGACGCCATGACCCCGGTCGGCCGCGGCCAGCGCGAACTGGTCATCGGCGACCGTCAGATCGGTAAAACCGCCCTGTGCGTCGATGCCATCATTGCCCAGAAGAACACCGACGTCCACTGCATTTACGTGGCCATCGGCCAGAAGAAATCGACGGTTGCCCTGGTGGTCGAGGCGCTCCGCAAGCATGGCGCCATGGAGTACACCACCGTCGTCGCCGCTTGCGCGTCCGATCCCGCGCCGATGCAGTACGTCTCCGCCTTCGCCGGCTGCGCCATGGGCGAGTACTTCCGCGACAACGGCCAGCATGCCCTGATCATCTATGATGATCTCTCCAAGCAGGCCGTCTCCTACCGTGAGCTGTCCCTGCTGCTGCGCCGTCCTCCGGGACGCGAGGCCTATCCCGGCGACATCTTCTTCAACCACTCCCGCCTGCTGGAACGCGCCTCCAAGCTGAGCGACGAACTGGGCGCCGGCTCCCTGACCGCCCTGCCGATCATCGAAACCCAGGCCGGCGACGTGTCCGCCTTCATTCCGACCAACGTTATTTCGATCACCGACGGTCAGGTCTATCTGGAACCGAGCCTGTTCTTCGCCGGTATCCGTCCGGCGATCAACGTCGGTCTTTCCGTTTCCCGCGTTGGTGGTGCCGCCCAGGTCAAGGCCATGAAGCAGGTCGCCGGAACCCTGCGGCTCGACCTGGCCCAGTATCGCGAGCTGGCCGCCTTTGCGAGTTTCGGTTCTGATCTCGACGCCGCGACCCAGGCCCAGCTGACCCGCGGTGAGCGCTTGGTCGAGATTCTCAAGCAGCCCCAGTATCAGCCGCTGCCGATGGAAAAGCAGGTCACCATCATTTTTGCCGGCACCAAGGGCTTTTTGGACAAGTTCCCGGTCAATGTCCTCGCCGACTACGAGAAGGAACTCTACAGCTACATCGAGACCAACGAGGCCTCCATTTTCAATGAACTGCGGGAAAAACAGGTTATTTCTCCCGAACTGGAAGAGAAGATGAAGAAGACACTGGCGACCTTTGGCGAAACCTTCAAGGCGACAAAGGGCCTGAACTGAGTGCAGGAGGGGTAGACGCTCATGCCTGGACTAAAGGACGTTAAGGAAAAGATCAAGGGTGTCAAGAAAACCGCGCAGATCACCAAGGCCATGAACATGGTGGCCTCGGCCAAACTGCGCGGCGCCCAGGAGAAGATGGAGCGGTTCCGCCCCTACGCCGGCAAATTTGCCGAGACCATGCGCGATCTTTCCGGTGGCATGGAAAACGGCGATTTGCCCCTGATGGAGGTCCGCGAGGTCAAGAAGGTGGAGATTCTCGTTGTCACCTCCGACCGTGGGCTGTGCGGCAGCTTTAACGCCAATATCATCAAGACGGCTGAACGGCTACGCAAGCAGTATGAGGCCGAGGGAAAGGCCGTCAGCTTTGTCACTGTCGGCAAGAAGGGAACACAGGCCCTCAAGAAGAGCGGCAAGCTGCGGGTCCATTTCAACGATATCATGGGCTCGTTTCAGATGTTCAATGCCCGCGAGATTTCGCAGAATATTACCGAGGCTTTTCTCAATGGCGAAAGCGATCAGGTCGACATCGTCTATGGCCGCTTTCATTCGGTGGCGGTGCAGAAACCCGAGCGGGAGGATCTCTTGCCGATCAAGCCCGTGACGGATGGTGAAGGGACCGCATCCGGTAAGGCGGAAATGTCGGGGTCGTATACCTACGAGCCCGATCCGGGGGAGATCATGGAGGTGCTGCTCCCGCTCTTCCTGAATGTGCAGATTTACCATGCCATGCTGGAAGTGGGCGCCAGCGAGCATGCCGCCCGGATGACGGCCATGGATAACGCCACCAATGCATGCAAGGACATGATCACGCAATTGACCCGCCTGTACAACAAAGCGCGTCAGGCTGCGGTCACCAGCGAGTTGATGGATATTGTAGGCGGCGCCGAGGCGCTCAAAGGATAATCAGGATCTTACAGGCTATTGTACATGTTTAAAGGAGGCCTTCTCAAATGGGTGAAGCACGCATAGGAAAAATTATTCAGGTCATCGGGCCTGTTGTCGACGTCGAGTTCGAGCCGGGCTATCTGCCCGACATCATGAACGCCCTGTTCATTTCCAACCCGGCCATCAGCGACGTGCCGGACAACCTGGTCTGCGAAGTGGCCCAGCATCTGGGCGACAATGTCGTCCGGACGGTCGCCATGGACCAGACCGACGGTTTGATGCGCGGTATGCCGGTCAAGGATACCGGCGGCCCGATCACCATTCCGGTCGGCTCACCTGCCTTGGGCCGGATTATGAACGTCGTCGGTCGCCCGGTCGACGGACTCGGCCCGATCGTTTCCGAGAAGAACATGGCCATCCATCGTCCCGCGCCGGCGTTTACCGAGCAGGATACCGAGGTCAACGTTCTTGAGACCGGCATCAAGGTCATCGACCTGCTGGTGCCGTTCCCACGCGGCGGCAAGATGGGCCTGTTCGGCGGCGCCGGCTGCGGCAAGACCGTTATCATGATGGAGATGGTCAACAACATCGCCATGCAGCACGGCGGTATTTCGGTCTTCTGCGGTGTCGGCGAGCGGACCCGCGAGGGCAACGACCTCTACAACGAGATGAAGGAGTCCGGCGTATTGCCCAAGGCGGCCCTGGTGTACGGCCAGATGACCGAACCGCCCGGAGCGCGGTCGCGCGTCGCCCTGACCGGTTTGACCGCAGCCGAATATTTCCGCGATGAAGAGGGCCAGGACGTGCTCTTCTTCGTCGACAACATCTTCCGCTTCACCCAGGCAGGTTCCGAGGTGTCCGCGTTGCTTGGCCGCATCCCTTCTGCGGTCGGCTATCAGCCTACTCTGGCCACCGACCTCGGCGCCCTGCAGGAGCGCATCACTTCGACCACCAAGGGATCGATCACCGCCGTGCAGTGCGTCTATGTTCCGGCCGACGACCTGACCGACCCGGCGCCGGCCACCACCTTCGCCCATCTCGACGGCACGGTCGTTTTGTCCCGTCAGATTGCCGAGCTGGGCATCTACCCGGCGGTGGATCCGCTTGACTCCACCTCCCGCATCCTCGATCCCAACGTGGTCGGCCAGGAACACTATGCCACCGCCCGCGGGGTCCAGGTCGCCTTGCAGAAATACAAGGAGTTGCAGGACATCATCGCCATCCTCGGCATGGATGAGTTGTCCGAGGAGGATCAGTTGACCGTTGCCCGTGCCCGCAAGGTGCAGCGTTTTCTGTCGCAGCCCTTTCATGTCGCGGAAGTCTTCACCGGCTTCCCCGGCAAGTACTGCAAGGTCGAGGATACGGTCCGCGGCTTCAAGGAGATCCTGGACGGAAAGCACGACGATCTCCCTGAGACCGCCTTCTACATGGTTGGCAACATCGAAGAAGCCGTGGAAAAAGCCGCTGCCCAACGAGCCAAGGCTTGATCACATCGACGCTGAAGCGAGGTAAAGTTCATGGCGCAAATTCATCTGGAAGTTGTCACACCCAATGGTGCCGTGGTCAGTGAGGATGTCGATATCGTCACTGC
The DNA here is from genome assembly GCF_000621145.1 of Desulfobulbus elongatus DSM 2908. Lineage (GTDB taxonomy): Bacteria > Desulfobacterota > Desulfobulbia > Desulfobulbales > Desulfobulbaceae > Desulfobulbus > Desulfobulbus elongatus. Next base: position 13,230 of record NZ_JHZB01000019.1, read on the forward strand.
TCCCGGTGTTGGCGGTGAGTTTGGCGTGCTGGCCAATCATGCCCCCTTCTTGAGCACCATCCGGACAGGGACGCTCAGTTTCAAGAAAGATCGGATGACGAAATATTTGATGGTAACCGGTGGGTTCACCGAAGTATCGAACAACAAGATCACCTTCTTGGTGGAAGGTGCCGAGTTCGGTCAGGATATCGACGTGGACCGGGCACTGCGGGCAAAAGAGCGAGCCGAAAAGCGGCTGGTTCAGATGCAGCAGGCTACCGAAAAAATCAACCGTGTCCGGGCGGAGGCCGCGTTGCAGCGGGCTTTGGCCCGTATCCACACCGCCGAATTGACCCGGCACTGATTTCTCCACTGTCATTTCAATAAAAAAAGCCGCCCCGCACGGGCGGCTTTTTTTATTGGCGGTTTCGTGAAATAAGGGGCTGACGCTCGGTTGGTTTACAGGGTGATGGCGGCGGTGTGGTGGTGGTCAACATAGGCCGCTATACCGGCGGCTAGGTGGGCGGCGATGGCGTCGAGATAGCGTTCGTTCTGGAGGAGCCTTGCCTCCTCGGGATTGGTGATGAAGGCAATCTCGGCCAGGATGGCGGGCATTTCCGCGCCGATCAGGACATAAAACGGGGCCTGTTTGACGCCGAGATCGCGGGGTTTGTAGAGGCCGCTCAAACCGGAAATGAGGTTGGACTGCACAGACCGGGCCAGTCGGGTCGATTCGTCGATCTTGGAATTCTGCATCAGGGTCGACAAAATGTCCTGCAACTCGCCGATGCTGTGGGTCGAGGTGGCGTTTTCCAGCGCCGCAACCCGCATGGCATTGGCATCGGTGGCGAGGTTGAGGAAGTAGGTCTCGATGCCGCTTTTGCTGCGATCTGAATGGGCGTTGGTGTGAATGGAGATGAAGAGATCGCTTTTGTGCGTATTGGCGATGGCCGTGCGCTCCTCGAGCGGTATGAAAATATCCTTGGTCCGGGTCAGCACAACGTCGTAGCGGTAGGTTTCCTTGAGTATTTTCGCAACCTTCTTCGAGATGGTGAGCACAATATCCTTCTCTTTGAGGCCAAAGGCCATGGCTCCGGGATCCTTGCCGCCGTGTCCCGGATCAATCACGATCGTGCGAACGCCGAGCCCCAATTGCTGTGCCAGCGACAGTTTTTCCTGCGATTTGCCCTTTATCGCTGGAGGAGGCGTGGCGGCATCAACGCGGGGGGGACGTTTCTTTTGTTCCGTGAGGCTGACGACGGGCGGCTGCGCCAGTACCGATGCGACGGCAGGCCGCTTGTCTTTGTCGGCGGGTTGAACGGGCTGCGGCCCGACGGGAAGGGGGGCCTGGGCTTCAGCGGATTGTGCCTCCTTGACGACCGCAGTGCCGCCGCGGATATCGACGACGACCCTGAAGGGATCGGTGAGGCTGAACGCCTTGTATTCCGATAAGGACGTGAGATCCAGGATAACGCGTGCGGTTTCGTCGTCAAGCTGCTCGGGCCGGACGGATTTGAGCAGCCCATGTCGCACAGGTAGAGGCTGTCGGAGTTTTGGCGCGATATAGCTCCTGGCGAGATCGATGACAAGCCGGCGAAGCCGTCCGTCGCCCTGCTGATCCAGTACCTGCGCCGTAAAGGCCACAGGTGCGGCGGGCTGGAGGACAATCCGGCAATAATCCTCCGACGCCCAGTATTTGACGGGGGGAAGGGAGGCGAGATGTTGCGGTGCCGGCGATTCGGTAGCCTGCGCCGGTGATTGTGGCTTTGCCGGTTCAAACTTCTTGGGACTGACCTTTGCCCTTGCCTTTTCGACCTGATCCCCCTGGGGATAGAAGGTGATGATTTTGCGATACAGCTCACTGGCCAACGCTTCCTTGCCGGGAGTCATGCCAGCGCATACCGCCGCCTCAAAGAGGGCATCGTCGGCAAGGGTATGGCCGGGATAGAGATCCGCCAATTCAAGAAAGCTGCTGCGAGCGCTTTCCAGGTCCTGCGGCATCCTGAAGAGATCGAACATCCGTCGGTACGTTCTGGCCTCCATAAACAGGCTGGTAGGGCCAAGAACGCCCTTGCGTTCCGACACATGAATGGCACGGAACATTCGGGCGCAGTTGAGCCAATTGCCCCGCGCTTTGCCGAGGGAGTTCTCCTGCTCGAGACGGGCCGCGTATTCCTTTGTCCCCTTGTACCGCTGCTCGGCGGTCAGCGTGTCGGTACGATCGACCTTGATGCCCGCCCTGGGGGCGGAAAAGGCCGACCCTGCGGCGGCGATGAGCAGCAGGACGGCAACGAACAGAAACACCACTCCTCTGGAACGGGTGGAAAGTAGGGGGGCACAGAGCTGCACGGGCATGGATGAAACGTGAACGATGTGTTAATTCGTTGAAAAAATTATCTAATTGGAGCTCCTCCCGCTGGGGGAATACTGACGGGTTCTTAAAATTATCCGCACTATACAGCATTTACACGCCAAGGTAAAAGAAATTGTACTTCATGGCACCCAAAGTTAAAAAAATTTAAACGGAGCCGGTAAAGAGCATGCGACCGGCGCGCCGTTTCAGGAAAAAAAGGAAGGGCGGCCGCTCAACGATTGGACGTATCGAGACCGGCAAGGGCTTGGTAGAGAAGATCGAGGGCCTGTTTGGGAGTCAGCTCGTCGGGGTTGACAGAAGCCAGCAGTGAGAGCACGGGGTGGGACGGCGGCGCAAACAGCGGGAGTTGGCGGGGCTCGTTTTTTTTGCTCTTGCTGCCGGTGGCGATGGCGGGTTGCCCCTGGAGGTTGAATTCTCCTCGTTCGATATTTTTCAGAATCTCAGAGGCACGGGCAATGACGTGGGCAGGCACGCCGGCAAGGGACGCCACTTGGATGCCGTAGCTGCGGTTGGTGGCGCCTTTGACCAGTTTGTGGAGAAAGATGATGGTGTTGTTCCATTCCTTGACGGCGATCGAATAATTCTGGATCCGGGGATTGGTTGCCGCCAGGTCGGTCAACTCGTGGTAGTGGGTGGCGAAAAGGGTTTTGATGCCGACGCCATTTTTCTGGGCCAGTTCTTCCGCCACGGCCCAGGCGATGGCCAGACCGTCGTAGGTTGAGGTGCCGCGGCCGATCTCGTCGAGAATGACTAGACTGTTTTCGGTGGCATTGTTCAGGATATTGGCGGTTTCGTTCATCTCCACCATGAAGGTCGACTGGCCGCGCCGCAGATCGTCCATGGCCCCGACCCGGGTGAAGATGCGGTCCACCAGGCAGATGTCGGCCGATTCGGCCGGGACGAAGCTGCCGAGATGGGCCATGAGGACGATCAGGGCGGTCTGCCGCAGCACCGTCGACTTGCCGGCCATGTTGGGGCCGGTGATGATCAGGATTTCGTCCTGCTCCTGGTCGAGGTGCACATCGTTGGGGACAAAACGACCGGGCTCCAGGGCGCGTTCGATGACGGGGTGCCGTCCCTCGGTGATGGTGAGGGCGCGGTCGCTGTTGATCGTCGGACGGCAGTAGCGGTGGCGGCTCGCCAGTTCGGCGAAGCAGGCGAGCACATCGATCCGGGCCAGCAGGTCGGCCACGGCCAGCAGCCGCTGGTTGTGCGCGACGAGCTGCCCCCGGACATCGAGAAAGAGCTCGTATTCGAGTTCCAGCCGCCGTTCCTGGGCAGTGGCGATGGAGTTTTCCAGTTCCTTGAGTTCAGGGGTGATGAACCGCTCGGCATTGACCAGGGTCTGCTTGCGGATGAAATAGTCGGGCAGGGCTTCGGCCTGGCTGCGGCTCACCTCGAAATAATAGCCGAAGACCTTGTTGTAGCCGACCTTGAGCTTGGCCAGGCCGGAACGCTCCCGCTCGCTGTTTTCCAGGGCGAGGATCAGCTGCTTGCCGTCGCGGAGGAGCACGATGAGGCGGTCGAGTTCGGCGTTGTATCCCTCCCGGATCAGGTTGCCTTCCCGCAGGCTGATGGGGGCGTCGTCGCGGATGGCGGCGTCGATGAGCTGATGCAGGTCGGCCAGGAGGTCGAACTCGGCGGCCATGGCCTGCGCCAGGGGGGAAGTGCAGCCGGTCAGCAGCGCATGCAGCGCGGGCAGTTGCGCCAGTGAGGTTTTGATGGCGGTCATGTCGCGGGCATTGCCGTGGCCGAGCACCAGGCGGCTGCACAACCGTTCCAGATCGTAGACCGAAGCGAGCAGATCACGCATGGCCGTCCTGGTGTCGGGTTGCCGGATCAGTTCCTGGACGCTGGTCAGGCGGGCCTCGATCTGTTCCTTTTCCTGAAGCGGGAACAGCAGCCAGCGGCGGAGCAGGCGGGCACCCATGGGCGTGGCGGTCCGGTCGAGCACGGCGAGCAGCGAGCCTTCCCGCTGGCCGCCGACGAGCGTTTCCGTCAGTTCCAGATTGCGGCGGGAGGCGTCGTCGATGATCAGGTAACCGCCGTGGTTGAGGGGGCTGAGCTGCCTGATGTGGGAGAGTTCGGATTTCTGCGTCTCCTTGAGGTAGAGCAGCAGGGCGCCGGCGGCGCTGATGGCGGCGGTGTAGGCGGCGCAGCCGAATCCGGCCAGATTGGCGGTGCGGAAGTGCTCGGTGAGCGTCACGAGGGCCGAGCGGAAGTCGAAGTGCACGTCGGGCCGTCCGGTTACGCAGAGCTGCCCCAGATGGGCGGTGAGCAGGTCGGTCAAGCCCGTCCACTCCTCGACTTCCGATTGGGCCAGGAGCAGCTCCGCCGGCCGCAGGCGGGTGAATTCGTCGATCAACGGGGCCGGGTCGCTGGCGGTGAAGACGACCTCGCTCACCTGAAACCGGCCGGTGGAGACATCGACCACCGCCAGGCCGGCCAGCATTTCCTTGGCCGATTTGCGGTCGAACGAGGCGGCGCAGACGTAGCAGTCCGCCTTGGCGTCGAGCAACTGGTCGTCGGTGGTCACGCCGGGGCTGACCACCCGGACCACTTCCCTGCGGACAATGCCCTTGGCCTCCTTGGGGTCCTCGACCTGCTCGCAAATGGCGACCCGGTGGCCGGCCTTGATCATCCGGGCCAGGTAGCCGGTCACCGCGTGAAACGGCACGCCGCACATCGGAATTTTGTTGACCTCGTCCTTGGCGCTGCGCGAAGTCAGGGTGATGCCCAGGACCTTGGCGGCGGTGACGGCGTCGTCGAAGAACATCTCGTAAAAATCGCCCATGCGATAGAAGAGGATGGTGTCCGGATACTGTCCCTTGATCTCCAGATACTGCTGGAGCATGGGCGTGATCTTGGGCGGCGCGGCGTTCATGGGGCAGGGGCGGGCATCAGGTCGAGAAAATCCGGGGCGAGCAGGTCGAAGGTCCGCTCGATGTGCTGGGGGATGGTGCGGACCTCGGCGCAGACGGTCATGAAATTGTGGTCGTCCTGCCAGCGGGGCACGAAGTGGAAGTGGAGATGGTCGGCGATGCCGGCGCCGGCCGCCGCCCCCAGATTGAGGCCGATGTTGATGCCGTCCGGGTGCAGATGCCGCCGGAGAATGGTGCAGCAGGCGGCGAGCATGGCCATCAGCCGGCTGTTTTCCTGCGGGGTGAGTTCGGTGAGGTCGGCAAGGTGCCGCCGGGGCGCCAGGAGCAGATGGCCGTTGGCGTAGGGAAAACGGTTCAGGAGGACCACGGTCAGCTCATCGCGAAAGAGAAGAAGCTGCGACTTGTCCTGGACAGCGGTGTCGGGCGGTTCGAACAGGCAGCCCTGCGCCCTGGCCGTCGTGCCGAGGACGTGCTCCATCCGCCAGGGGGCCCACAACACCTTCATCGGGCAAGGGGCAGGGTGACAATCCGGGCGGCGAGTTCGTCGCCGGCCTCGAGAAGGGCATAGGTCGCCGGCGCGCCGTAGGGGCCGGTGGCGCGGAAACTGCCCGGATTGAGAAAAAGGGTTGTGCCGTAGCGATGGCAGGCAGGTCGGTGGGTGTGGCCGGAGATGATGCAGTTGGCTTCGGGAAAGAGGCGCCAGAGCGCGTCCTCGCTATCGGGGCCCAACCGGGCGCCGTGGGTGATGCCAATGGTGAACGGCCCCAGGGAGAACTGCATCTGCTCCGAATGGCGGCTGCGCATGCTCGTCTCGCACATATTGCCGCAGACCGCATACACGGTCCTGCCCCGGAAGGCGTCCAGAACCGGCAGCGCCGTCACGTCGCCGGCATGGATAATGACATCGCAGTCGGCAAAACACGCCTCGACCCGCCGGAGGAACTGGCTGTCGGGCCGGCTGAGATGGGTGTCGGAAAGAACGCCTGCGCGGATCATCAGATATGGTGCGGTCGGTGAGAAGCTGTCATGAAAGGGCAATCTATAAACATTGCCCGGCGAACACAAGAGAAGAGCGCGTTTGCCGGATAATTTTGCCGGCCATGCAGGAAGCAGTTGCAAAAAAAACGGCAGTACCGTAACATGGCGCCTCTTTAAGGAAACCAATTCATAATGAGTGAAGGACGAATCTATGTATACAGCCTCCGATTTACGCAAGGGCCTGAAAATTCAAATTGATGGCGAGCCCTATATTGTCACCGAGTTCGATTTCTCCAAACCCGGCAAGGGACAGGCCCTGTACCGGACCAAGATGCGGAATATGATCACCGGCGTCCAGTTCACCCAGACCTATCGCTCCAACGATAAATTCGATCGGCCGAACCTCGAAGAGCGCACAATGCAGTTTTTGTATGCCCAGGACAACGAATACCATTTCATGGACACCTCCTCCTACGAGCAGATTTTTCTGACCGGGGAGCAGTTGGGCGACAACCTTAATTTTCTCATCGACAACATGGAGGTGGAAGTATTGTTCTTCGGCGACCGCCCCATCGATATCACCCTGCCTACCTTCGTCAACCTCGAGGTGACCGTGGCCGACCCCTGGGCCAAGGGCGACACCTCCGGCTCCGACACCAAGCCCGTGACCGTGCAGACCGGCTTTCAGCTTCAGGTGCCGCCCTTTGTCGAACAGGGCGATAAAATTCAGATCGACACCAGAACGGGCACCTACATCACCAGGGTGAAAGAATAACCCGGCATGCTCTCCCCGAAAGGCCTGCGGCAGCGATCCGACCTGCTGCAGGCCATCCGTTCGTTTTTTCTCGAACGCGACTACATCGAAGTCGACACCCCGCTCCGCCTGCCGGTCCTGATCCCCGAAGCCCATCTCATTCCCTTTGCCAGCGAGGACTGCTTGCTGCACACCTCGCCGGAACTGTGCATGAAACGGCTGCTCGCCCGCGGCTGCGACCGTATTTTTCAGATCTGCCACTGTTTCCGCAAGGAAGAACGCGGCCGCTTGCACCAGACGGAATTCGCCATGCTCGAATGGTATCACAAGGGCTGGGATTACTTCGATCTGATGCGGCAATGCGAGGAACTGATCGGGACCCTGACGCGCATGGTGTCCGGTTTTGCCGGCATTGCCGACGACAACCGCCTGTGCCGGGGAGACAGGCGGGTGACGCTGACCCCGCCGTGGGAGCGCCTGCCGGTTGCCGAGGCCTTTCGGCGGCATGCCGGGATTTCGGCTGCGGAGGCACTCCGCGCCGGCAGTTTTGACGAGGTCCTGGTGACCGGGGTCGAGCCCAACCTGGGCTGGGACCGGCCGACGTTCCTCTACGATTACCCGGTCGAACTGGGGTCGCTTGCCCGCCGGAATCAACAGAACCCGGCGGTGGCGGAGCGGTTTGAACTCTATATCACCGGGGTGGAAGTGGCCAACGGCTTTTCCGAGCTGGTCGATCCGCAGGAGCAGCGGCAGCGCTTTCTGCGGGAGATCGAGGCGGTGCAGCGGGCGGGAAGAACGGCCGGGATGCCGGAGAAGCTGCTGGCGGAACTGGACCTGATCGGCGAAACGGCCGGTATCGCCCTGGGATTGGACCGGTTGTGCATGCTGCTGATGGGCCAAACCGACATCGCCCTGGCCACCCCATTTATTTTTGAGGAATTGTAAGCTCCTTCCTTGTCTTTTTCGCCCCCTTAACTACCATACACTGTAGCAGCAGGGACCACGGCATCGCCCGGCACGCTGATTACCTCGCGCTCGGGCAGCAGCAGTGCGGTCAGACGGCCGCCATACACGGCGCCGGTGTCGATCCCGATTTTATCCGCCGCCCAGTAGGGCTCGGCAAAGACCGTGTGACCGAAGACGACCGGCTTGCCGAGATCACAAGCGCTGGCGAGAAAAGAGTCGCGCGCCCACAGGCACCATTGGGCCGTCTGCTGGCTGAGATGGCGGCCGGGTTGGAGGCCTGCATGCACATAGACGGCGTGCCGATCCTCCCAGAAGAGGGGCAGGCTGCGGAAGAAAGCAAGGTGGTCGGCGGGAACGCGTCGTAGTTTTTCTTCCTGCGTTGCCGATGCCGAGAGGCCATAGCTGGCCAACGTCTGTTCGCCCCCGACCTGAAGGAACAGGCTGCTGTCGCCGCCGGTGAGATACTGATAAAAGAGAAAGTCGTGGTTCCCCATGAGCGGCACAAGCCGGGGATGCCGGGTGCTCAGCGACAGGATGGTGCTCACCACGGCCTTGGAATCCGGCCCCCGGTCGACGTAATCGCCGAGGAACACAAGGGTATCCGCCCGGTGGCACACCTTGCCCAGCAAGTGGATGAGCGCAGTGTGGCAGCCGTGAATATCTCCGATCACGCAGGTTGTTGAGCTTGCTGTCGACATGTTGGTTGATGGCTGAAAAAAAACGCTTTGAAAAAATATGAATAATCAGCAGCGTCAGTTGATCAAGAAATATGTTGATCTCGTCCTCGGTAGGTGGCGTCTCATCGCCAGCAGTTTGCTGTTGGCGATAACCATTGGTTTGGGATACTACATTGTCGTTCCCAAGCTCTACCAGAGCACCGCCTTGCTCAGTTATGAGCAGCAGCAGATCAATCCCGGAAAAATGGACCCGGAGCAGGGAAATGTGAAGCTGCGGGAATCCCTGGCCACGTTACGGGAACTTGTAACCAGTCGCAACAGCCTTGAAAAGGTCATCCTGCAGTTTTCCCTGTACGAGGAGGCAAGGAAGAACCTGCCGATCGAAGATGTCATCGAGGGCATGCGCAGGAATATCGAGATAGAGCCGGCCAAGCAGGGCGACATCTTCAGCGTGTCTTTTCAAGGAGAGGATCCGCAGAAGGTGGCCAAGGTCACCAACGCGCTGGCCGCGCTGTTCATCGAAGAAAACCTGAAGTACCGCGAAGAACGGGCCACGGAAACCTCGAAATATACCCAGAGCGAGTTGGCCCTGGCGAAAAAGGTGCTGGACGAAAAAGAACAGCAGATGCGGGATTACAAGCTGAAATATTTCAACGAAATGCCGGAACAGCGGCAAAGCAACCTCTCGCAGCTCCAAGCCCTCATGAAGCAGAACCAGGACATCCAGAATTCGATTCAGGAACTCGAGCGGACCAAGGTCCTGGTCCAGGAGCAGATGAACATGCAGCGAAGCCTTGCCTCGCTCCGTGCCACCAGCGGCGATCCGGCGCACCCTTCCGTGCGGCAAACTGAAAGCGATGCGGATCGATTGCTGCGTTTGCAGGCGTATCTGGAGGAATTGCAGGGAAAATACACGGAGAACCATCCGGAGGTCCGGCGCACCAAACAGCAGATCCTGCAATTGGAAGGAAAAGTGGGAAAAGGGGGAGGCGCCCGACAGACCGCGTCACCAGGCGCGAGCAGGGCATCACTGGCCGCGAGCCTGGAAGCCGGCAGGATTGAGGCGCAGCTGAAACAGCTGGATATCAACATTCAGCAATTACGGGAGGCGCAGGCAAAAATTCCGCCGCAAATCGATCAGTACCAGAAATGGATTGCAGCGGTGCCCACCCGGGAGGCAGAGTGGACAAGTTTTACGCGCGATTACAGTGAGTTGCGCCGCCATTACGACCAGCTGGTCGCCCAGAACCTGCAGGCGCAATCCGTGGAGAACCTTGAACGGAACCAAAAGGGGAGCAAATTTAAAATCGTCGACTCGGCCCGTCTTCCCGAAAAACCGTTCAAACCCAATTTCCTGAAAATATTGTTGGTGGCCGTTGCGGCCGGATTGGGTGCGAGTTTCGGGTATGTCCTGTTGCTCGACTTCATCGACACCTCGTTCAAGAATGTCGGCGAGTTGGAGGAATATATCGGCGTGCCGGTCATCTGTTCCATCCCTTTTATCGAAAAGGAGGCCGAAACCAGAAGGGAGCGGATGGTCTTTCGGGTCAGCTTTGTCCTCATTGCTGGGTATGCGGTACTGTTGATGGGGGCCATCGCGTTCATGTGGATCAAGGGCATGGTCATTGTCTGACGTCATTTCCCGGTTCTTGCGAGTAAACGCAGCATGTATACTAAATATTACGGCCTGACCAAAAAGCCTTTTGCCCTGACCCCCGATCCGGCTGCGGTGTTCATGAGCGAGACACACCAGGAAGGGTTGGCCATCCTCAAGTACGGCATTCTCAGCAAAAAATGTTTTCTGGTGCTGACCGCCGACGTCGGCTCGGGCAAGACAACCCTGTTACAGGCCCTCGTGAACTCGCTGGAGCAGAATGTCCATCTCTGTCTCCTCAATAATCCGATCCTCCGTCGTGACGAGTTCTTTTCCTACATCGCCGCCAAACTTGGCCTGCGTTGGGACGGCAACAAGGCCCTGTTTCTGATCGAATTCGGCAACCTGCTCAGGGAATGCTACGCGAAGAACGAGCGGGTGCTGCTGATTTTCGATGAAGCCCATGTCTTTCCCGTCGATCTGCTGGAGGAGATCCGCCTGCTTTCCAATCTGGAGGAAAAGGGTCAGGACGTGCTGTCGATTTTCCTGGTGGGGCAGCCGGAACTCAATGAGCGCATGAGCGACGACCGACTGCTGCCCCTGCGTCAGCGCATCGGCATCCGCTTCCACCTCCACCGGTTCACCCTCGATGAAACCCGGCAATATATCCTGTTTCGTTTGCGGCACGCAGGAGCCCGCCATCTCAACATTTTTTCCGAGGAAGCCATTGCCGAGGTGCATCGGGTGAGCCAGGGAACCCCCCGGCTGATCAATATTATCTGCGATCATGCCCTCCTCTCGGGATTTGCGGAAGGCAAGCCGGTGATTGATGCGGGGTTGGTCAGGGAGAGTGTCGACGATCTCCACTTCCCCGGCGAAGAGCATCCCCTGCCCGTCGCCGTGCCGGCCGCGCCCAGCACACTGGCCCGACTCGCCAAACTGGGGGGGATCGCCGTCTTGGCCATCCTGGCGATTCTCGTCGTGATGGAAATGTTGCCGGCCACCCGGGGCATTTCCCTTCTTGGCAGGATACTGCCCGAATCGTTGTCGCAGTATCTGCATCTTTCATGGTAGCCGGAGGATTTTGTGGGAAAGGTATTCAAGGCATTGAAGCGGGCTGACGAAACGATGGCCATGGAAATGGAGACAACGCCGGGACCGGTCGCGCCCGCCAGTGCCCCCCGGGAAACCGAAGCGATCGTGTCCACTCCGCCACCACCGCTCACTGGCGCGGCCTTTGCGCACTATCCCGGTCAATGGGATGACCGGTTGATTTTGGCCACCGCGACCACCGGTCCGGTGGTGGAAAGCATACGCGCCCTGCGGACGCGCATCCTGTTCCCGTCGTCGGGAAAAATTCCCCGGACCATTCTGGTGACCAGCGCCTCTCCCGGTGAAGGAAAGAGCTTCGTGTGTGCCAATCTGGGGATCTCCCTTGCCCAAGGGGTGGACAACTACTGCCTGCTGGTGGACTGCGATCTGCGCAAACCGTCGCAGCACACCCTTTTCGGCCTGGGCAATACGGCGGGGCTGTCCGACTATCTCCGCCAGAGGAAGCAAATACCGGAGCTGCTGGTTTCGTCCGGTGTGGAAAAACTCTCTCTCTTGCCGGCCGGTCCCCGTTCCGTCAATGCCGCCGAACTCCTGGGGTCGGCCGCCATGACCAGTCTGGTGGACGAACTGGCCCAGCGATATGATGACCGCATCGTCCTTCTCGACAGTCCGCCGCTGCATGCCGCCAGCGAAACGACGGTCCTGGCGCAGCATGTGGACGGGGTTGTGCTGGTGGTCCGTCATGGCGCCTCCCGGCGCGAATATGTGAAAGCCCTGGCGGACGCCATCGGCCGCGACAAGATCTTGGGGGTCGTTTTCAATGCCTATCGGGCGACTATGCTCGATTACAAGGTGTTCGGCTACTATGAGTATCAGAAAAACTATTATTACGACGAACACTGACTCCTTCCGACCCTTCCTCCGTGGGACGATATGAGGCGAGATTCCTGCGTCCCATCATTTTTTCTGTAGCTGAAGCATCATTCAACTGATATGTTTTTGGGTCTTTTTCACAGAGACGGGGTGGGCGGCCCGCCTGGCCTCAGGTTTTGCTCAACAACGCGACGGCAGTACGGACCAAGAAAGGATGCATCATGCGAACAGCACGAAAAAAGATGACGGGACAGGAAGCGCTGCACGTCCTGTTGGCGGGCAACAGGCGGTTTGTCTCGGGAAAGCTCGAGCATCCCAATCACTGCGAAGAATCGCGCAGGGGCCTTGTTGCCGGGCAGGAACCGATAGCGGTGGTGCTCGCCTGTGCCGATGCACGGGTGCCTCCGGTCGACATCTTCGACCAGGGGCTGGGCGACTTATTCATCCTGCGCGTCGCGGGCAACATCGTCAACGATCATATCCTGGGCAGTATCGAATATGCGGTCGCCCATCTCCACACACCGCTGGTCATGGTGTTGGGCCACTCTTCCTGCGGTGCCGTCAGCGCGGTGGCGCAGGGGGTCAGGTTGGAGGGACACATCGCCAGCCTGACCCCATCGATCGATGCGGCCCTGAAAAGAACCAAGGGACAGGACGGCCACTGGACCGATAACGCCGCCAAGGAACTGGCCAGGGCCACGGCCAGGAAGATCGCGGATTCGGAACCCATTGTCGCCGATTTGGTGAAGGAGGAAAAGGTGCTTGTCGTTGCCGCCTATTACGATCTGGCCACCGGCGAGGTCGTCGTGCTGTGACCATCATCTGGGGGCGTCCATGGATGGGATGCCGCCCGCACACCCCGGACAGGGGGTGGCCCCTCCGTGCTCCGAAGCGCCCGCCCGCTCAGCGGCGACGCCGTCCATATGCCACCAGCACTTCAATATGCTGGTTTTCTTTTGTTTTATCTCTCATTTTTTTCCTGAAAAAACATGCGTTGGGGTTGCCTCTCCCGTTTGTTCTGTGCTAGGTTTGTGGTACAGACTCCATCCTGTTGTATCGGTTTGTTGATGCAGTGAGCGTGACGCATGGCATTTCCCCTCAATGATGTCCTCCTCCTGTTGAAAGACGAGGTCCGCGGATATCAGGTCCCCGTGGTCGATCTGATCGCCGCCCAAACCCACGATCCCTTCAAGATCCTGGTGGCCACCCTGCTGTCGGCGCGGACCAAGGACGAGGTGACCGCCGCCGCCTCGCGCCGGCTCTTTGCCCGGGCGGGAACGGTTGAGGCCTTGGCCCTCCTGACGGTCGCGGAGTTGGAGCAGCTGATTTATCCGGTGGGATTTTATCACAATAAGGCCCGCTTTCTCAGCCAGTTGCCGGCAGTGCTGCAGGAACGGTTCGGCGGCGCCGTCCCCGGAGATATGGATTCCCTGCTCACCTTGCCCGGCGTCGGCCGTAAAACGGCCAATCTGGTGCTGGCGGTGGCCTTCAATAAACCGGCCATCTGCGTGGACACCCATGTGCATCGCATCATGAACATCTGGGGAGTGGTCCGGACCGAGACTCCGCTCCAGACCGAGATGGCCCTGCGGCAGATACTGCCGGAGCCCTCTTGGGGGGAAGTCAATTCCATTCTGGTCGCCTTCGGCCAAGGAACGTGCACGCCCGTGCGACCGCACTGCGATCGCTGCGTGATCGCGACCCGGTGCCCCCGCATCGGCGTGACGCCGCGGACCGTCAAGGCGGCCGGCGAGAGGTCGGCCATGCCGCAGACGACGGAGAAGAAATTTGTTTCCTGGAATGTCAATGGGGTGCGGGCAGCCATGAAAAACGGGTTGCTGGAGGTGTTGCGCGACCTTGACGCCGACATTGTCGCCCTGCAGGAAATCAAGGTCCAGCCGGAGCAGTTGCCGGAGCAGTTGCGGAGCGTCGACGGCTATCAGGTGTTCTGGAATCCGGCGAAGAAGAAGGGGTACTCCGGCACGGCGATCCTGACCAAGACGGCGCCGCTTCAGGTCTGGTACGGACTGGACGTCCCTCGATTCGACGAGGAAGGACGGGTGCTCACCCTTGAGTTCGCCGACTTTTATTTCATCAACGTTTATGCCCCCAATGCGCAACCCGAGTTGAAGCGCCTTTCCTTCAAGCAGGACTTCAACCAGGCCCTGCTCGCCCACATGGATCGCCTCGCCCGGACCAAATCGTTGGTACTCTGCGGCGATCTGAACGTGGCCCACAAGGAGATCGATCTGGCCAATCCCAAGGCCAACGTGAAGAATCCCGGTTTCTCCCCGGAGGAGCGGGCCTGGATGGACGCGATCACCGCAGCCGGCTACATCGATACCTTCAGGAAATTCGATCCCTCGCCGGAGCGCTACACCTGGTGGAGCTACCGCTTCAACGCCCGGGCGAAGAACATCGGCTGGAGAATCGATTATTTCATCGTCGACCAGGCCAGTGGCGACCGTGTCGTCGACGCGGCCATTCATGATGAAGTCACCGGCTCGGATCACTGTCCGGTGAGCATGGTTTTCCGCTGACGACCGGTGTGTCATGAAGCCGTACCGCATTGTCATCGCCGACGATCACAGCCTCATCCGCCAGGGGCTGAAGAGTCTCATCCGCACGAATTCCTCCCTGGCCATCGTCGCGGAAGCGGGCAACGGCGTCGAATTGCTGGAATGTCTGCGCCAGCATCCCCCGGACATGGTGATCCTGGACATCACCATGCCGCAGCTCAACGGCATCGAGGCGGTGCGGAAAATACGGCAGCAGTTTCCGGAAATGGCCGTGCTGATCCTGACCATGCATTCCGGCAGCCATCATTTCTATCAGGCCATGGCCGCCGGCGCCCACGGCTACCTGATCAAGGACGATTCCGACAGCGAACTGCTGACGGCCATCCGCACCATCCGCGGGGGGAAGTCGTATATTTCCTCGCAGTTGTCGCCGGAGGTCACCGGCGAGGTGATCGCCGGTTTCCGGGATCAGACCAAGACGCCGTTTTTCTGCCTGAGCGACCGGGAGCGACAGGTGCTGCATCTGGTGGTTCGGGGGTTCTCAAGTCGGGCGATCGGCGAGAAACTGCGCCTCAGTCCGCGGACCATCGACCATCATCGGGCGAGTCTGCTGAAAAAGTTCAAAATGAAAAATACCGTTGATCTGGTCAATCATGTGATCAGCAGCGGCATGCTCTCCTTTGACGAGGAACCGTGAATTTTTTCGGTTTTCTATGTGCAGGTTTTTTCTTGGATATCTCTTCTGTTTTCCGTTGGTTATCTCTGGTAGTCCGTATAATTACCTAATCGTTATTAGGTGATTCCCACAATTGTTTTTTCTGCCTTCCTGGACTTAAGTACGATCTCCGAACCGGTTGCGTCTCGGGGGACGGCGCGATCTGAATATCCATCAACAGAAGCGAGAACAGTCCATGAACAAAAACGACCTCATTGCATCCATTGCGGATTCGGCGAAGATCAGTAAAAGAGCTGCGGCTCAGGGGCTGGATGGCATGCTGACCACCTTGTTCGCCGCCATCAGGGAGGGAAAACGCGTTACCTTGACCGGGTTCGGTAGTTTCACCATTGTGGAACGCGCCTCCCGGACCGGCAGAAATCCGAAAACCGGCGAAACCGTGCCCATCCCCTCGCGTCGGGTGGTCAAGTTCCGGCCGGGAAAGGAACTCTCAAGGAAAATTCAATAAGGAAAATTTTGTTGTCGCCGGGGCGGCACAGCGGTCTCAACGGATACCGTTTTGTGCCGCTTTTTTGTGTCGCCACCACCACAACACCGGGGCGGCGGCCATCATCACCAGACAGAGCAGCTGCCCCATCGACAGGACCGACCCGATCAGGCCGATCTGCGGGTCGGGCTCGCGAACGAATTCGACCGCGAACCGGAAACAGCCGTAGAAGCCGAGAAAAAGGGCCAGCAGGCAGCCGTGCGGCCAGCGGAGCGAGTGTGCCGATTGCCAGGGCCTGGCCTTGACGGCCCACAGGATGGCAAAAAGCACCAGCCCTTCGAGCAGCGCTTCGTAAAGCTGCGAGGGGTGCCGGGGCAAAGGACCGCCCTCGGGAAAGACCATGCCCCAGGGGACCAGGGTGATCCGGCCGAAGAGTTCGCCGTTGATGAAGTTGCCCAGACGGCCGAAGAACAGGCCGAAGGGCGCGGTGACGATGAACAGGTCGGCGGCCTTCCAGAAATCGAGCCTGGTGCGGCGGCAGAAGAGAGCGCCGGCCAGGATCGCCCCCAGACAGCCGCCGTGAAACGACATGCCGCCGGTCCAGATGGCCGGGATGGCAAGCGGGTGGGCAAGATAATAGGCCGGATTGTAGAACAGGACATATCCCAGTCGGCCGCCGATCACCACCCCCAGGATCAGGATCAGGTGCAGGTCGTCGAGCCGGTCGCGCAACTGCTGCCAGTGAAACCGTCTGGCCTGGTACAGGACCAGCAGGTAGGCGGCGGCAAAGCCGATGACATACATCAGGCCGTACCAGCGGATCTGGATCGGCCCCACGGAGAGCAGCACCGGATCGATGGCGGGATAGGGGAGCATGGTGGTTCCTGCGGTGTCGGTTAGAGGAGGCCCAGGCGCTTGAGATGGACCTGGAGGACGGAAAGCGCTGCCGGCGTGACGCCGGATATCCGGGACGCCTGTCCCAGGGAGCGGGGCTGCACCCGGCTCAGTTTCTCCACGACCTCGTTGGAAAGGCCGGGCAGGCCCTTGTAGACCAGATCCGGCGGCAGTTCGATGCGTTCGAGTTTCTTGAAGCGGGCGATCTGCTCCTCCTGCCGGCGAATATAGCCCTCGTATTTCACCTGCAATTCGATCTCGTCGCGCAAGGCGAGGGCCTGCGGCGGCAGCGGCAGTTCCGGGGCCACCGCACCGGCCAACTCCGCCAATTGGCGCAGGCGGATCTCCGGCCGGCGGAGGATGTCCGCCAGGGTGACGGCCTGGCTGATGGCCGGCGAGTTATGCCGGGCGAGAAAGTCGTTCACCGCGCCTTGCGGTTTGACGCGGGTTTCGTGCAGCAGGCGCACCGTCTCCTCGATGCAGTCCCGCTTGCGCTGAAAGGCTTGCCAAGTGGATGCATCCACCAGGCCGATCCGGTGGCCGGTCTGCCGCAGCCGCATGTCGGCGTTGTCTTCCCGCAAGAGCAGGCGGTATTCCGCCCGCGAGGTAAAAAGACGATAGGGTTCCTTGGTCCCCAGGGTGACCAGGTCGTCGATCAGCACGCCGAGATAGGCCTGGGAGCGGTCGAGCACCACCGGCGCCTCGCCCCGCACATACTGGACGGCGTTGATGGCGGCCATCAGGCCCTGGCCGGCGGCCTCCTCGTAGCCGGAGGTACCGTTGATCTGGCCGGCCAGAAAGAGGCCGCCGATCAGTTTCGTCTCCAGTGACGGCTTCAGTTCCCGCGGATCGATATAGTCGTACTCGATGGCGTAGCCGGGGCGGATAATGCGCGCCTGTTCCAGTCCGGGAATGGAATGGACCATGGCGATCTGGGTGGCCAGGGGCAGGCTGGTGGGGATGCCGTTGGGATAGACTTCGATGGTTTCCAGGCCCTCGGGCTCGAGAAAGATCTGGTGGCGCGGCTTTTCCGGAAAGCGCATCACCTTGTCCTCGATCGACGGGCAGTAGCGGGCGCCCACGCCCTCGATGATGCCGGCGTACATCGGCGACTGATCGATGGATCCGCGGATGATTTCGTGGGTACGCTCGTTGGTGTAGGTGATGTAACAGGGCCGTTGGGGGAGCGGCGGCGCGCCTGTGGAGGAGAAGGAAAAGAGGGCGGGCTCGTCGTCGGTGTCCTGGGCCTCCAGCCGGGAATAGTCGATGGTGTTGCCGTCCAGCCGGGGCGTGGTGCCGGTCTTCATCCGGCCCACGGCGAAACCGGTGGCGGCGAACCACTGGGCCAGCTTGGTCGAGGGCGCGTCGCCCATCCGGCCGGCGGGAAAATGTTTCAGGCCGATGTGGATCAGGCCGTTGAGAAAGGTGCCGGTGGCAACCACGATCGCCTGCACCCGGACCCGCTCGTCCAGGGAGGTGCGCAGGCCGGTCACCCTGCCGTTCTCGACCAGGATTTCATCGACCATGGCCTGCCGGATGGCCAGGTTGGGCTGGTTTTCCAGCACATGCTTCATGCGCAGCCGGTACAGAAGCCGGTCGGCCTGGGCCCTGGAGGAGCGAACGGCCGGCCCCTTGCTGGTGTTGAGCCGCCGGAACTGGATGCCGGTGGCATCGATGTTTTTGGCCATTTCACCGCCCAGGGCGTCGATCTCCTTGACCAGATGGCCCTTGGCCAGGCCGCCGATGGCGGGGTTGCAGGACATGGCCCCGATGGTGTCGGCGTTGATGATGCACACCAGGGTGCGGCAGCCCATGCGGGCCGCGGCCAGCGCCGCCTCGCAGCCGGCGTGGCCCGCGCCGATGACGGCGATGTCGAAGTCAGTCATGGTGATTCAGGGCGACGAAAGTGTCCGGCAAAAAAATTGACGAATCGCGGTGGGCCGGGCAAGGTCCTGCGCGTCGGCTACGAAAAAAACGCTATTATACGGTATCGGCCCCTATTTGCAAGCATCCTGGCCGGAAAGCGCGCCACCGGGCAAGGCGGGCGGAGCGGCGGCGCCGGACCCGCCCGCCCGGCTCAGCGCCGGGAACAGTCCGGGTGCCAGCTGATGTAGGCCCAGGTGGGGACATGGCGGGGATGGAGCGAAATCGAGCCGTCCCCGTGGCTGGCGGCGATGGAGCGGAGGTACTCACGCAATCGGGTGCTTTCATGCTCGTCCAGATCCTGGAACATCCACTGGTAGCGGCTGAGGGCCTCGTCCAGCGACCGGTAGCGGGCCGTTTCTTCCAGGCGGATGAAATCGATGGTGGCCGGACAGCCCATCTGGTAGAGGAGATTGACGGTGTAGATGTAATCCGGGCCGGGGTCCAGGGGACGGCCGACCGCGGCGAAGGCGTCGGGATCGTGGGGCCCGGAACCGACCCGGTCGGTCACCGCCACCTTGTGCACGGCAAATTCGTTCAGCCGGCGGAGGGCGGCGGCCAGGTCGGCGACGGCCAGCGAACGCGAGGCGATGACCAGATCGTGCGGCACGATGCCGTGCCCGCGCCAGTCGTCGTCCCAGGAGAGGGGAAAGGTGGTGATGTTGGCGAGTCGGGACTGCCTCGCCCGGTCGGCCAGGATGTGGAGCATCTTGGTCGAAAAATCAATGCAGGTGACGGCCCGCACCTGCGCCGCCAACGGCAGCGCCAGGGTGCCGGGGCCGCTGCCCACATCGAGCACGGACCAGGCCGGCTCCGGCTTGAGCAGGGCGAGGAAAGTGTCGGCATAGACCGATTGCCCGGTGCGCCGGGCAAAGGAGGCGGCCCGTTCGTTCCAATCGGTGGCGCCCTTGGAGTGCCATGATCTTTCTGCGTGTGCCTGTTGCCAGAGGAGGTTCCAGTTGATGTCCTGGTATCGTCGGAGGGGCATGGCGTACCTTGGCCGGGGTGAAATAATTTGACAGATCCCGTGCTCTATGATTAAAATAGGCCTCTTTTTCAGGAGCGCGCAATCGGCCGTTTCCGGGGCTGCTTGTGGCGAAGACCGCTGCTGCATTTTTTCCACCAGCGCGCAGGGCGGTCCCAAAAGAGCACGCATAAGCAGCAAGCGCTTCCACTCCCTCTCCTCTATTAAACAGATTGTCAGCAAGAAAGGAATTGGATTATGAGCAAGAGGACGTTCCAGCCCAGCACCACCAAACGCGCCCGCACCCACGGATTCCTGGTCCGCATGAAAACCCGTACCGGCCGGGCGGTGATCAAGAGACGAAGAGCAAAAGGCCGCAAGCAGTTGGCGCCCTGAACCGCTTGGATCGCTGCACGCTTCCGAAACAACATCTGCTGCGAACAACCGGGGAGTTTCAGCGCGTCTACCGATCCGGCCGGCGGCTTCGGGGAGAGGGGTTCGCCCTGATCTTCCTGCCCAACGCCTTGGCGCACAACCGACTGGGGATCAGTGTGCACCGCAAGGCAGGCAACGCTGTGCGGCGCAACCGGATCAAGCGATTGATCCGGGAGGTCTTCCGTCTGCACCGCGATCGGTTCCCGCCGTCCGCCGATATCGTTTTCACCGTCCGCCCCGAATTCGCCATCAACAGTCTGCTGGACATGCATGCCAGTGTGGTTCGCCTTATCGGGGCCTGATCAGGTGCAAGACGATGCCCGTAACGAAGCAACATAACGACAACACTTCGGAAACGGCGTCCCGGTCCCGCCGATGGCGAGCTGTGCCCGGACGCTGTCTGATTGCGTTGTTCAGGGGATACCAGTACTTCGTCTCCCCTCTTTTCCCTCCCTCCTGCCGTTTCGTGCCCACCTGTTCCCAGTATGCGATCGAGGCTGTCGCCAAATACGGCGCCATCCGGGGGACAGGGCTGGCGCTCTGGCGGATAGCGCGCTGCCATCCCTTTTCCCGGGGCGGCTATGATCCGGTCCGATGAGCCGCCGCAGTAGCGCTTCGTTTCCTTCCAATCAAGACCCCTGCCGCCGCAGAGGGTTGCAAAGGTACCTCCATGGATCTCAATAGAGCTTTTCTGGCCGTTGTTCTCTCGCTGTTCATTCTGGTTGGCTTCCAGTACCTCTTCCCCCCCGCTCCGCCTCAGCAGACGCCCGCCGGCCCGCCGGCGCAGCAGGCCACAGAGCAGGCCGCCGTCCAGCCGCCTCAGGCGCAGATGCAGGCACCCACCGCGCCCGCCGGCGCGGTCCAGCCGGTGGCCGTGGACCCGAAGGCCCGGGACATCACGGTGGAGACGCCGTTGTATGCCGTGGTCATCAACGAGCAGGGCGGCGGGTTCAAGAGTTTTGTCCTCAAGGAATACCGCAACAAGATGGACAAGGATTCCGGGCCAATGCAGTTGCTTTTCGACAAGGGACCCGGCAGCCTGCCCGTGCTCTTTTCCCTCGACAACGGCAGCGGCGCCGTCCTGCCCCTGTTCAAGGCGGACAAGACCGCCGTCACGCTCGGCAAGGAAAACGAGACGGCCCAACTGACCATGACCGCCACCCTGGCTGAAGGACTCACCGTGGTCCGCACTCTGACCTTCCGCAGCGACAGCTATCTCATCAACGTCGACTACAAGGTTCAGAACACCAGCGACAGGCCGGCGCAGGTCTCGCCCGCCCTGACGCTGACCAACGAGCCCTTCGCCCACGCCGCGGGCAGCAGCGAGTTCCTGTTTTACGGACCCGCCGCCTTTGTCAACGGCGAACTGGTGGAAACCAAGCCGAAGAAGCTGACCGAAGGGCCGGTGGTGCTCCAGGGCAAGGTGAGCTGGACCGGCTTTGTCGACAGCTATTTCATGACCGCCGTGGTGCCGACCGGCGGCAATGCGGTGACCGTGACCCTGCAGGGCTCGGACAAGCAGGTGCGCACCGTGGTTTCCGAAGGCATCCAGGGCATCGGCAGCCATGAAACCAAGTCGTATGCCTACACCCTCTATTTTGGTCCCAAGAAGCTGAAAATCCTTGAAGCAGCCGGCAGCGATCTGGCCAAGTCGGTGGATTTCGGCTGGTTCGACGTGCTCGGCAAGCCGATGCTGTGGCTGCTGAATTTCTTTCATCAGTACAGCGGCAACTACGGCGTGGCCATTATTCTGCTGACCGTGCTGATCAAGCTGCTCTTCTGGCCGATTACCCAGAAAGGTATGAAGTCGATGAAGAACATGCAGAAACTTCAGCCCAAGATCGCCAAGATCCGGGAACGGTACAAAAACGATCCGGCCGCGATGAATCAGGAGGTCATGACCCTGTACAAGACCTACAAGGTCAATCCGGTGGGCGGCTGCCTACCGATGCTGATTCAGATTCCCTTCTTCTTTGCCCTGTACCGGGTGCTGATGGCGGCCATCGAACTGCGGCACGCCCCCTTCATGCTGTGGATCAACGACCTCTCCGCCCCGGACCGGCTGTGGATCGGCTTCGACATCCCCTACCTGCACGGCATCCCGGTCCTGACCCTGCTGATGGGGGCGTCCATGTACTTTCAGCAGAAGATGACGCCAACCACGGCCGATCCGATGCAGGCGCGGATGATGCAGTTTCTGCCGCTCGTGTTCACCGTCATGTTCATCAATTTTGCATCGGGCCTGGTGCTGTACTGGTTTGTCAACAATCTGCTGTCGATGCTGCAACAGTATCTCATCAACCGGCAAAACAAGGCCTGATTTCAGGTGGGCGATAGGTGCATCATGGCGAAAGGACAAGACTTTTACGGTAAGGATATCGCCGAGGTCATCGAACGGGCCTGCAAAACCCTCGGGGTGTCTCGGGAAGATCTCGATATCGAGGTGCTGGAAACCGGATCGGCCGGTATTTTCGGCTTGTGCAAGAAAAAGGCCCACATCCGGGTGCAGCGCAAGGCCGTTTCCATGATCGAGGCCATCGAGGCCGCCGCCGACGCCGCGCCGGCGGAAAAGCCGGCCGCACCCGGCAAAGCTGCGCCGGCGCCCCAGGAGGATGCCGGGGAGCGGGGCGTTCGCGACGAGGTGTCCGACTCCGCGGCAATGGTTGCAGAGAGCGTCCCCGTCGATGAACCCGCGCCGGCTGTTGCCCCCGAGGCGGCCGTCGGTTCGGAGCAGCGGGAGGACGACGACGAGGAGCAGGACGGCGAGGCGGAGGATTTCGAGGAGGAAGCACCGATCGAACCGCCATCGGAGGAGAGCCTAGCCGCCATTCAGGCCGACCTGGACCGGCTGCTGACCCTGATGGGATTGCCTTCGGCGGTGCGGGTGATGTTCGAGGACAACACCGTGCACTGCACCATCACCGGACCGCACGAGGCCCATATCGTCGGCCCCGAAGGGCGGACGCTGGACAGCCTGCAGTACCTGCTGCGCAAGATGGTGGCCCGGCATCTGCCTGACAGAATCATGCTGTCCCTCAACGCCGGCGACTTCCGCGAACGGCGGGCCGAGGAGCTGAAGATGCGGGCGGTCGAACTGGCGGCCCAGGTCAAGGCAGACGGCAAGACCCAGGCCATCCCGGCCCTCAATCCGTCGGAGCGGCGGGTGGTACACATGGTGCTGCAGGAGGACAAGGGCGTGCGCAGCCGGTCGGTGGGCGAGGGCCTGTTCAAAAAGGTCCTGATCTACAAGCCCGGCAAGGGCCGGCGGCCGACGCCGAAGAAACGGCGGGGAGGCCAGGGTGGCCGCTCATCCGGCGACTGAGACCATCGCCGCCATCGCCACGGCACCGGGCACCGGCGGTATCGGCATTATCCGGATCTCCGGGCCGGACGCCCTGGCGCTGCTCCGGGCCGTCTTTGTTCCCCGCACCCTCCGAAGCCATTTCACCAGCCACACCCTCTATTACGGCACGATCGTCGACCGCCAGGGCCGGATGCTCGACGAGGCCCTGGCGGTCTACATGCTGGCCCCGCACACCTATACCCGTGAAGATGTGGTCGAGCTGCATTGCCACGGCTCCTATCTCGTCCTCCAGGCCATCCTCCGCACGGTCATCGCCTGGGGCTGCCGGCTTGCCGAGCCGGGCGAATTCACCAAACGGGCCTTTCTCGCCGGCCGTATCGATCTGACCCGCGCCGAGGCGGTGATCGACCTGCTTCAGGCGCAGACCGAAGCCGGCGCCCGGCTGGCGGCCAATCAGCTCCAGGGCCAGCTCTTCGACCGGCTGGAAGCGGTCAGACAGCGGTTGATCGGCTTTCTGGCCCTCCTGGAGGTGGCCATCGATTTTCCCGACGACGACGTGGAAATCTTCGATACCACCCTGGCCGCTACGCAGTTGCAGACCGGGGTGATCGCCCCCCTGGAGCAATTAATCGCCCTGGCCGAGCAGGGCAGGATCGTCCGCGAGGGCGTCAAGGTGGTCATCGCCGGCCGGCCAAACGTGGGCAAGTCCAGCCTGCTCAACGCCCTGCTGCGGGAGGAGCGGGCGCTGGTGACCCCGGTTCCCGGAACCACTCGCGATACCGTCGAGGAGCGGATCGACATCCACGGCATCCCGGTGCATCTGGTCGACACCGCCGGCATCCGCCGGCACGAGGATGCGGTGGAGGCACTCGGCATCGAACGGGCGCGCCGCAAGCTGGCCGAGGCCGATCTGGTGCTGTTCGTGGTGGATGCCAGTGCCGGCATGGAGCCGCGGGACCGCGAGCTGTACGAGACGGTCCGGGAGAAGCGGCATCTGGTGGTGCTCAACAAGTGCGATCTGGTGGCCGCCGGACAGGTGCAGGCCCTGGCCGGAACCTTCGCCGGTGCCACGGTGGTGACGATCTCGGCCCGCCAGGGCGAAGGTATCGAGGCCTTGCAGGAGGCAGTCTATCAGATATTGATTGCCGGGAGCGGCTTCACCGACCAGATCGACTGCGCGCCTAACACACGCCACCGGGCGGTGCTCGTGCGGAGCGTGGAAGCGTGCCAACGATTCGGCCGGGCCATGGCCACCGGCGCACCCGTCGACCTGCTGGCGGTCGAGGTGCAGACGGCGCTCGATGAGTTGGGCGACATCACCGGCCTGACCACCCCGGACGAGGTCCTCGATGCGGTGTTCAGCCAATTCTGTATCGGTAAATAAGGGACGGATTGGGCAAAAACGCTTGTTCCCGGTTTACCGCAGTGGCGCGGCAAACCGGGAAATCCAGATGGCGGGTAGCAGCGCCGTGAAACGGTTTACTGCTGGGTGAAGCTGTCGGCAAAGAGCTGGTTGATGGCGGCGATGCCGTCGTCGCTGAGGTAGCGGGTGCCCGAGCCGACAAAGGTGCTGTAGCAGATTTTAGGGCTGTCTTCCTTCCAGGCCCCTTCCTTCCAGGTGAACCACTGCCGGCGCGGCTGGTCGTAGACGTGCAGCGGTCGGTTGAACAGCTTGGCCAGTTCCACCGCCCAGCCGGTGCCGCCCTTCACCGAGTTGTCCTCCAGGATGGTGCCGATCACAAAGACCTGGTGCCCCTTGTTGACCATGTGAAAGATCGTCTGGAGCACCCGGCGGATCTTTTCGGTTTCATAATAGGTCCGGTTCATCATGCGCGACGCCAGTTCCATGCTGATGTCGCCCCGTCGCAACTCCTCCTCGCTCAGGACCACGGTATTGCGGTCACGGTTGAGGCGATGGCCGTCGAAGGAGAAGATCACCTCCTGGACCCCATATTTTTCGGCATTCTCGCCAAAAAGGGTTTCCGCCCCCTTCAGTCCCCCGTGGTACAGCGTGCAGTCGTGTGCGTTCATGTCCTTTTCCTTGTGTGGTTGTTGGGCAAAAGTCCGGCCCTGTTCACCGGTTTTCGCGGGTATCTCGAAAAATATATTGTTTTGACAACTACTTGGTGGCCTTGAGGAACACCCGGCAGGGCGCCGGATACCCCTCAACAGTAAGCGCGGGATTGTTCTTGTCAATGAAATCTTCGTAGGATTCGAAGTCCATCCAGTCGGTCCGCCGCTGTTCGGCGCTGCTCATGGCGTGCTCGCAGAACAGCCGGACCTCCCGGAAGCCGGTGCGGGCCATCCAGTTGGCCAGACAGGCCCCGGTGGGCACGAACCAGGTGCCGGGAACCTTGGCGTAGGTGGAGCGGGGAAAGAGCGCCATCGGCGCCTCGCCCGGAATGGCTTGCGATTCGACGATCAGCCAGCCGCCGGGCTTGAGTGCGGCGTGGAGATCGCGCAGGGCCTCCAGCGGCGAAGGCCGGTGGTAGAGGATGCCCAGGCAGAAAATAACGTCGAAGCATTCGGGAAAAAGCGGCAGATGCTCGATGCCCAGCAGTTCCACCCGGAGGTTCTGCTGGCCGGCAAAGGCGTTGAGGGTGTGAAAGGTGTAATAGTGCTGGACATAGGGCTCGAATCCGAGCACCAGGGCCGGCCGGTGATGCGCCATGCGGAACATGTAGTAGCCGTTATTGCAGCCGATGTCGGCCACGGCCTTGTTCGTCAGGTCGGGCAGTTCGGGCACGATCCGGTTCCACTTCCGTTCGCTGCGCCATTCGGCGTCGACATCGATGCCGAAGACGGAAAACGGGCCCTTGCGCCAGGGCATGAAGCCGCGCAGGACCTGGCGGACTTCATCCTGCTGCGCCGGCTCCAGATCGGCGGCGGTACCGATGCGGACCACATCGCCGGAAAAATCGCACGAGGAGGCCCGCAGGTGCCGCACCGCCTGGAACAGGTTGCGGTAGCGGAGAAAGCCCTTCTTTTCCTGGTTGACCCAGGCGGATTTCTCCGCCAGCACCGATCTGAGCCGATCCCGGTCGGCCAAGGGGAATGCCTGGGGCAGATCCATGGCTCAGCGCTTGAGGGCAACGATGGCGGTAAAGTTGAACCATTTGAAGAACGGTTCGATTTCCGTAAAACCGGCCTCCCGCAGCAGCGCCACATTCTCCTCCAGGGAAAAGGGAATGAGCACGTTCTCCAGCGCCTCCCGCTTGGCCGCGATTTCCAGCTCCGAGTAGCCCTGCTGCTTCTTGAACGCATGGTAGATGTCGATGAAGTCGCGGTTGAGCCTGCCGGCGGAGGAGATGGTTTTTTCGCTCAGAAAGAAGAGGCCGCCCGCGGGCAGCGCCTCGTGGATGCGGCGGACAAAGGGCTGCCGGGTCAACGGCCGGAGAAATTGGAGGGTGTAGTTGCAGATGAGGGCCGACGCCGGCGGCAGGGGGCAGGAGGTGATGTCGGCCTCGACGAAGTGCAGGACCTCGCTTTTGTTGAACATGGCGCTTTTGCGGCGCGCCTTGGCGAGCATGGCCGGGGCGTTGTCCATGCCCACATAGCGCAGATGCAGCTCCGGCAGCCTCCGGGCCAGTTCGAGGAGCGTGGTGCCGGTCGAGCAGCCCAGGTCGCAGACGGTGGCGCCGGTGGTGAGATGGCTGGCCAAGAGTTGCGCCATGCCGTCGACCACCGTACGGTAATAGGGGATCGAGCGGTTGAGCATGTCGTCGAACACGTCAGCGACCCGGTCGTTGAAGGTGAAATCCTCGGCGACCGTTCCGGCGGTGTAGAGGCTGTCCTCGGCGGCAGTCATGGGTTCGCGACCGTTCGGCTGGGATGGGTGCACAGGCGGTAATTCGGGGCGTGGCGGCAAGAGGGGAAGGTTATCTGAAGCCGTTGGGGTTGGCTGCCTGCCAGCTCCAGGTGTCGGCGCACATGGTGTCGAGCCCCCGTTGGGCCTGCCAGCCCAGCTCGCGTTGGGCGAGCGACGGGTCGGCATAGCACTGGGCGATGTCGCCGGCCCGGCGGGGGGCGATGCGGTAGGGAATCGGCCGGCCGCACGCTTGGGCGAAGGCGGCGACCATCTCCAGGACCGAATAGCCCCGGCCGGTGCCCAGGTTGTAGATGGCCACGCCGGGCCGGTCGTGCAGCTTTTCCAGGGCATGCAGGTGGCCGAGCGCCAGGTCGACCACATGGATGAAGTCGCGCACGCCGGTGCCGTCCGGGGTGGGATAGTCGTTGCCGAAGACCGAGAGTTCCGGCAGCTTGCCCACCGCCACCTGGGCGATATAGGGCACGAGATTGTTGGGGATGCCGTTGGGGTCCTCGCCGATCCGGCCGCTGGCATGGGCACCGACCGGGTTGAAATAGCGCAGGAGGATCACGTTCCACCGGGCATCGGCCCTGTGCAGATCGCGCAGGATCTCCTCGGTCATCAGTTTGGTGCGGCCATAGGGATTGGTGCAGGACAGCGGGAAATCCTCGCGGATGGGCACCGAGGCCGGATCGCCGTAAACGGTGGCCGAGGAGGAAAAGACGATGTTGGTCACGCCCCGCTCGGCCATGATCTGGCAGAGGTTGAGGGTGGCGCCCAGGTTGTTGTGGTAGTAGAGCCACGGCTTGGTCACCGACTCGCCCACCGCCTTGAGCCCGGCGAAATGGATCACCGCCGTCGCCTCCGGTGTCTGGAGGAACACGTCGCGCAGCCTGTCCGCATCGAGCAGATCGACCTCGAAAAAGGCCAGTGATTTTCCGGTGATTTCCTCCACCCGTCGCAGCGATTCCCGGCTGCTGTTGCAGAGGTTGTCGATCACCGTGACCCGGTGGCCCGCATCGAGCAGTTCCAGGCAGGTGTGGCTGCCGATGTAGCCGGCGCCGCCGGTGACAATGACATGCATGGTTTTTTCCCTCGGGGCAGATGCCTTTCTCCACCGGCCGGTCGCAAAGCACGTCGACGCGGCCGCCGATTTCTGCTATCTTTTAACCTGTCTGGATGGTGTTTGTCTTGCAAAAAGGAAGGGCCGCCGCGCCATCGATTCGTAGCTGCGGACCGGTGGAGTCGGCGCCCGGGCAGGTCGGCGCCAGACGTATTCAATCATCAAGCACGAACAGAAGAGGACACAATGCCGTACGTCAGCATTCGGGTGGCTGGAAAGCTCACCAGGGAACAGAAACAGAAGATCGCCAAAGGGGTCACCGACGTGATCTCCGAAGCCGCCAACAAACCGAAGGAATCCATCCTGCTTTTCATTGACGAGGAAAGCCGGGAGAACATTGCCAAGGGCGGAGTGCTGATCGAGGATATGTAGGCGCATGGACCAGGGGACGGTTGACCGGCTGGAGCACCTGCGGGAGCAGATCCGCTTTCACGCCCACCGCTACTATGTGCTCGACGATCCGGTGATCGCCGACGGTGAGTATGATGCCCTGTTTCGGGAGCTGCTGGAGTTGGAGGCGGCCCATCCCGAACTGGTAACCCCGGATTCGCCGAGTCATCGGGTCGGCGGGCCGCCCCTGGACGCCTTTGCTCCGGCCGAGCATGTGTCGCCCATGCTCAGTCTGGACAATATCTTCAGTGCCGGCGAGTTTGCCGCCTTCAAGGAGAGGGTGCGGCGCTATCTGAAGACGGACGAGCCGCTCCGGTTCGTGACCGAGCCCAAACTCGACGGGCTGGCGGTGGATCTGGTGTACCGGCAGGGCGTGCTCGCGGTGGGCTCCACCAGGGGCGACGGACTGGTCGGGGAGAATATCACCGCCCAGTTGAAGACCGTGGCGTCGATCCCGCTGAAACTCCTTGCCCCTGACGGCGCCGCGATTCCGGAGGAACTGGTGGTCAGGGGCGAGGTCTTTCTGCCCAGGCAGGGTTTCGCGCAGCTCAACCGGCAGCGCGAGCGGGAGGGCGAGGCGCCCTTTGCCAATCCGCGCAACGCCGCCGCCGGTTCGCTCCGCCAGCTCGACCCGAAAATCACCGCCCGGCGGCCCCTGGCCTTTTACGTCTATGGCGTCGGCAATCCGGAGGTGGTGGCGGCTCCCGGCCAGGAGGCGCTGCTGGCCCAGCTCGGGCGTTTCGGTTTTCCGGTCAACACTCTGATCAGGGTCTGTCGCGACCGGGAGGAAGTGGAGGCCCGCTATCAGCACCTGATGGCCATTCGCCATGAGCTGGAGTATGAGATCGACGGCATGGTGGTCAAGGTGGACGATATGGGCTTGCAGCAGCGCCTGGGGGCGACCGCGCGTGCCCCCCGCTGGGCGGTGGCCTGGAAGTTCCCGGCCGTGCAGGCGACCACCGTGATCGAGGCGGTCGAATTCCAGGTGGGGCGGACCGGCGCGGTGACGCCGGTGGCCCATTTGCGGCCGGTCGAGGTCAACGGCGCGGTGGTCAGGCGGGCGACGCTCCACAACCGGGACGAGATCGAGCGCAAGGATCTGCGGGTCCACGACACGGTGCTCGTGCAGCGGGCCGGCGATGTCATCCCGGAAATCGTCAAGGTGATTGTCGAGCAGCGCAACGGCCGGGAGCAGCCGATCGTCTTCCCCACCGCCTGTCCCGAATGCGGCGATCCGCTGCTGGCGGCGGCCGGGGAGGCGGTGATCCGGTGCGGCAACCGCTATTGCCCGGCCCAGAATCTCCAGAAGCTGATCCATTTTGCCGGCAAGAGCGGCCTGGATATCGAGGGCCTGGGCAAAAAGAACGTCGAGCAACTGGTCAACGAAGGCCTGATCCGCACCATCCCCGATTTTTTCCGGCTCGATGCGGATCGACTGGCCCGCCTCGACGGCTGGGGCGAGAAATCGGCCGAGAATGTCCTGGCGGCCGTTGCGGCCAGGAAAACCCTGGGACTGGCCCAGTTGATCGGCGCCTTGGGCATCCGGCATGTGGGCGAAGTGACCGCCGGCCTGCTGGCCCGGCGCTTTGCCGATCTGCAGCAGCTGATGACGGCAGACAAGGAACAATTGCAGCACATCGAGGGCATCGGCGAGCAGACGGCGGAGTCGCTCTGCGCCTATTTCGAGGATCAGGAAAACAGAGAAATGATCGCCCAACTCGCCGACCTGGGCGTGGTGGTGCTGGCCGAGATGACGGAGGAGACCAGCCGGACGTCCTTGGACGGGCGGGTTTTCCTGTTCACCGGCACCCTGCAGACGCTCTCCCGGGACGAGGCCAAGCAGTTGGTCAAGGCCCACGGCGGCCAGGTGGCCACGAGCATCAGCCAGCGCGTGACCGATGTCGTTGTCGGCGACAAGGCGGGGAGCAAGAAGAGAAAGGCCGAGGAACTGGGGCTGGCGATTCTGTCGGAGGAAGCGTTCCTCGTGCTGATTTCAGGAGAGAGCGCGGGATGAGCCGAAAACGGATCAGGGCCACCGTGCATGGCCGGGTGCAACGGGTGGCTTTTCGCGAATACACCCGGCGGGAAGCAGCCCGGCTCGGTGTTTCCGGCTGGGTGCAGAATCAGGCCGACGGCACGGTGCTCGTGCTCTGCGAAGGAGAGGTGGCTCGGGTGGATGCCCTCGTGGCCTGGCTGTCGACCGGTCCCCCCTATGCCATCGTCACCCGCATCGATTTGAAAGAAGAAGAACCCCAAGGAACAACCGGGCCCCTGGAGATCCGGTACGCCTCCTGAAGGGAAGTGCCGGCGGCCGGCGGAGCGATCGGGCCACTGCGCCGTCAATTCAACCTGTCTGTGGAGAGCCCATGCAAAAAGTCCACATCCCCACCGGCGAACCCGCCGGACGTATCGCGTGCCAGCAGTGCGGCAATGCGAAGCATTTCGTCGAAATTGCCGAGAATGTGCTGGTGACGACCCATTATCTGCAAAACACCGACGGGTCGTTCACGCCGGAGGACAACACCACCGAAATATTTGGTGAGGTGAAATTTCTATGCGGGAAATGCGGAGCGGACCTGACCCGCTTCCATGCCCATTTTCTGGAAATGTCGTTTTAAAACAGCCCAGCCCGGTCAGGGCCGGGCGATTGCCCGCCGTTGCGACGGCGGATGCAGGCATAAAAAAAAGGCTGCCCGAACAGGCAGCCTTTTTCTTGCACCACAAAGAAACAATCGGTCGATCAGACACAACCGGTCGGTTTCGGCAGTCCGGCCATTTTGCAGGCACCCTTGCCGGGTCCGGACGGGAACAGCTCGTAGATGCGTTTCAGCGGGAAACCGGTGGTCTTGGAGAGAATACGAACCATGGGAGCAATACCGTTCTTCTTGTAATACTCCTGGAGGGCATCGATAACTTTCTGATGCTCGTCGGTGATGTCGGCGATACCTTCAACGGTCTTGACGTAGTCGACCCAGTTCTCATCCCACTCTTCAGCACCCTTCAACAGGAAGCCGTCTTCGTCCACCTCGTAGGATTTGCCCTTGTGCTCAATAGTTGCCATGTGTTCCTCCTTGGCCAGTGTGTTTAAGCTATGGTGAATAATTGGAAGCCTAATCTAAAAATCCCCCGTTTAATACTATAGGGGGTGTGCTTTGTCAAGCAAACACCCTGTTTTTTTTGAATGGCGATTCAGCCGTTGGTTTGCCGTTTTTTGAGTGCATTTTTCTCTGGTAACTTGCTGACAAATTGAACATAATGCGCCCTCCAAAAAATCAGGATACCGTCGAATTGTTCGCGAGGTTGCTTTTATCATGCTGAATATACTCAGGAAAAATGCACAATCGGTCGTCGTGCAGGCGATTGTGGTCATCATTGCCGTGGTGTTCATCTTTTGGGGCGTCGGAGGGAACATGAAGGACAACCCCAACGCCCTGGCCGTGGTCAATGGCAAGGAGATACCGTATCGCGACTTCCAGCAGCAGTATGAACGGATGGTCGAGGCATACAAGCAGCAGTTCGGGGGGCAACTGCCCCAGGGGCTTCTTCAGGGTATGGAGCTGAAGGAACAGGTCCTGGATCAACTGGTCCAGGAGGAGTTGCTGCGGCAGGGCGCCGAAAAGGCGGGGATTATGGTCAGCAAGGAGGCGATTCAGCGCAAGATCCAGGAAATGGCCGTCTTCAACGTCAACGGACGGTTCGATCTCGCCAACTACCAGGCTGTGCTGGAGCGGAACAGGCTTTCGCCCTCCTCGTTTGAGGCGGGCATCCGCAACGACCTGCTCATGAACCGGGTCCTCGGTTCCTTGGGCGCGTTCACCGTTGTGCCCGCACAGGAGGTGCAGAACTGGATCGAATATATCGGCCAGGAAGTCAAATTGGCCTATGGAGCGGTGCGGAGCGACGACTACATCGCCCAGGTCCAGGTGACCGACGATGCCCTGGCAGCCTGGTACGAAACGGCGAAGCAACGATACATGACCGCGCCCCAGTGCAAATTGCTCTATCTCGCCTTCCCGTTTGACGACGATCTGGGGCAGGTGGCGGTCAATGACGAGGCAATCAGGACCTATTATCAGGAACATGCAGAAAACTACAACGTGCCGGAAAAGCGGCGGGTGCGGCATATTCTCTTCAGAATGACCGACGAGGATTCCCCGGAAACCAGGAATGCAAAGAAGGCGGAAGCGGAAAAGATCCTGGCCCGGATCAAGGCAGGGGAGGACTTCGCCAAGCTCGCCGGCCAATTCTCCGAGGACGGAAGCAAGGCCAAGGGCGGCGATCTGGGCTTTTTTGCGCGGGGCCAGATGGTCCCGTCCTTCGAGGACAGCGCCTTTGCCCTGAGCAGGGGCGAGGTCAGCGGCGTGGTCGAGAGCCCGTTCGGTTTCCACATCCTCAAACTCGAGGAGATCGTGCCGGCCAAGACGCATACCCTGAAAGAGGCGACGCCCTCCATCCGCAAGGCGCTGGAACAACAGGGCGTGAAGGCGATCACCTTCAAACGGGCCTCGGCCGCCTATGAAGCCGTCATCAGGGCCGGGAGCATGGCCAACTACAGCGGCACGCAGGGCGCCCATCCGGTTCGGCGGACCGATTTCTTCACGCGGGATACGCCGCCCAAGGAGGGGATGGCCGCGGATCCCGCCTTTGTGCAGACGGCCTTCGGGCTACGCAAGGGGGAGTTGAGTTCCCTGGTCGAGACCGCGGACGGCTATGCCATCCTGTTTGTCGACGATGCCAGGGAGTCGGCGGTTCCCGGCCTCGATACGGTCCGTGACCGGGCGGTTGCCGAGTACAGAAAGGAAAAGAGCGTCGAATTGGCCAGGGGCACCGCCGAGGAACTGCTGCAAAAGGCCCGGGAACAGAAAAGCTGGCCCGGGGCTCTGCCGCGTCAGGAAAGCGACTATCTGCAACGGAGCGGTCCGGCCGGCGCCGTGCCCGAGGAGCTTCGGCGGGATGCCTTTTTGCAGGCTGGCAGGGATATCTTTCCCGAAAAAGTGCTCGCCGTCGGCTCTGTTTTTTACCTGTATCAGATCCTCGATGCCCGCCAGGGCAAGGGCGAGATGGATGCCGCCAAGCGCCGTCTCCTTGAACAACAGCTCCAGGAAGCCGGAAAAAATGTGTTGATGGCCGACTGGCTCGGTCAATTGCGAAAAGAGGCGTACATCTGGACCAACGCCAGAATGCTGCAATGAGAGCAGTGCACCCGTGACTTCCCTTTCCGGCCGGCGCAGACGCCGGATTTTCGGACCGGGAGGATACTCTTGGATGGATCGCGGGAACGGCCCGGAACCGCAGAAGATGCGGGATGCGGCCCGCCCCGTTGACGTCCGGAAGGTTGTTTCAGGCGGACAAAAGGCGTTTTGAAAGAATTGAGTACACCTCTTCTATCGGCATCGACGGTTTCCTCTCCGGGGAAGGTCGTTGACCTGCAGGCGGTCGCCGCCCTTCCCGAAGCGGAGCAATTGCTGCTGCAATTCGTCTCTGTTGTCTATGAGCCTGTTTCCTCAGGTTTTCTTGGGCGTTGCCTGGTGGGGATCGATCCCTCTTTGTTTGGCGACCGTCGCCCCAGCAGCGAGGAGATCGGCGAGATGGTCGCCCGGCTGCGGCGCACGGGCTTCCTGAACGCCAAAAATCAGTGTCCGCCGGTGCTGGCCGAGTTGCTCACCCGCCAGACCGTTGCCCGGAAACGATTTTCCCGGCTCGCCTCCCTGATCGAGAAATCCGCGCCGGTCGACTACATGCACGGCAAATGGCCGACCCGATGCTGGCGGGCCCTGCGGCAGTTCCGGATCGGTTTGTACAGCCAGAATTTCGACAAGCTGGACGAGGCCCTCGCGTTTCTCGAACGGGAGGGCCACCACCATCTTGAGACGGAGCCGCCTGCGGTGCTGGTGGCGGCCCGGGCCTTTGATCCGGAGTGGTTCGCCTCCCTGCCCGGCTCGCTCCAATTTTTTCTCCTGGACCAGGTGATCCGGTACTCGCAGGAGCAACTGCACCATTTCCCCGCCATCTTCGCCTATCTGGAAAACGAGTGGGTCCAGACCGTTCCGCCGGACGAACGAATTCCCTTTCGCCGCCTGCTGGCCGGTTCCTATCTGCTGCAAGGGCGGCTGGACGATCTCCGGTTGCTGCTGGAGCGGCACGGCGGCTCCTTTCTCGGTTCAGGGTTCGCGGGGACGGTGGTCTTTCTGGCCGGCGACACCGAGACGGCCCTGGAGCTTTTTGCCGAGGACCTGCGCCATCTGCAGCAGTATACCGGTGCGCAACCCTGCTTTTTCTTCGGCATTACCGGCCTGTTCTGCATTTTTGCCCTGCTGGCCCGCGACGGCGAGGGCGACCGCGAGCGCGCCCGCGAGGCGGTGGGCACGGTCCTGGACCGCTGCCGTGACGGGTGCGCCGAGGAGATGCCGTTCCGTTTCCTCGACGCGGTTCTCCGGGCAAACGACGAAGCCCTCCCCGACATGCTGGCGCTCACCGAAGGCCTGGCCGCCGACGGCCGCAGCCTGAGCTCCCTGGTGGCCCTGTTGTCGCTCCATTGGATGGGAGTGGAAGTTCCCGCCGATTTCCAGGAAATGTTGCAGCATCTGCATCACCGGGCGCGCGAAAGCGGTTTGCTCTGGGTGGCGATGGAATCGGCGGAATTGCTCGCCACCCTGGACGCTTGCCGGGCCGGCATGGGGGAAGTGGCTCGGGAATTGGCCAAGGCGCTCAACTGCCGTCTCCTCACCCACATCATCGAGTCCGACGCCCCCTGGAAGCAAAGTTTGCAGGAGCTGATCGAGGTGACCAGCCGGATCCGGGAACCAGAGCGGTCGACCCGGCTCTGCTGGCTGGTCGATCATGTCAACGGGTCCCTGGAATTGCTCCCCAGGGAGCAGAAACGCTCGGCCGCCGGCGGGTGGACGAAGGGGCGGAGCATTGCCCTGCAGCGCCTGTTGCTCGACCGCGAGATCGATTACCTGACCAGCCAGGACCGGGCGATCTGCGCCGCGCTCACCCGCCTGGAAGATTTCGGCGGTAAGAACGGCGGCTATGTCTTTGATTCGGACAAGGCCCTGCCGGCCCTGGTCGGCCATCCCCTGGTCTTCCTCAAACGTTCGCCGCAGATACCGGTGGAGATCGTGGCCGGCGAGCCCGAACTGGTGGTCGAACGTCGGGGCGAGTCGCTTTTCATCCATTTCTTCCAGGACATCGGCGAGGGCGCGGTGGCGGTCTGGCCGGAAACCCCCACCCGTTTCCGCATCATTCGCATCGGCGAGGAGCATCGGAAGGTCGCTGAGATAACTGGGCATGGCGGCCTGCTCGTTCCCCTGGCCGCCAGCCGGCAGTTGCTGGATGCCATCGGCAACATCGCCTCCTTCATGACCGTCCATTCGGCCATTGAGGTCCCCGGCGAGGAGATCGCCGCCGAACTGGTGGAGAGCGACTCCACCATCCGCATGCACATCATTCCCTATGGCAGTGGTTTCAGGATCGAACTCTTTGTCCGGCCATTCGGAGACGGCGGCCCCTACCTCAAGCCCGGCGTCGGGGTGGCGAACCTGGTGTGCGAGATCAACGGCACGCGGCTGCGGACCAAGCGCAACCTGCGCGTGGAGGAGCAGAAGGCGCGGGAGATCGAGGAGTCCTGCCCCATGCTCGACCTGGCCATCGATTTCGAGCAGGAGAACAAGCGGGAGTGGCATCTGGTCGATCCCGAGGAGTGCTTGCAGGTGCTGCTGGAGATCGAGGAAATCAAGGACCGGATCATCCTGGAATGGCCGGAGGGGGAAAAGCTGGCCGTGCGCCGGCAGGCCGGGATCAATCAACTGAACCTGAATATCCGCACCAGCCAACAGGATTGGTTTTCGCTTTCGGGGCAGTTGCGCATCGATCAGGACGAGGTCATGGAGCTCAAGACCCTGCTCGACAAGGTCCGCGAGACCAGGAGCCGCTTCATCCCCATGGGCGAGGGGCAGTTCCTCGCCCTGACCCAGGAGTTCCGCAACCGGCTCGAGGAACTCATCCTCTACGGCACCAGCCAGCCGGGCAACGAACAGGAGGTGAAGATTCATCCACTGGCGGCCATCGCCCTGGAGGAACTCACCCATCAGGCACAGACCAAGGCTGATCAGGGCTGGCGGCAACGGTTGCACGCCATTGCCGAGTCCCAGCAGCTGACGCCCAAGGTCCCCTCGACCCTGAAGGCGGAGTTGCGCGATTATCAGAAGGAAGGGTTTGTCTGGATGAGCCGTCTGGCCCATCTCGGAGTCGGCGCCTGTCTGGCCGACGACATGGGCCTGGGCAAGACCCTGCAATCGATTGCCGTGGTCCTCAGCCTGGCCCACCTCGGACCGTCGCTGGTGGTCGCCCCCACCTCGGTGTGCATGAACTGGGAGGCCGAGGTGCACCGTTTCGCGCCGACGCTCACCTTTCACATGTTTTCGGAATCCAACCGGAACGAGATCATCCCCTCCCTGGGGAAATTCGACGTGCTGGTCACCAGCTACACCCTGATGCAGCAGGAGATCGAACTGCTGGCCCGGGTCAAGTGGCAATCGATCGTGCTGGACGAGGCCCAGGCGATCAAGAACGCGGCCACCAAACGATCCAAAGCGGCGATGCGCCTGGACGGCCGCTTCCGCCTGATCACCACCGGTACGCCGATCGAAAACCACCTGGGCGAGTTATGGAACCTGTTCGGTTTCATCAACCCCGGCCTGCTGGGCACCTTCAAGCAGTTCAACCGACGGTTCGGCATCCCCATCGAGAAATACCACGACCGGGAAGCGAGGCGGACGCTGAAGAAACTGATCCGGCCCTTCATGCTGCGGCGGATCAAGTCGCAGGTCTTGGAAGAATTGCCGCCCCGGACCGAGATCACCCTGCGGGTGGAGATGCAGCCCGAGGAAATGCAGTTCTACGAGGCCCTTCGGCAGCAGGCCATCGAGAACATCGAGGGGAGCAGCGAGAAAACGGGGCGGCACCTGCGGATTCTGGCGGAGATCATGCGGTTGCGGCGGGCCTGCTGCAACCCCAGGCTGATCAACGAGCAGATCGACATCCCCTCGACCAAACTCCAGGTCTTCGCGGAAACGGTGGAGGAACTACTGGGCGGCGGCCACAAGGCCCTGGTGTTCAGTCAGTTCACCGGCCATCTGGCACTGATCCGCACCTTTCTCGACGGACGGGGCATCGCCTACAAATATCTGGACGGCGCCACGCCCATCAAGGAACGGCAGGAGCAGGTGGAAAGCTTTCAGGCGGGCGAGGGTGATCTGTTTCTGATCAGTCTGAAGGCCGGCGGCCTGGGACTGAATCTGACCGCCGCCGATTATGTCATCCACATGGATCCCTGGTGGAATCCGGCGGTCGAGGATCAGGCCGCCGACCGGGCGCACCGGATCGGCCAGAAACGCCCGGTGACCGTGTATCGCCTGGTCACCGCCAACACCATCGAGGAAAAGATCGTGCGCCTCCACCAGGAAAAGCGCGACCTGGCCAACTCGCTTCTCGAGGGGGCCGATGTCAGTTCGCGGATCAGCGCCGAGGAACTGCTCGAACTGATCCGCTCCAATTGATCATTTTTCTTCCCCACCCAATCCCCGCAGCGGCGCCATTACGCCGACCAGCTTGGCCGGCAGCTTGGGCAGGCCGCTGATCAGGGACACAATCACCGAGGCCGCATAGGGAACGGCCTGAATGGCCAGGACCGAGGCCCAGATGCGGACGTCGAGCATGTCGCTGTCCTTGCGCATCATCACGCCGATAATGGCCAGGACCAGGGCGATGACGAACAGCAGTTCCTCGCGGGCATCGCCCAGCGCCTTGACGATGGCATTGGCCTGCGCGTTCTTCGGGGTTCGAAAAAAGCCGATCCGGCGGGTGATGAAACCGGTGAGCATGGCCCGGGCGATGGTGTGGGAAAGGGCCAGGCCGGCAAGCCCTGCTGCCAAGCTCTGCAGGCGGGTGGCGGTCACCCTGGAGCGGTAGAGGAAGAACATCTTGAAACTCTTGAAGAAAAACAGCATCACCGGCAGGGAGGCAAAAGCGATGTGGGGCGGCGACAGATAGTCGGAAAAGAGGATCATGCCCCATGACCAGCCCAGGGCCAGTATGTTGAACAGCATGTTGATGCCGTCGGCGAACCAGGGCAGCCAGCCGGCCAGGAAGTGATAGCGCTGGCCCCGGGTGAGCCCGGTCCGTTCCAGGCCGAACATGGCCATCATGTGATGGCGGAGGATGAGCACCGAACCATAGGCCCAGCGGAACCGCTGCTTCTTGTAGTCGAGGAAGGTGTCCGGCATCAGCCCCTTGCCGAAGCTGTGGGGGACGTAGCTGGCCGCATATCCTTTTTCGAAGATGCGCAGGCCCAGTTCCGCATCCTCGGTGATGCACCATTCGGCCCAGCCGCCGACTTCGTCGAGCACCCGGCGCCGGACCATGGTCATGGTGCCGTGCTGGATGATGGCGTTGCGCTCGTTGCGGGTCACCATGCCAATCTGGAAAAAACCGCGGTATTCGGCCAGACACATGGCCTTGAAGGCGTTCTCGTCGCCGTCGCGGTAGTCCTGCGGGGCCTGGACGATGGCCAGATTCTCGTCGGCGAACTGGGGCACCAGGGCGCGCAGCCAGTCGGGTTCGACCACATAGTCGCTGTCGATCACCGCCACCACCCCGGCTGCGGGATCGGTCTGCCTCAGGGCGTAGTTGAGGGCGCCCGCCTTGAATCCGGCCAGAGGATCCACATGGAAGAAACGAAAGCGCGGCCCCAGGCTCTGGCAATGGGCGGCCACCGGCTCCCACACGGCCGGATCCTTGGTGTTGTTGTCGATGATCAGGACCTCGAACCGCGGATAATCGAGGGCGGCCAGGGCATTGATCGTTTCGATCATCATGGCCGGCGGTTCGTTGTAGGCCGGCACGTGGATCGAAACCATGGGCAGGGCCTCGTCGGCCACCGATTCCGGTGGCGCCGGTTGCGGCAGGCGCCGCCATTTTTTGATCCACAGGGATTCGGCCCATTCGTGCGCCTCGGCCAGGATGACCAGAATGGCGCCGGTGGCGGCGAACAGAAGCACCACCCCCACCACCAGCGTCGAGACGGTCATGTACTGCTGTTGAAAATCATAGACCATCCACACGACAAAGGTGGTGATGCCATAGGCGATGATGGCCAAAAAACCGCGGCCGCGGTCGAGGAGTCCCTTGCTGTCCCGGAACAGCAGCAGGAGGAGGAGCACCGCCAGAACGATACTGATGGCCGCCAGTTCGCGCCATTCAGGGATGCGGATGACGGGCTGGATGAACTCGAATTTCGGTTGCCGGTCGTCGTTGTACACCCCCCAAAGGCTGCCGGCCTCGCCTTCCAGTTCCTTCTTCCAGATCTGGTCGAAGGCTTCCATGATGTAGTAGGTATAGTTGTTCTTCTCGGCCACATCGAGAAAGCGACGGAGGAACTTGGCCTGGTTGGCCGGACTCGCCACGGCTTTCTGCCGGATGCGGCCGCCGCTGGGCCAGCCCACCTCGGAAATGACGATTTCCTTGCCGGGATAGCGCTGCTTGAGTTCGTTGTAGCGCATCACGCAGTAGTCGACCGCCTCGTCCACGGGAATGCCCTCCCAATAGGGCAGAAAATGGACCGCGATGAAATCGACATGCTCAACCAGTTGCGGGTACTGGAGCCAGACATGCCAGGGCTCGGCGATGCTCACCGGTATTTTGATGGATTTCTTGACGGTGTTGACATATTCGATCATCTGGTTCACGCTCAGATCGGCCCGCAGGATGACCTCGTTGCCGACCAGCACGCGAATGATGTTGCGATGGTTTTCGTGGTATACCTTGATCAACCTGGCGATCTCCTCCTCGTTTCTTTCGAGATCGGGGGTGAGCCAGGCGCCGAGCACGACGTTGAGGCCGCGGGCCGCCGCCAGCCGCGGAATCTCGGCCAGGGTGTCTTCCACGGTGTACGCCCGCACCGCGTGGACATCGCCGGCCAGAATGGCCAGATCCCGGTCGATCTGCTCGACGGTCGGGTAAATCCGCTTGCTGGGGGATTGGCCCTCGCGGAAGGGGGAGAAGGAAAACCCCTGAATTTTCGAGGGCCAGGAGGGTTCCATGTCGGGCGCATTGACCACCTTCCAAAGGAGAATGGCCAAACAGCTCATGAGAATGGTTATGATCAGACCGGAACGGTTCATAAGGTGCGTATCGGTTCGAATGATGAGCGATAGGGCGGCGTAGACCAGGACAGGAAAACCGAGACCGGTTTCTTTTCCAGGGCTGCCGGGTATGCCGCGGTGGACGGTGCCGGCACGGCGACGGACTGTGCGATGATTAAATGAAAAGCGCGGGACAGTCAAGAACCATCTCGCCTAATTGTCGATAATGACAGCGAGAATGATCTCGGCACCGACCGGTGGTCCCAGGGGGCTGCCGACGATGTCGTCCCCGTGCGGTATCGCTGCTCAGGCGGAAGCGTTGTGACGCAGGGGGCGGTCGGACATCAGTGAGCGGAGGAGGCGCCATGAATGGATATCCTGCTGCAGAAGATGGAGGGAGAAGTGATGCAGGGCGGCCATCGCTTCGGCAAGCGCGTGCCTGGGAAAGTGCAGGCGCTGCAGCCGGTCAAGCTCGAAGGACTGCGCGCTGGCGAGGAGGCGGATGGTCTGGACCGACAGGTGGAGGGCATGGCTGCTTCGATCCGAAGAACAGGCGCTGCACACGAGGGCGCCTGAACCGGGCAGAAAGATGTAGCGGTGTTGCGCCCGGACCGGTTGGTGACAGGCCGAGCAGCGGCTCAGTTCCGGACGGTAGCCGACCGTTTCCAGGAGGTGCAGATGGGCGAAGAGGACGATCTGGTGCGGCATCTTCCCCTGATCCAGGGCGGCGAGCGCCCAGGCGAGCAGGAGGTACAGCCGCCGGTCGGGGTCGTGGTCGCGGGTGAAGCGCACGATGAGTTCGCCCAGATACATGGCGGCGGCATATCTGCGGAAATCGGTGCGGAGCGACAGGTGAGCGGCCAGGAGTTCGGCCTCGCTGATCAGCAGTAATCCCGCCGGACTGCGGGGCGGCCGATAAAAGATGCGGAGAAGGGAAAACTCCTCGAGCTTGTTGACGAAGCGTTGCTTGCTCTTCTTCGCTCCCTTGGCGATGCCGGTCACTCTCCCGAGATCGGCACCGTAGAAGGTCACCAGTTTGTCCGCTTCGCCGTATTCAGCAACGCGCAAAATGATTCCGCAGGTGCTGCGGAGCGTCATGGAACGGGCGTGGACGGGGGAGCAGGCGGCAGGCGGAGCCGGAAATGGCCGGCGGAGCCGTCCGGAAAGGGAATCTGGGCCCCGTTCAGTTGCAATTCGGCGCTGTCGGGTTGAAAGAATTCAAGGAACACCTGTTTTTCCGCTTCCCAGAGCACGCTTGCCCCCTTGGGGTACGTGTGCTCAAGGGCGGGCTTGTCGTCGAGGGCGACAAGAACCCGGCTGTCTTTTTTGAAGAATGCCTGAATTTGGACATTGTTGTGCTGACCGCCGTTACTGGTTGCCGGATCGGCCGGGTGGAAGAGGCTGGTCGAGGATGCCGTGGGAGAGGAAACCTTGTTGATCAGGAAGGCGAAGGGATTCCAGGAAAAATAAAAACAGAAGGCGGTGAAGGAACTGACAATGAGCAGGAGCAGGAGAGCGGCGATGGCGGCCGAGGAAACATGGGTCGGCTCAGCCAGCCTTTTCGGCATCAGTTGCTGTTCGCGCAGACATTGCTGCAACGGGGTGCACTGCGGCCGCTTGCCTCCATCCCGTTCGAGGAAGAACCGGTCGGCGAGGGGGCGACCGTCCACGCCCAAAAAGGCGGCGTACAGCATGATCTGTCCCCTGGTGAAGGAGTCGGCCGGCAGTCGTTCGAAGGCCATGGCCTCGATCGCCTGCAGGTTGGTTGTCGAGATTTTGGTGGCGTCAGCCACCTCTTCCAAGGTCAGCGATTGCTCCTGACGCAACTGCCGGAGCTGTTCGCCTGCCGAAAGAGGGGCATCGGCAGGGGGCGGAGAAGGAAGCTCCTCAACGTTCATAGAAAACACAGTCACTCGAAGGGGAGGCACAGGCGTCCGCAAGGAGATGCCGCTGCCGCCGTTGTCCCAGGGGATCCCGCACCGGCCGTGGCCAAGCGGGGAAATCAGAGAATCTTGATATAGGCCTTTTCCCGGATGGAAGTCAACCAGTCCTTGAAGCGCTGCTCCATGGCCTGCTGGTACAGTTTTTCCCGAATCCGGTCCTTGACCTCGTCGAACGGTTCACGGGCGACCGCTTGGCCTTCCTGGCTGGAGACGAGTTTGAAGAAATGGTAACCGTTTTCGGTCTCGACGATCCGGCTGACCTCGCCGGGTTTGAGGTGAACGACGGCATCACGGATGAAGGAGGCCAATTCGTCTTGCTGAAAATGCCCCAGGTCGCCGCCGTCACGGGCAGAGGGCAGATCGGAATATTCCTTCGCCGCTTCCTTGAAATCCTTGCCTTTCATCACGAGGTCGCGGGCTTTTTCCGCTTTTTCCTTGGCCTCGTCCTGCGAAGGGATGGCGCCGCCCTGGTCTTCGGTTCCCCAGATGCATCCGATCTGCAGGAGATAGTAATCCCCGCCGCCGACCACGGTGGTGTAATGCGTGTTGTAGTAGTCGAGTACAGCGCTCTCCGGGATGACCACCTTGGTCCGCACCTCGTGATTGATCAGTTTCGAACTCAGCAACTGCTCCCGCAGTTCCTCGCGGTACTGTTTCTCGCTCATGCCTTCCGCGGCGATTTCCCGGCGGAATTGCTCCGCGGTGGCGTTGTTGTTGGTCAGTATCCGCTGAAAAGCGTTGTCCACTTCCTGGTCGCTGACCTGGATGTTGAGTTTCTTGGCCTCCTGAACGATGAGCCGTTTGTCGATCAGCTTGTCGATCACCGCGAGCCGAGCCTGTTGCAGCGTCGGGGCCAGACGGTCCGTCGGCGTCTCGTCCGATATTTTCTTGAAAAAGGCCTTGCCGAGTTCGTTCACCTCGGAAAGCGTGATGGTATCGTCATTGACGATGGCAACGCTGCGGTCAATGACGTTGGCCGAGGCACCGGACGAAAAGAGCAGCAGCAGAAATGAGATACAGGCAAAAGCGGTTCGTGATACCATGAGCGCATGAACAGTCGAGGATGTTTGGCAACCGGAAATTCCGATCATGACGAACAACACGTTGGACTATCTACCCGGAACACGGTAAAGGTGCAACGGTTTTCAGGGAAGGCCCCCATCCGTTCACAGAAAAAGACGCACATACCTTGCACTATGGCGTCCATCTTGCTAGGATGACGTTGCGTCAACCTTTGCCTTTGCATTCGGGAAAATTGTTCGGGAGAAACGCCATGATCGCTGGTGTGCAATCCGCTGTGAGCGGCCTACGGGCCTATGCGGTGAAAGTCGAAAACAATGCCAACAATATCGCCAACCTGCAGACGCAAGGATATAAAAAGGATCGGGTGCTCCTGTCGTCGCAAGTCCCGCAAGGA
Source organism: Desulfobulbus elongatus DSM 2908 (assembly GCF_000621145.1). Lineage (GTDB taxonomy): Bacteria > Desulfobacterota > Desulfobulbia > Desulfobulbales > Desulfobulbaceae > Desulfobulbus > Desulfobulbus elongatus. The sequence continues at coordinate 57,386 of NZ_JHZB01000019.1, forward strand.
GTCGCGACCGTTGTCGAGCAGGTCGACACACCGGGGCCGGTTGTTGTCGAGCAGACCGACCGGGGCCAGGAGATGATCGAACTGGCGAATGTCGATCTGGGCGAGGAATTGCCCGACCTGATGCGGAACACGGACGGCTTCGAAGCCAACCTGAAAATGTTGCAGGTGGCCGATACAATGGAGCGGACGCTCATTGATCTCAAGGCCTGAAAAAGAACGGCGACGGGCAGATATCCTCGGCCGGGGCATGCGGAATGACAGAAACGGCATACCGGATGGTGATTGCCATGGGAATTGAACCTTTTACGGACGACTGTACCAGGCTGGGACGATGAAGACGATCAGGGGATTTGTTATCGGTTTGTGCCTGCTCGCGTGCGCCGGGCAAGCGCGGGGAGGAGTCGACATGCCTGCCTTTTCGCTGCCGGCGGCAATCGACGGGGCCGTTGTCACCAGCGAGCGCTATCGGGGCAAGGCCATGTTGATTACGTTTTTTGCGACCTGGTGCCCGCCTTGCCTCCAGGAAATCCCGACCCTGAAAGAGCTGCATGCCAGATTTCAGCAGCAGGGGTTTTCCGTGGTGGCCCTGGCGGTTGACGAGGGGGGGGGCGACGCGGTGGCGCGGCTGGTGCGCCAGGCCCGCATTAATTATCCGGTGCTGATGGCCGATCGGTCCACAACCCGTGATTTCGGTGACGTGGTGGCGATTCCGACGTCGTTTCTGGTGAACAAAAACGGACAGGTCGTGAAAAAATATCCCGGTTACGCTTCGCGCGGCCTGCTCGAAAAGGATATCGAATCGGTCCTGTAATCCCCGCGATAGTCGGCTGACGCCGGTTTTGGTGTTGACAAGCAGAATGGTATTTTTTAGATTGTGGCCCAGGAAAGAGGCAAAAGTTTTAGTTTTGTACATCCCCACATAAGGAGTCTGTCATGAAAAAGGTAGGAGTTGCTGTAATGGTTGCGGCTTTTGTATTGAGTGCAGGTGCAGTTTTTGCCGCTAAGTGCACCGTTGATAGTGTTGATGGCAACAAAGTGACTGTCACTTGTGATAAGGTTGATGTAAAAGCCGGTGACACTGTAACCGTGAAAGCCAAGAAGGCTCTGGAAGGTTGTTGATCACCTGAAGTTTTTCTGTTGAGCTGAAGAGCGGGTCGATGGTGTCGGCCCGCTCTTTTTTTATGCATCCAAAGGACACTGTTCTTTTAATTTATTGTAATTGCGTATTTATAGAGGAAGGAAAATGGATCCGCAAACATTGCCGGATAAGGAACGGGCGCTGTACAATGCCGTCAAAGAGCACTACAAAGTGGCCTTTGAACCGCTTCGGATCAGGGAGCACCAACTGCACCTGTTGAAAATCACCGATTTGGAGCACATTCTTGCCGGCAGGGATCCGCTGAAGGATGTTTCAGCCTTCCCGTTCTGGATCAAGTTGTGGGAGGCGGCCATCGTGCTGTCGGAATTCATCGCTGCCCAGCCCTGTGAACGGGGAACCACCGTGCTCGAACTGGGCGCCGGCCTGGGGGCTCCGGGCTTGACCGCCGCCGCGGCAGGGTATACGGTGACCCTGACCGACTACGAAGAGCTGATCCTCGATTTCGAGCGGATCAATGCGGCGGCAAGCAGATTGACCAATGTGCGTTTTTCCCTGCTCGATTGGCTCAATCCGCCGGAGATGGAGCGCTACGACATCATTCTCGGCGCCGAGATCCTCTTCCGGGAGGAATTTTTCGAGCCCCTCTTGGCCGTGCTCCGCAAGGCGCTCAAACCGGACGGCGTGGTCTATCTGGCGCATGACATCAAGCGCCGCAGCCTGGAACCGTTTCTGAAGATGGCGGAGCAGGAATACCGGATCGCCGCCTCGCAACGGAAACTGAAAAGCCTGGATGAGGACAAGATCATCCTCCTCACCCGGTTGCAGCCGCGTCACTGAGCGCATGGCGGCATCGGCGCCTGCAGACGCGGCGAGGCGGACAAAAACGGAAGGAAGACCGGTGAACCAAGGTGTATCCCCTGTGTCTTGACATCAGCCGGCGGTTGTGCGTGGTCGTTGGCGGCGGAAGGGTTGCCGAGCGCAAGGTGAAGGGCATTCTTGCGGCCGCCGGCCGGGTCAGGCTGATCAGCCCGGTGGTGACGCCCGGCCTGTCGGACCTCGCTGACCACCAAATCATCGCCTGGTTCTGCAGGCCATACAGCCGGGCGGATCTCGATGGCGCCTTCCTGGTCTTTGCCGTCACGGATGACACCGAAGTGCAGCGGGCCGTCCGTGACGACGCCCGGGCCGCCGGCCTGCTGGTCAATGTCGCCGATGCCCCCGCATGGTGCGATTTTCAGGTGCCGGCCACCATCCGGCGGGGCGATCTGACCCTCGGTGTGGCCACTGACGGCAAAAGTCCCGCCGTGGCCGCCATGGTCAAGGGGCGGCTCGACCGGCTTTTCGGCGAAGAGTACGGCTGGCTCACCGCGCTTGCGGCCCGGCTGCGCGAACAGATACTGGCCGAGGAGCCTGATTCCGAACGGACCAGGATGTTGTTTCAACAGCTCCTCCACGACGATCTCGTCGACTGGCTCCGGGAACGGCGCTGGGACGCCGTCCGTCGGCATGTGGAGCATGTGCTCGGCCGGCCGGTCGATTTCGACCCGGCGTCCCTGACCAAGGAGAATCCATGAGTTTCCTGCTTTTTCAGAGCAGCGTCGTCGTCTATCTGCTGGCGACCGCCGCCTATCTGGTGTTCTTCCTGACCCAGAAAAACACGCTGCGCCGGACCGGGCGGGCGATCTTTCTGGTCGCCTTTCTCCTCCATACCGCCAATCTCATCGCCCGGGCCTTCGAGGCCGGCCATACTCCCATCACCAGCCACCACGAGACGGTTTCGTTCTTCGCCTGGTCGCTGGGATGCTGCTACCTGTCCTTCCGTTGGCGGTATGTCGTGAAGAATCTGGGCGCCTTTGTCAGCCTGCTGGTGTTCGGCCTGATGCTGATCGCGGCGTTTTCTTCGCGCACCATGCTGCCCCTGCCGCCGGCCCTGCAATCCTGGTGGCTGCCGGTCCATGCCTCGACCAGCCTGTTTGCCGACGGCTTCCTGGCCCTCTCCTGCATCGGCAGCATCATGTATCTCCTGCAGGAACGCGAAATCAAGAAGAAGCGGTTCGGGCTCTTCTATTCGCGCCTGCCCTCCCTGGAAACGCTCGACAAGCTGAATCACCACTGTCTGAGCGTGGGGTTTCCGCTGTTCACCCTGGGGCTGATCACGGGCTCGCTGTGGGCCAAACAGGCCTGGGGCGCCTATTGGCAATGGGACCCGAAGGAGACCTGGTCCCTGATCACCTGGTTCCTGTACGCCGCCGCGGTGCACCAGCGGTTCACCGTCGGCTGGCGGGGACGGCGGGTGGCGATTCTCAGCATCGTCGGATTCCTGTCGGTCCTGTTCACCCTGTGGGGTGCGTCCTTTCTTCTGGAAGGAGTCCATACCTATGTCGCGTGACGCCATTGTCCTGCTTGGCGTCAACCACAAAACGACGCCGCTGGCGGTGAGGGAGAAACTGGCCCTGGCCGCCGGCTACGAAGAGCCGCTCCGGGCCCTGGGCCAACTGGAGGACCTGCGGGAATACTATCTTCTCTCCACCTGCAACCGGGTGGAGGTGCTGTTCACCTGCCGGGACGTGGAACGGGCCCGGGACCGGGTGCTGGAGCTGCTGTTCGGTCAGGCCATCACCAAGGCTGAGGCGGAGCAGTATGTCTACCGCTACGTCAATGCCGAGGCGGTGGAGCATCTCTTTTTGGTGGCCGCCAGCCTCGACTCGATGATCGTCGGCGAGGCCCAGATCCTGGGGCAGTTGAAAGAGGCCTACCGCCACGCGACCAAGGTGGGGTCGAGCGGCTTTATCCTCAACAAATTGCTGCACAAATCGTTTTCGGTGGCCAAGCGGGTGCGGACGGAAACCCGGATCGGCGCCCATGCGGTTTCGATCAGCTATGCGGCGGTCGAGCTGGGCAGAAAGATTTTCGGCGCGTTGGCCGGGAAGAAGGTCCTGCTGGTCGGGGCCGGCGAGATGGCGGAGCTGGCGGCCGAGCACCTGGTGGCGCAGGGGGTCGCCGAAGTGGTGGTTGCCAACCGGACCCTGCAGCGGGCGGTCAACCTGGCCCGCTGCTACAACGGCCGGGCGGTTTCTTTGGAGGAGTTGCTCGACCAGTTGCGCCAGGTCGACATCATCATCAGCTCCACCGGTTCCCCTGACCTGATTCTGCGCAAGGAGGACGTGCGCTCGGTCATGCGCGAGCGGCGGAACCGGCCGCTCTTTTTCATCGATATCGCCGTGCCCCGGGACCTTGATCCGGGCATCAACGATCTCGACAACGTTTTTCTCTACGATATCGACGACCTGCACAATGTCGTCGAAATGAACAAGTCCGAACGGGACCGGGAGGCGGTCAAGGCCCAGCGGATCATTGCCGAGGAAAAACTGAAATTCGGCAAGTGGCTGGCCAACATGGAATCGACCCCGACCATCGTGCAGTTGCGGGCCGTGGTCGAGGCCCAGATCCGGGCCGAGGTGGAGAAAACCATGGGCCGTTTCGACGGAATGGACGAGCAGCGGCGCCAGGGATTGGAAAGGATGGTGGCCGCGATCACGGGCAAGGTCGTGTTTCCGGCCCTGCATTACCTCAAGACCGACAACCACTGCATCGGCATGCCCGAACGGATCAAGACTGTCCGGGAACTCTATCTGCTCGACACCACCACCGGTGAGCAGGAGGAGTCGTGAGCGACGGCGAGCGCGGCGCCCTGATGGAGGACGAACTGCTGCTGGTCCGCCATTCGGGAGAGATTCCGGAAGTCGCTCTGCACGCCAGCCTCTATTTTCTCCGCGAAGATGCACAGGGGCCGCGGCTGCGCCTGACCGCCGAAGAAATCAGGGCACTTGAGGAAGCGGCCCTGGCCCGTTACCGGGAAATCATCTTGCGCGATCTCGATGTCAACAACCGGGACCTGTCGCTGTTCCGGGGCATTCGTCGGGCGAATCACAACTGGTACCGCTTCGTCCGCTTCTGCGACAAGATCGGGGCGCCCTACGGGGAGTTCCGCCTGATCGCCGCCGAGGCGCTGCTGCACTATCTGCGCGTGGAACTGGCCGAGATTGCGACAGGAAAACGTGCGCCCTCGGTCAACTGCTCTGTGGACGCGCTGCTGAACTTTGCCCTGACCATGGGCATCGATCCGGCCACTTTGCCGGACAGATGGGACGGTTTGTGCGCGAAGGGGGATGAGTGAGCGGCGTCGGGCCGTTGCGATCTGCCGTCAGTGGCCTCTGTTCCCCGCCTTCCTGTTCTCTCTTGGCCGGAGCCAACTGAATTTTCGCCGCCAGAAAGCGGAAGGGGAGGGCATGCATCGACCGGAAAAGCGGTGGCGCGTCGGGATCATCGGCACCGGTAAGCACGGCAGCCGGTATGCCCGCCATATTGTCCAGGACATCGAAGAGGCGCAACTGATTGCCATCAGCCGCCGTTCCGAGGAGGGGCCGAGGCAGGCCGCGGAGTGGTCCTGCCGCTGGTATGCGGAATGGCGGGCCCTGGTGGCCGATCCCGAGGTCGACTGCGTGATCGCCGCCCTGCCGCCCGCGCTCAACCTGCAGGTGGCGTCGGCCTGTGCCGAGGCGGGCAAGCCTTTGCTGCTGGAAAAACCGATGGCGGTTTCGGTTGCCGAGGCCGTCGCCATGCATGACCTTTTCGCCCGGCACAAGGTGGGGCTGACCATCGGCCAGACCCTGCGCTACAACCGGGTGATCGTCCTTCTTCGCCAGCAACTGCCGGCCATCGGTCGGCTGCACGGTTTCACGGCCAACCAGCGACTCGAACCGGCTCCCCTGGACTGGCTGGACGAGCCGTCCTCGGCCGGGGCCGGGGTCACCTTCCATGTGGCCGTGCATGTCTTCGACGCCTTGCAATGGCTGACCGGGCAGGCAATCGTGCGGGTGATGGCCCGGACCCGTTGCGTGCACAGTTCGCTGCTCGAAGATCATGTCGTCGCTCTGGTGGAACTGGAAAACGGCGCCATCGGCGCCGTTGATTGCGCCAAGGTCGGACCGGCCCGTTGCGGGCGGTTCGAATTCGCCGGCAGCGAGGGACAGCTCCAGGCTGATCAGATTCACCATGTGTGCGAATCGATCCGCGGACAGAGCCGCCTGCCCCTGGCGGTGGGCGAGCCGGTCAACACCATTGTACCGCTCGTGCGGGATTGGCTCGCCTTTCTCAGCGGCCGCCGGTCCAACCCGATACCGGGTGAGGAGGGGGTAGCCGCCATCCGTGTCTGCGAGGCCTGCCTGCGCTCGGCGGCGCTGGGCGGGTGGGTGGAGGTGTAAAACCGGGAGCGACGGCGGCGTTGCTCCCGGTTTTTTTTGAGTGCCTACGCTCAGTGTTTGAACGAGCGCTGGCCGGTGAACATCATCGCTACCTGGGGATCGGCTTCGTTGCAGGCCTGGATCGATTCGAAATCGCGGATCGATCCACCTGCCTGGAGGATGGCGGTGACCCCTTCGCGGATACCGACATCGGCGGCGTCGCGGAAGGGGAAAAAGGCGTCGGAAATCATCACCGAGCCGGGGAGCCCCGCCCGGTCAGCCCGCACCTTGACATCGATGGCTTCCTGGTCAGCCCTGTCCCGTTGGCCGTGCTCGATTTCGGCCACCATGTCGACATAGGGGATGCCATGGGCGTCGAAGCAGGTGATGTCGGCGTACTTGGTGTAGGCTTTGTGCACAGCGATCTCGGCGACTCCGACCCGGTCCTGCTCGCCCGCGCCGATGGCGGTGGTGCAGCCGTCCTTGACATAGATCACCGAGTTGGAGGTCACGCCGTGCTCGATGGCCCAGCCGAACAGCATGTCCTCGATTTCTCTGGCCGAGGGCTGGCGCTCGCAACAGTAGTCGACACCCTTGTAGGTGGTGACGGCGGGCTTGAGGTCGGCGGCCGTACGGATGGAGTTGACCGCCGACTGCTGCACGATGATGCCGCCGTCGATCAGCGATTTGAAGTCCACGAAACGATGGTGCTCGAATTCGGCCAGGCGGGCGATGCCGGCCATGCGGATCACCCGCAGGTTCTTGCGGCGGGCGAGGATGTCGAGCACCCCTTCCTCGAAGTCCGGGGCGCAGACCACCTCCAGGTAATTTTCCGCCATCAGTTCGGCGCATGCCCGGTCGAGCGGCCGGCTGGTGACCACGGCCCCGCCGAAGGCGGCGATGCGGTCGCAGCGGTTGGCGCGGTTGTAGGCCTCGGCCAGGCTGGTGCCGATGGCGGCGCCGCAGGGGTTGTTGTGCTTGAGAATCACCGCGGCCGGCCGGTCGATCAGGTATTTGATGATGTTGAGGCCGTTGTCGACATCGGTGAGGTTGATCTTGCCCGGATGCTTGCCCACCTGGAGCATGTCCTCCACGGTAATGGCGCTGACCAGGCCGTTGCCCGGTTCGATGTAGCGGCAATCGCCGAGGATGAGATTGCCGTTGACCAGTTCGTAGAGGGCCGCCTCCTGGTCCGGATTCTCGCCGTAGCGCAGGCCCCGCTCCTCGACGGTGCCGTCGGCCATGGGGATTTTCCAGGTCTTTTTCCGGTAGACCAGGGTCTGGTCGCCGAAGGTGATGGTCATCTCCATGGGAAAGGAATCGTCCAAGAGGGTGGAATACATTTTCTTCAGATCGGTCATAGGTTGCGCAGCTCCTGAGACAGGGAGGGATGGTTCAAGAAGAAAAGGGCCTTATCCGTGGCGATGGGTCAGCGGGGGAACCGTCTCGCCCGCGGCGATCGTGCAGCCGGTCAGCACGCTGTTGGCGCCCACGCACACCCCGTCGCCCAGGGTGCAGGCCTGCAGCACGCAGCCGCCGGCGATGCGGCAGTCCCGGCCCAGGGTAGAGGCGCTGCTGATCTGCGCCATGCCCTCGATGATCGTGTCCTGGCCGATGGTGCAATCCGGCGCCACCAGCACGGTTTCCGGCGCATACAGGGTCACGCCGGCCAGCATCAGGTCGCGGTTGCGGCGTTGTTGCAGGATGGCGTGGGCCTGCGCCAGTTCGACGCGGGAATTGACCCCGAGCACGTCGATGGCCCGGGGATGGACGAAGCGGTGGACCGCCAGGCCCTGATTCCTGGCCATGGCGACGATGTCGGTCAGATAGACTTCGCCCTGGCTGTTGCCGGTGCCGACCCGGCGGAGGGCGTCGAACAGGAAGACGCGGTCCACCAGATAGATGCCGGCGTTGATCTCCTTGAGGCGTCGCTGTTCCTCGCTGGCGTCTTTTTCCTCGACAATGGCCGTGATCGTGCCCTGGGCGTCGCTGAGAACGCGGCCGTAGCCGAAGGGCTGGTCGAGCAGGGTGGTCATCAGGGTCAGGGCGGCCCGGCTGTTGCAATGGGCCGCGACCATTTCCGTCAGCGTGGCCGCCTGGATGAGCGGGGTGTCGCCGCAGAGGATCATCACCAGATCGGCGTCGGTGCAGGCCGCCTCGGCGCAGAGCACGGCATGGCCGGTGCCCAACTGCTCCTCCTGCACGACCGGAGTGACGGAAAACGGTTCGAGTACGCGCAGCACTTCCTGCCGCTGGTGGCCGACAATGACCGCGCAGCGTCCGATCGCCGCTTCCCGGACCGCGATGAGCACATGGTGGAGCATGGGCCGGAAAAAGACCTCGTGCAGCACCTTGGCGTGGGCCGATTTCATGCGGGTGCCTTTGCCGGCGGCGAGCACCACGGCGGTGATCGATGGGGTCATGGACGGGTTCCTCGGGAACGGAAGCGGATTGCCAAAAAAAGTGGCCTACTGTAGAAAATAAAACACTGTTTGACAAGCATGACCTGACGGATGCATCGGGCCGGCCGGCTGTTGCGGGCAAAACTGCGGCCGCCATGCAAAAAACTTGATGCGAATCCCGGTGGTCATTCTTACAGTGGGCGGGCAGGAAGAAACCCGGTCTGTTGTGCCGGTGCCGGCCGCTCTCGGGGCTGCCGGAGCGGCGGTGCCTTTGTGGCCCGGTTTATCCTTTGAACATTCTTTTAATCTTCAGACGAGAGCATCGATTCATGCGACCATACGACCACGAGGTGCTGATTCTTGACGGCGCCTGCGGCACCAATCTGCAGGAAATGAACATCCCGGCCTCGGCCTGGGAGGGCAGGGAGGGCTGCAACGAACTGCTCAACCTGACAGCCCCCGAAACGATCATCGCCCTGCACGCAGCCTTTGTCGAGGCCGGAGCCATGGTGCTGGAAACCAATACCTTCGGCGCGAGCCGGATCGTGCTCGCAGAGTACGGCCTGGCGGACAGGGTCGAGGCCATCAACCGGGCAGGGGTGGAAAATGCCCGCGCGGCCATCGGTGGCCGGCCTGATATCTATATCGCCGGTTCGATCGGACCCGGCACCAAACTGCCCTCGCTCGGCCACATCGCGGTGGATGACCTGGCCGCGGCCTATGCCGAACAGATCCGCGCCCTGGCCGCGGCCGGTGCGGACCTGCTGATCATCGAGACCTGCCAGGATCTGCTCCAGATCAAGACCGCCATGACCACCTGCTTCGAGACCCTGGAATCCCTGGGGCTGGACCTCCCGGTCATGGCCTCGGTGACCATCGAACGGACCGGCACCATGCTGGTCGGCACCGATATGGCCGCTGCCGCCGTGACCTTCGAGCCCTATCCGCTGTTTTCCTTCGGCATGAACTGCGCCACCGGGCCGCTGGACATGGAATCGCACATCCGCTACCTGAGCCGCAACTGGCCCGGCCGTATCTCGTGCGTGCCCAACCAGGGCCTGCCGGAGGTGATCGACGGCAAAACCTGCTATTCCCTCGGCCCGGAGACCTATGCCCGCGAGATGAAACGGTTCGTCACCGAATACGGGGTCAGCGTGGTCGGCGGCTGCTGCGGCACCACCCCGGCCCATATCCGCGAACTGGTGCGGACGCTTGCCGGCGTCAAACCGGCCGTTCGGGAGGTGACCGCATGAAGCCTTCAGTCGCGAGCCTTTACCAGGCCGTCGAGTTGCAGCAGGAGATTCCGCCGCTGCTGATCGGCGAGCGGGCCAACGCCAACGGCTCGAAAAAGTTCCGCGAACTGCTGCTGGCCGACGATTACCAGGCCTGCGTGAAAGTCGCCCTCGAGCAGGAAGCCAGGGGGGCCCATGTTATCGACCTCTGTACCGCCTATGCGGGCCGCGACGAGCTGGCGGACCTGACCACCTTGGTGCGTCTCTGCGCCGGTGCGCTCAAGGCGCCGCTGATGATCGACTCGACCACGCCGGCGTGCATCAAGGCCTGCCTGCGGCTCTATCCGGGCCGGGCCATCGTCAACTCCATCAACCTGGAGGACGGCGGCGTCAATATCCGCCGGATCTGCCGGGCGGCCAAGAAGTACGGCGCCGCCGTGGTGGCCCTGACCATCGATGAGAAAGGCATGGCCATGACCGCGGCGGAAAAGGTGCGGATCGCCAGGGCCATCCATGCCATTGCCGTGGACGAATACGGCCTGCGCTCCAGGGATCTGCTATTCGACTGCCTGACTTTCACCGTGGGCTCCGGCGACGCCAATCTGCGCGACGCCGCTGTCCAGACCCTGGAGGCGATCCGCCGGATCAAGGCGGAATTGCCGGGATGCCTGACGGTGCTCGGGGTCAGCAACATCTCCTTCGGCCTGGCGCCCCAGGCCCGGCGCATCCTGAACTCCGTGTTCCTGCACGAGGCGGTGGCCGCCGGTCTGGATGCGGCGATCGTCGATGCCGCCAAGATCGTGCCTCTGGCGCGCATTCCGGCTGAAGACCGGGAGGTCTGCCTGGACCTGCTGTACAATCGCCAGGGCGAAGAGGTGAAAGACCCGTTGCTGCGGTTTATCGCCCACTTCAGCGACAAGGCGGCAACGCCGGCCGAAGACGGGCAGGAGGGGGACAGCAAGCCGGAAGAGCAGTTGTTTCAGATGGTCATGGACGGCGACAAGGAGCAGTTGGAGGATGTGCTCGCCATCCTGCGGCAGCGGTTCCGGCCGATCGACATCATCAACCAGATCCTGGTTCCGGCCATGCGCCATGTCGGCGAACTCTTCGGCAAGGGGGAAATCCTGCTGCCCTTTGTCCTCCAGTCGGCGGAGGTGATGAAGGCCTCGGTCACCCTGCTGGAACCGTTCATGGACAAGGCCGAAGGCACCGCCGCCACGACCGTTCTCCTGGCGACAGTGCAGGGCGACGTGCATGACATCGGCAAGAATCTGGTGGACATCATCCTTTCGAACAACGGTTACCTCGTCCACAACATCGGCATCAAAGTGCCGGCCGAGACCATCATCGAAAAGGCCAGGGAGGTCCGGGCCGATCTGATCGGCCTCAGCGGCCTGCTGGTGAAATCGGCCATCATCATGCAGGAGTCCATGGCCCAGTACCGCGAGGCGGGGCTCACCGTGCCTATTTTGTTGGGTGGGGCCGCCCTGACGCCCAAATTCGTGGCCGAATCCTGCGTGCCGCAATACGATGCGCCGGTGGTCTACTGCGCCGATGCCTTTGCCGGCCTGAAGGCGGTGCAGGAATTCGAGGCTGGCACCCTGACCGCGACGGTCTACGATGGAGCAACCGCGGTCAAGGCGATGAAGCCCGGCATCCGGGTCGCTGAGATCGACCGGACCAACCCTGTGCCCGTGCCGCCGTTTCTGGGACAGCGGTACGTGGAAGATATCGATCCGGCGGTTTTGTTTTCCCTGATCAATGTCGAGGCCCTGTTCCGCGGCCGCTGGGGCTACCGGCGGGGCAAGATGGGGGCAGGGGAGTATGCCGACCTGATCGAGGGTACGGTCCGGCCCCTGTACGAGGAGTTGCAGCGGAAGGCCCTGGCCGGCGGCTGGATTCAACCCAGGGTCAGCTACGGCTATTTTCCCTGCCGAGCCGAAGGGGATGCCGTCATCGTCCAGGCGGACGGCGCGGAACATCGGTTTTCGTTCCCCAGGCAGGCCGAGGCCCCGTTCCTCTGTATCGCCGATTATTTCAAAACGGCCGGGGAGGGCGGCGACATCGCCGGTTTTTTCGTGGTGACCATCGGGCCGAAAATGAGCGAGGAAACCGCGCGGCTTTATCAGGCCGACGCCTACCATGAATATCTCCTCCTGCACGGGTTCAGCGTGGAGGTGACCGACGCCTTGGCCGAATACTGGCACGGCGTCATGCGCCGGGAAATGGGTATCGGCGGCACCCAGACGCAGAATGCGCTTGGTGCGGTTACCCAGAATTACCAGGGCTCGCGCTACGGTTTCGGCTACCCGGCCTGTCCCGACCTGGAGGCGCACAAGCCGCTGTTCGCCTTTCTCAAGCCCGAGGCGATCGGCATCACCCTGACCGAAAACATGCAGATGGTGCCCGAGCAGACGACCTCGGCCATCGTCGCGCATCACCCCCAGGCAAAGTATTTCGCGGTTTGATCATGACACCGGCAAAGGAACGCTACATCTGCGCCAACTGCGGCTACATCTATGACCCCGCTGTCGGCGACCCCATGAATGCCATCCCACCGGGCGTGGAATTCGCAGAGCTGCCCGACGAGTGGGTGTGCCCCATGTGCTACGCCACCAAGGAACAGTTCGATCCCCTCG
>NZ_JHZB01000020.1 GCF_000621145.1 Desulfobulbus elongatus DSM 2908
TTCCTCAAATGCAGCGGCAACTTGGGCCGCATGACACTTCGCGGTATGGACAATGTTGCCAAACGCTACCTGATGCATGCCGCTGGCTACAATCTTGGTCTGGTGATGCGTCATCTGTACCGGCACGGCACTCCCAGAGAGATGGCCGGCCTGGTTGTTCGTCTGTTTTGGCCTGTAGGGAGCCTTGTATTGCTCCTCGTAACCGGATTTCGCGCTACGGATAAAATTCCTCCAGGGCATGTTTTGACCGGTGCCGGTTTGTCTTGATCGGCTTGGCGTGCCGTACCGAGTGCATGCTCCCGGAAACATGGCTTTTTCAACGGGCTGTTAACGCATAACTATCGGATACTCCCCAAACCATATGGGGTACCAGCCGGATTATGCAAAAATCGTTTGATGGCCAAAACGGTAGCCCCTGCCTTGCCGGCAGAAAATGACTGCACGAAGAAAAAATTCCTGTCTTGGCGTTTCCGCGCGAGGGGATTATAGTACTTTCGTGTTGTTTGCACTTTTGTCTGCTGCCTTGAACAATCCACTACCTAACCAACATATGTATAGAGGAGGGAACAATGCCTGAGTTTGGTCATCCTTTCAGTGTACTGAAACACGACCGTCTGTTAACCCATGAAGAATTGGTGCGCGCTATCCGGTTCATGGTTGCCGCCGAGTATGAAGCCATTCAGTTGTACCAGCAGCTTGCGGAATCGACCGACAATGTCCTGGCGCAAAATGTGCTTCTGGATATTGCCGACGAAGAAAAGGTGCATGCCGGCGAATTCCTGCGCCTGCTCAAGGAACTCGATCCCGCCGAGGAAGGTTTCTATCAGCAGGGCGCCGAGGAGGTCGAAACCGAATTTCTCGGCGGCACCGCCGCAGCGCCGGCAGAAGAGGCGCCCCCCTCCGTTGGTCAGGGGTTAAACATAGGCAGCCTGAAAAAATAGCATCTTGAATGAAAGGAGATCGATATGGACTTACTGCGAAGGGAGCTGGCTCCCATCAGCGTGCAGGGATGGAGCGAAATCGATGCCATGGCCAGGGAAACACTGGTCGCCAATCTGTCCGGCCGCAAATTCATTGATGTCGATGGTCCGCACGGAATCGGCCATTCCTGTGTCACCCTCGGTCGGTTGTCGGTGCCCCGCGAACAGAAAGGCGGCCGGGTCAAATACGGCATCCATCAGGTGCAGCCGCTGATCGAAGCCCGGGTCAACTTCAAACTGGAAACCTGGGAGTTGGACAATATCGGCCGCGGCGCCAAGGATGTCCAACTGGATTCGCTGGTGGAAGCCTGCCGCGAGATCGCCCTGTTCGAGGAAAAGACCCTGTTCGAGGGATTCAAACCGGGGAATATCGTCGGGTTGCATGCCACGGTAAAAAACAAGACCCTGCCTCTGAAGCTGGACATGGACATGATCGTCGATACCGTGGCCGAGGGGCAGACCCGGATGCTGAAGGATGGGGTCGAAGGGCCCGCCAACCTGGTTGTTTCCGCACGGCTGTGGAAATTTCTGGCGCGGAGCGCGCCCGGCGGCACCCTGCGTTCCACCTTGGAGACCCAGATCGGCGGTCAGGTCGTCTATTCGGAATGCGTCCAGGACGCGCTGTTGGTGTCGGCACGCGGCGGCGACCTCGAATTGACCGTGGGTCAGGATTTCGCCATCGGCTATCACAGCCACACCGTCAGCGATATCGACCTGTTCGTGACGGAATCGTTCACCTTCCGTGTCATCGCGCCCGAGGCCCTGGTCGGCTTCACCCTGACCACCTGACCGGAAACGCCCTTGCCTTCACGTCCTTGAGCCCCGAACCGGTTTCGGGGCTTTTGTTTTCCGGCCTGTCCGCGATGTCTCCCCGGCATGCGCCGCGACCATTCCCTGGGCATTCATTCCATGGCGCGCTGCATGTAATACACGCCGAATTCTTTGTCGTATTCGAGGATGTGCGCGACAAACAGTTCCCTGAGCACGTAATAAAGGCCGATATCGGCCCCCGGTGTTTCGTGTTCGATTTTCATCAGGAACCCACGGGCTTCTTCCGTCAACCGGTCGTGCTCGCACTTGTGTTCGCCCAGCCCCGGAAACCCGGCGCGCTCCATGTATGCCTCTTCCTGTCGGAAATGCTCTTCGGTCGTTTCGACAAGTTTCGAGCAGAGATCGACAATCAGAGGATGGTCCTTCTTGTCGTGGATAGCGGCATAGAACGCTGTCACCAGTGCGAGTATTGCTTCATGGTCGCGGTCTATCTGTACAATTCCGGTCCTCAGGGAGTTCAGTCCATACAACGATTCCACATTCCACCATCCTGCTGAACAACGTGATCGACATGAAATAACGCTGCGTGTCCGCGCGTTTTTTTCGACCGGGGACTCCCGGCGGCGGGAAGACGGCGCCAGCCTGACCGCTACCGGAACAGTCCCGGCAGCGCTCCGTCAGGTGTCAGTCTCCTGTCGGAGAAATCCGGAACGTCCGGACAGTGTCAAGATTCCGCAATGAATCGGCGAGACGGGAGATTTTGTTCTGGTCGATCGTGCCGATGACCATCTTGTATTCGAAGAAACGGCCGTCATCGGAAATCCGGTAGCTCATGTTGGCCACCGTGAACCCGTGCTGTCTGAGCAACGATCGCACCTCTTCCTCCCCCATCACCTTGTTTCTTTCGAAGCAGAGCGTGTGGTGCGCGTAGAAGTTCGCCGGCATCTTGGCTTCTATCCAGCGAAAAACCGAGAGAACGCCCACGGTGAGCGCCGTGGCGACGATGGCGGGAAAATAAAAACCCACGCCGAGGAGAATGCCGATTGCGGCGGTGATCCATATCGAGGCGGAGGTGGTCAGGCCGCGGACACTGCGCCCTTCCTTATAGATGACCCCCGCCCCCAGAAAACCGATGCCGGTCATGATGCCCTGCGCCATCCGGGTCGGATCGGTGCGCACCGTGTCCATGGGCACGCCCGGCAGCCATTTCCATTGATAATACGTGATCATCATCAACAGACTCGATGCCAGGCAGACCAGAGTATGGGTGCGGAAACCGGCCGGGCGGCCGTGAAAGGTCCGCTCGCCCCCAATGATGCTGCCCACGACCAGCGCGGAAACAAGATGAATGGCGATCTGGATCTGATCGGTTGCCACCAGTTCCTTGAGTTGCTGCACATCGAAGACCATGTTTTTCTCACAATGGGCCGGAAATCACGGCATCAGCCGGCTTGGTTCCTCTCAAGCAGAAAGAGTCTGCACGAAAGCGGGCGGCAGCGCTCACTTTGTTACATGGAGCTTGATCCAGGCCGCATAGCGGTCCATCCAAGCCTGGAGAAACGGCTTGCTCTCCGCGCCGATGCCGCCGTCCGCGGCGAACATCCCTTCCCGGTATTGGAGAAAGGCTTCCGGCTGCCCCATGGTGGGGACATCGAGGTAGGCCAGCACGTTGCGGAGATGCTGCTGCGACAGCGCGGTGCCGATCGCGCCGACCGAAATGCCGATCACCCCGGCGGGCTTGCCGGCCCAGACGCTCTGGCCGTAGGGCCGCGAGGCGATATCGAGCGCGTTCTTCAGCACGCCGGGGATGGAGCGGTTGTATTCCGGGGTGGCGAAGAGCAGGCCGTCGGCCGCCCTGATATCGTCCTTGAGCCGCTTGACGGCAGCACCGTCGTGGCCGTCGTCATCCTGATTGTAGAGCGGCAGATCGCCGATCTCCACGAACTTGAAGACAAACTCGGGCGGCGCCAGCCTGGTCAGTCCCTCAGCCAGATGGCGATTGAACGAATCCTTGCGCAAACTGCCAACGATAACGGCAACGGTGTAGTTGTCCATGTGATCCTCCTGCGGGACGGGCATCCCTTTGATGAAAAAGAGCGATGAAAAATGCGAAACAGGATCAGCGCGGCAAAATTTTTATGTATATTACCACAATTATGCCTCGCCTGCCAGCTATGAACACAGGCATATACAACAAGGCCCCTCAGGCCTCATGGCGCATGAGACGAGAGGGGCTGCTGTTTTTTGTTTCGGGTGACGGCATCACTTGACGGCGGCGAGATAGTGCTCGTTGATTTTCTCCCAATTGATTACGTTGAAAAAGGCGGCGATATAATCCGGCCGCCGGTTCTGGTAGAGCAGATAATAGGCATGTTCCCAGACATCGATGCCCAGCACCGGCGTGAGGCCGGTCATGATGGGGTTATCCTGGTTCGGCGTGGCCACGATGCGCAACTCGCCGTTATCGACCGCCAGCCAGGCCCAGCCGCTGCCGAACAACTTGACCGCGGCGGTGGAGAACTGCTCCCTGAAGGCCTCGAAACTGCCGAACCGACTGTTGATGGCCTCCACCACCGGCCCCTTTGCCGGCACGCCGGTTTTGAGCGTCGGCCAGAAAAAGCTGTGGTTGGCATGGCCGCCGCCGTGGTTGCGCACCGCGGTGCGGATGGCCTCGGGCACCTCGTTCAGGTTGCGCAGCAGTTTGTCCACGCTCAGGTCGGCGCAGGCGGGATGTTCCTTGAGCGCCGCGTTCAGATTGGTGATATAGGCCTGATGATGCTTGGTGTGATGGATTTCCATGGTGCGGGCATCGATGAACGGTTCCAGGGCATCGTAGGCATACGGCAATGTGGGGAGAATGTGTTCCATGGCGTACCTCTCGGATGTATATGGGATGGGCGGACAATCGCCTCATCCGGAGACAATCTTTCCTGTCAACAACCATAAATATCAACAAGTAATTGTCAAATAATCGCAAATTATTTTTTATAACTTATCATTTTAATATACTGTTTTAACTAAATATAAAAGACAGACACCGGCCGGGAACCCCTGCATTCGCCGCCCAGGCGCATGGAGCGGCAGCGCCGATTGCGCGCCTCCGGTCTTGCCAAGGGGCCGTATCGTCTCTACAATTTTCCGGACCATGCGCTTCCCCATTGCCGGAGGAGCAGATAAAAAGGAACAGAACATGACCCAACCGCGCGATACCGTATATCACCGCACCCTGGCCCTGGGCAGCGACCCGGCCCTGCGCCGCCGCTACATGGTGGTGGACGAACCCCTGCAGGGCAACATGCGTTTCGGCCTGCTGCTGGAAATCCTCGACAAGGTGGCCGAGGAAACCGCCCTGCGCTATGTCAACCGGTTTCATCCCACTGCCAGGGTGGTGACCGCCGCCATCGACAACATCGTCGTCCGCCATGCCGTCGACGTGACCCGCGACCTCACCTTTGCCGCCACCATCAATCACATCGGCCGCAGTTCGCTCGAAATCGGCATCCGGGTGGAGCAGCCCGGCGATCCGACCCTGCACATCGCCTCATGCTATTTCACCATGGTGGCCCGCTCCGGCTACGGCGAGGATGTCACCAGCGTGGCCCTGCCGCCGCTGACCTATACCGACCCGATGGAGAAACGGCGGGCCGGCAAGGCCCTGGCCCGACGCGAAGAATACCGCCACCAGCAGGCGGCCCGCCGCGAACCGCCCAGCCGGGAAGAATACGAGATGCTGACCGCCCTGCACCAGGCCCAGGACGAGCCGGGCTTTGCCGGCCTGCTCTGCGGCCACTTAATCACAAGCGCCTGGGAACGGACCTATCCCGACCAGGAAAACGTGCCCTTCACCATCTTCGGCGGCTACCTGATTCGCCGGGCCTTCGAGCTCTCCTCCATCTGTTCCGAACTGGTGGCGCCCCACCGCCCGATCATCGCCGGAGTCAACCGGATCAACTTCTTCCATCCGGTCCGCATGGGCGACAAGCTCCACTTCACTGCCAGGGTGGTGTACACCGAGGACTGCTATCTCTGCGTCGAGGCCGGCATCGAGCGAATCAGCCGCGACCGGACCGCCAAGGCCCTTTCTAACTCCTGCCTCTTCACCTTTGCCAATGTCGACGCCGACCTGAACCACCACCCGGTTCCCATGGTCCATCCGACCACCTATGTCGAGGACGGCCGGCACCTGGCGGCCCGCCGCAGCCTGCACACCCTGCTCCGCCACGACAACCTGATCTGAGCGCCTCTGCCATGGACACAACGGTTGCGGACAACACGGAGTATATCCTCCGGGTGGAGAACCTGGGCAAGCGGTTCAACGGCCTGGTGGCGGTTGATTCCATCTCCTTTGCGGTGCGGGCCGGCGAATGCTTCGGCCTGCTCGGCCCCAACGGCGCCGGCAAGACCTCGACCATCCGCATGATGTACGGCTTTTCCCCACCCGGTTCGGGCACGATCCGGATCCTGGGCCTCGATGTCGCCAGCCAATGGCGGCAGATCCGCTCCCGCATCGGCGTCTGCCAGCAGGACAACACCCTCGACCCCGACCTGACCGTGTTCCAGAACCTGCTGATCTTTGCCGGCTATTTTCGCATCCCGCGGAATCTGGCCAGCGAACGGGCCGAGGAACTGCTGCACTTTTTCGCCCTGGAAAAAAAACGCGAGGCCAAGGTGGGGGAACTCTCGGGCGGCCTGGCCCGGCGGCTGACTCTGGCGCGGGCGCTGATCAATGATCCCGAGCTGATCATTCTGGACGAACCCACCACCGGCCTCGATCCCCAGTCGCGGCATCTGCTCTGGGACCGGCTGCACGCCCTGCGTGCCCGCGGCAAGACCTTCATCCTCACCACCCATTACATGGAAGAGGCGGCCCAACTGTGCGACCGGCTGGTGATCATGGACCACGGCAGGATTCTGGTGGAGGGAACGCCGGCCAGCCTGATCGAGGAGCATGTCGGCCGCTCGCTCATCGAGATCGGCGGCCTGGAGCAGGGAGCCCTGCGGCGCTTTCTCCGGGAGCGCCAGGTGGATTACGACGAACTGGCGGACAAGCTCATCATCTACAGCAACGGCGACACCGCCATCGAGCAGGCCATCCACGAGGGCTTCAGCAGCCGGCAGTGCACCTTCCGCGCCGCCACCCTGGAAGATGTCTTTCTTCGCCTCACCGGCAGGGAGCTGCGCGAATGATCCTCCTCTCCAACCTTTCCTGGCGCTTCCTCACCGTCTGGCGGCGGAACCTGATCGTCTACCGCAAAATCTGGAAGGTCAACTTCCTGGTGCCGCTCCTGGAGCCGGCCTTCTACATCCTCGCCTTCGGCCTCGGCTTCCAGGGGCTGATCGAGGGGTTGCGCTACGCCGGCCAGCCGCTGGCCTACACCCGGTTCATGGCCCCGGCCCTGGTCGCCATCTCGATCATGTACAACTCCTTTTTCGAGACCACCTACGCCTCCTTCGTGCGGATGTACTATCAGAAAACCTTCGACGGCATGATGACCACGCCGCTCTCCCTGGAAGAAATCATCCTGGCCGAAATCGTGTGGAGCGCCACCAAGGCCACCGCCGCGGCCCTGCTCATGACCCTGGTGCTGGGGCTGTTCGGCTTCGTCCTCTTTCCTCAGGGCTTGTTGATCGTGCCCCTCGCCTTCCTGGGCGGTCTCGCCTTTGGTGCGGTGGGCATGTTCTTCACCGGCTTCACGCCCTCGATCGACATGTTCAACCTGCCGATTTTTCTTTTCATCACCCCGATGTTCCTCTTCAGCGGCACCTTTTTCCCGATGGCTGGCCTGCCGCTCTGGGCCCAGCACGCCGCCTATTTTTTCCCGCTCTACCATCTGGTGGAACTGACCCGTTTCTGCTGCCTGGGCCTGGTGGAAACCAGCCCCCTCGCCAGCCTCGCCTACCTGGTCTGCTTTGCCCTGTTCTTTCTCGTGCTCGGCCTGATGGCCATGCGGCGGCGGCTGATCAAATAGCGGAGCCGTTCAGGGAAGCCACCGATGATGGCGGCAGAACGGGAAGCGGCCGGAGAACGGTCAAGAGCACGCGGCCCGGCCCAACCGACACCTCAGCACGGAGCAGGTTTCATGGCGCTTATCGACTGTCATTTCTTTTCGCAGGTCCTGGGCATGATGTCGACCATGACCGTCATTCTTCCCGACCCCGAACCGGCCGCCATCGACGGCCCCCCGAATCCCCGGCGCAGGCTCTATCCGACCCTCTACCTGCTGCACGGCCTGTCCGACGACCACACCGTCTGGCAACGCCGCACGGCCATCGAGCGCCACGTGGCCGGCCTGAACCTGGCCGTGGTCATGCCGGCGGCGGGCCGGAGCTTCTATGCGGACATGGTCAGCGGGCCGCGCTACTGGACCTGCATCAGCGAAGAGGTGCCCGCCGTGGCCCGCCACTTTTTCCCGCTCTCCGCTGCCCGGCAGGACAACTTTGTCGCCGGGCTGTCGATGGGCGGCTACGGGGCCTTCAAACTGGCTCTGACCCATCCGCACCGCTACGCGGCCGCGGCGAGCCTGTCGGGGACGCTGGATGTCGCCCGGCTCGCCCGCGACGAACAGGCGGCCGGCCAGGGCGAACTGCGCCACATTTTCGGCGGGGCCGACGCCTTGGCGGGCAGCCCCAACGACCTGTTCTTCCTGGCACACCAACTGGTCCGGCAGGGAGCGCCCCGGCCGGAACTGTATCAATGGTGCGGCACCGGGGATTTTTTGTATGCGGACAATGCGCGATTCCGGCGGCATGCGGAAGCGCTGGGCGTAACGGTGCAGTACAAAGAGGGGCCGGGCGGGCACGAGTGGTCCTGCTGGGATGCGCAGATAGAGCAAGTCCTCGCCTGGCTGCCGGGGGTGGGCCGGCCGTAAGCACGGGGCATTTCCGCGCCTGCGGCCGTGCGTGTCAGTGCCGCTCCTCGCGGTCGAAGAAGGCCAGGGAAAGGTTTTCCCCCTCGCCCTGGGAAATTTTGTAGCTGCCCCGGTTGATCAGGGTGATGCCCCGCGATTCGGCCTGCGCCAGGAGGCTGTCGAAATGCCTGCCCGTCTCGACCGCCGGTTCCTCGACATTGGCGTAGAAAAAAAGACGGTCGCCGGTGACGCCGAACTGGAGCAGGAAAGGGTTGTGCTGAACAAATACCAGATCGTCGTAGGCATAGGTTATTTCATGGCCGAGTTGAGCGAGCATGTCCTGCACCGTGCCCAATGGCCGCAATGGAAGTGCCATGGCGTGACTCCTTGTGACAATGGCTTTTCACAAATCCGGGGACTGTCCCGACCGGCACTGCCCCCGCTTTTCCTGACCGTCAGTGCGTTGCAACTGGCGCGCCAAAAAGTCCCGCGTAATTGATCAAGTATTGTTGGGCAGTTAAACATACGACCGCACTCCCTCCTTAGCCCGCCCCGGCAAGCAACAAAATTGACGACAAGGCCGCACGAAACAGAAGCGCTCTCAACAATTTTGTCCGGTCAAGCCACATTCACCTCGTCCCAAGGAACAAACCAAGAAACGAAATCGGCGGCGCGGTTGTCAGAATCCCCTCCTTTCTTTTATCTTCTTTTGTGAGCGATCCCTTGGCGCTTTCGACAAAATTGCAAGAAAGCGCGCCGGTATCCGGGTCCGTCAACTGTGCGTGATGACCGTTTTTTCTGTTTTTCCCGGTATCGAGAGCGGAAAGCGCCCCTCCCGGCCAAGCCATGCGCAGCGGACCGCAAACAGGGCTCGCCACAACAATCTATTGAATATATGTTCATTTTATTGCTTAACTGCGCACAGGCATGCACCATCGGCTGCCGGGGGACAAACCGGATAGCCGGCAAAAACAGCGCATGCCAATGCTGGCAAGCGAGCATGGCATTCCTTTTGCCAGTCATGGGCAGGACCGGCACCATCCGGCAACGCCTGCATCCCGTTCCGGGCGCTGGCGCGCCGAGCCGGTTCGACCGCTTTGTCCGCTGCGGCGGAAAGCCGCCGCATTCTCGATGAGTCGTCACTTCGTGGGAGGGCCATGGCCATGCAGAGCTTTGCCGGTTACGATCCGGGAGATTTTTTCGATGAACTCATTGCCCCGGACGGCACGCCCCGGCCGGGAGCACAACTCCTGATCGACAAGATCGCCTCCCTGCCGCCGGGCGACCTGGCCATGCGCCAGCGGGCTGCCGAAGCCCTGTTGCTGAAGATGGGTATCACCTTCAACGTCTACGGCCGCGACGAGGGCACCGAAAAAATCTTTCCCTTCGACCTCATCCCGCGCATCGTGCCCGCTGCGGACTGGGCCCAGATCGAGGCCGGGCTCAAGCAGCGCATCTTCGCCCTCAACGAGTTTCTCCAGGACATCTACAACGACAAGAAAATCCTCAAGGACAAGGTCGTCCCCGAGGATCTGGTCCTCAGCAGCCGCACCTACCGCAAGGAGTGCGAGGGCTTCACCCCGCCCCGGCGCATCTGGTGCCACGTCACCGGCACCGACCTGGTGCGCGACCGCGACGGCCGCTTCTACGTGCTCGAAGACAACCTGCGCTGCCCGTCGGGCGTGTCCTACGTGCTCGAAAACCGCCAGGTGCTCAAGCGCACCTTTCCGCAGGTGTTCGAGGCCTCCAAGGTGCGGCCGGTGGACGACTACCCCAACAAGTTGCTGGAAATGCTCGAATATCTGGCGCCGGACCACGTCGCCAAACCGACCATCGGCGTGCTCACGCCCGGCATCTACAACAGCGCCTACTTCGAGCACTCCTTCCTTTCCCAGCAGATGGGCGTGGAGCTGGTCGAGGGCCAGGACCTGGTGGTGGCCGACGGCTGCGTCCACATGCTCACCACCAAGGGACTCAAGCGGGTGGACGTGCTTTACCGCCGCATTGACGACGACTTCATCGATCCCGAGGTGTTCCGGCCCGATTCCCTGCTCGGCGTGCCCGGTTTGATCGGCGCCTACAAGACGGGCCGCATCGCCATGGCCAACGCGCCGGGCACCGGCATCGCCGACGACAAGGTGATCTACGCCTACGTACCCAAGATCATCGCCTACTACACCGGCGAGGAGCCCATCCTGCCCAACGTGCCCACCTACATCTGCCGCGACGACGCCGACCGCGCCTGTGTGCTGGCGCATCTCGACCAACTGGTGGTCAAGGCGGCCAACGAGTCCGGCGGCTACGGCATGCTGGTCGGCCCGCACTCCACCCAGGCCGAGCGCGACGCCTTTGCCGGGAAGATCAAGGCCGAGCCGCGCAACTACATGGCCCAGCCCACCATCTCGCTGTCGCGGGTGCCCACCATCGTCGGCGACCGCATCGAGGGCCGCCACGTCGACCTGCGGCCCTACGTGTTGTTCGGCAGGGAGATTTACGTCCTGCCCGGCGGCCTCACCAGGGTAGCCCTGACCAGAGGGTCGCTGGTGGTCAATTCGTCCCAGGGCGGCGGTTCCAAGGACACCTGGGTCCTGTAAGCGAGACGACAAGGAGAAAAGTATGCTCAGCCGCGTGGCCAACTCGATCTACTGGATGTGCCGCTACATCGAGCGGGCGGAAAACGTCGCCCGCTTCATCAGCGTCAACCTCAACCTGCTGCTCGACTTACCCTCGGAGGGCGGCAAGCACTGGGAACCGCTGGTGCTGATCACCGGCGACCAGGAATATTTCGAGGAGCAGTACAGGCAATACACCAAGGAGGCGGTGATCAGCTTCCTCACCTTCGACCGCCGCTACTTCAACTCCATCGTCTCCTGCCTGGCGGCGGCGCGGGAAAACGCCCGTTCCATCCGCGAGATCATCAGCTCGGAGATGTGGGAGCACCTCAACACCTTCTACCTGGAGATGGCCGACCCCAGATACCATCCCATGGCCCTGCAGGACCCGCACAAATTTTTCCGGATCATCCAGATGCGCAGCCACCTGTTCACCGGCCTGATGGATTCGACCATGAGCCACGGCGAGGCCTGGAACTTCGCCCGCATGGGCATGATGCTGGAACGTGCCGACAAGACCTCGCGCATCCTCGACGTCAAGTACTTCATGCTCCTGCCCCAGGCCGACCTGGTCAACACGCCCATTGACAACATCCAGTGGACAGCGGTATTGAAATCGGCCAGCGCCTTTGAAATGTACCGCAAGGAACATCACCTGATCACGCCGCGGATGGTGGCCAGCTTTCTCGTGTTCGACACCCATTTCCCGCGCTCGATCCGCCATTGCGTCAACAAGGCGCAGGTTTGCCTGGAGCGGATCATGAACGGCGCGGCGGGCGGCGCGATCAACCCGGCGGAGAAGCTGCTCGGCCGCCTCAAGGCCGATCTCGAGTACACCGACATCGACGATGTGATCAAACAGGGCATGCACGAGTACCTGGACAACCTCCAGACCAGGCTCAACCGGATCGACACGGCCGTCGGCACGACCTTCTTCAACATCAAGCCCTTGGTGTCAGCGGCATCCGGCCAGCAGTAGCATGACGGTGGGCGGCCGGTGCCCGGACCGGGATGCGTCCGCAGCGATGCCGCCTGCGATTGACCTGAAAAAAGTCCATAAGGAGCCGTTGTGGGCATCCACGTTGCCTTGCATCACCGCACCACCTATTGCTACGACCGCCCGGTCGTCCTGGGGCCGCAGGTCGTCCGCCTGCGGCCGGCGCCCCACAGCCGCACCCCCATCCTCAGCTACTCGCTGACCGTCACGCCGGAGGCGCATTTCATCAACTGGCAGCAGGACCCCTTCGGCAACTATCTCGGCCGGCTGGTCTTTCCGGACAAGACCGACCGGTTCGAGGTGGAGGTGGATCTGATCGCCGAGATGATCGTCATCAATCCCTTCGATTTCTTCCTCGAACCCCAGGCCGAGCAGTTCCCCTTTGCCTACGAGCCGCGGCTGGAACAGGACCTGAGTCCCTATCTGGCCTGCGCTCCAGCGGGCGAGGTGCTGGCCGCCTATCTGGCCGGGATCGACCGCAGTCCCAGGCAGATCATCAGTTTTCTGGTCGATCTCAACCGGCAGCTCAGCCGCGACATCCGCTACCTGATCCGCATGGAGCCCAACGTGCAGAGCTGCGAGCGGACGCTTGGCCTGCGCAGCGGCTCCTGCCGCGACTCGGCCTGGCTCCTGGTCAACATCCTGCGCCATCTCGGCCTGGCGGCGCGTTTCGTCTCCGGCTACCTGATCCAGTTGGCGCCGGACGTCAAATCGCTGGACGGCCCATCCGGGCCCGCGGCCGACTTCACCGATCTCCATGCCTGGACCGAGGTCTATCTGCCCGGCGCCGGCTGGGTGGGCATGGACCCGACCTCGGGGCTGTTCGCCGGCGAGGGCCACATCCCGCTGGCCTGTTCGCCCGAGCCGCGGAGCGCGGCCCCGATCACCGGCGATCTGGAGGCCTGCCAAGTCGATTTCAGCCATGCGATGGGCGTGACGCGGGTGCGCGAGGAACCGCGCTCCACCCGTCCTTATCCCGAGGAGGTCTGGGAGCGGATCGTGGCGGCAGGCGACCTGGTCGACCGCGCGCTGGAGGCCGGCGATGTGCGTCTGACCATGGGCGGCGAGCCCACCTTTGTCGGCATCGACCGTCCGGATGCGCCGGAATGGAACACCGAGGCCCTGGGCGAGGAAAAACTGCGCCTTTCCCTGCGCCTCATGCAGGGGCTGCGCCGCCAGTGGGCACCGGGCGGGCTGCTCCACTGCGGCCAGGGCAAGTGGTATCCGGGCGAGTCCCTGCCGCGCTGGGCCCTGGCCTGCTACTGGCGCACGGACGGCGTGCCGGTGTGGCGCGACGACAGGTGGCTGGCCGACCCGAGCGAGAACTACGGCTTCGGTACGGCCGAGGCCAGGCGGTTCATCGACTCGCTGGCCGTACGCCTGGGCGTGGGCACGCGCTTCATCCGCGAGAGCTACGAGGATATTGCCTATTACCTGTACAAGGAGCAGCGGCTGCCGCTCAACGTGGCGCCCACCGACCCGCGCCTGGATGATGCCGAGGCCAGGGCGCGCATGGCCCGCGCCTTTGAACGCGGGCTGGGGGCGGTGGTCGGCTACGTGCTGCCGCTTCAGCACGGTTCCTGGATCAGCGGCCCCTGGCCGTTTCGCGGCGAGCATCTCTTCCTGCTGCCCGGCGACAGTCCGTCCGGCCTGCGGCTGCCGCTGGATTCCCTGCCCTGGGTGGCGCCGCAGGATCGGACCCTGGATTTCACCCCGGACCCGCTGGCCGAACGAGGCCCCCTGCCCGACTATGCTGGTCAGCGTTTCCTGCACGGCCAACCGGAAGAAACAGCCCCGGCAGGCATGCGCCCCCAGCCGCCGCCCTTTGTCGATCCCCAGCCGGTTGTCGGCGAATCCGCGGCCTGGGTGGTGCGCACCGCCCTGTGCGTGCAGCCGCGGAACGGCCGGCTCTACCTGTTCATGCCGCCGATCGCCAAACTGGAAGGCTATCTGGAGCTGATCGCCGCCATCGAGGCCACTGCCCGGACAACCGGCCTGCCGGTGGTGATCGAGGGCTACACCCCACCCTTCGATTCGCGGCTGGAATGCCTGAAAATCACCCCCGACCCCGGCGTGATCGAGGTCAACATCCAGCCCCTGCGCACCTGGCGGCAGATGGTCGACTGCACCACCACCCTCTACGAAACTGCCCGCCAGTCGCGCCTGGCCACGGAAAAATTCCTCGTCGACGGCCGCCAGACCGGCACCGGCGGCGGCAACCATATCGTGGTCGGCGGCGCCACCCCGGCGGACAGCCCCTTCCTGCGGCGGCCCGACCTGTTGCGCAGCCTGCTCGCCTTCTGGAACAACCATCCCGCCCTGTCCTACCTCTTCTCCGGGCTGTTCATCGGCCCGACCAGCCAGCAGCCGCGGGTGGACGAGGCCCGCCACGACAGCCTCTACGAACTGGAGATCGCCTTCGCCGAACTCGACCGCCAGGCCGCCTCGCCCTGGGGCTGCCCGCCCTGGCTGGTGGACCGGCTCTTCCGCCACCTGCTGGTGGATGTGAGCGGCAACACCCACCGGGCCGAGTTCTGCATCGACAAGCTCTACTCGCCGGACAGCGGCAGCGGCCGCCTGGGGCTGCTCGAATTCCGCAGCTTCGAGATGCCGCCGCACGCGCGCATGAGCCTGGCCCAGCAGCTTCTGCTGCGCGCCTGCCTCGCCTGGTTCTGGCAAACGCCCTATCGCCGGCCCCTGGTGCGCTGGGGCACGAGCCTGCACGACCGCTTCATGCTGCCCGAACCGGTGCGCGACGACCTGGCCGACGTGGTGGCCAACCTCAACGAGGCCGGATTCCCGCTGGCCATGGAATTTTTCCATCCCCACTTCGAGTTCCGTTTCCCGATCCACGGCCGCCTGGTAATCGAGGGCCTGGAGATCGAACTGCGCCAGGCCCTGGAGCCTTGGCACGTGCTCGGCGAGGAACCGGGCGGCGGCGGCACGGTGCGCTTTGTCGACAGCTCGGTGGAGCGCCTCCAGGTCAAGGTCGCCGGCGCAAGCGGCGACCGCTACGTGCTCGCCTGCAACGGCCGGCGCGTGCCCCTGCATCCCACCCGGACCAACGGCGTGGCCATCGGCGGGGTCCGCTACCGGGCCTGGCAGCCGCCGTCCTGCCTGCATCCGACCATCGGCGTCCACACGCCGCTGATTTTCGATCTGTTCGATACCTGGAACAACCGGGCCGTGGGCGGCTGCACCTATCATGTCGGCCATCCCGGCGGCCGCAATTACGACACCCTGCCGGTCAACGGCCACGAGGCCGAGGGCCGCCGCCATGCCCGCTTCTCGCCGCACGGCCACACGCCGGGCGACCGGCGGCCGCTGCCGCCCGAAGAACGCAATCCGCTGTTTCCCTATACCCTCGACCTGCGCCGGCAATCGTCGGCCGCGGGCATCTGAGCCGCCATGGACCACCAGCCGAAGCCATCCGGGCCAGCCGCCGCTTTCGCCGGCAGCGGCCTGTTCGCCGGCCTCACCTGTCCGCAAGGGGCCTACTGCGAGGCCTTTGCTGAAGACGGCCAGCCGCGCGAACAGTGGCGCGCCATTGTCGCGGCCATGGACCGGGCCACGCCGGAACGGCTCCGCCAGCGCCAGGAGCGGGTCAAGCGCATGCGGCACGAGGACGGTGCCACCTACAACCCCTTCGATGCCCCGGACGGCCGCGGCACGCCCTGGGCCCTGGAGATGGTGCCCCTGCCGCTCACCGCCGCGGAATGGAGCGAACTGGAACGCGGCCTGCTCCAGCGGGCCCGGCTGCTCGAACAGGTGCTGGCCGATGTCTACGGCCCGCAGCTTCTGCTGAAAAACGGCCGGATGCCGGCGGAGCTGATCTACGCCAACCCCCGTTTCCTCCACGCCTGCCACGGCATCCAGCCGAACGGCGGCCGCTTCCTGAGCCTCTATGCGGCCGATTGTTACCGGGGTGAGGATGGCCGCTTCCGGGTGCTGCGCGAATACGGCGGCCATCCGGTGGGCCTGGGCTATGCCCTGGAAAACCGGATCGTGATCTCCCGTCTCCTGCCCGAACTGTACCACCGCACCCAGATCCGGCGGCTGGCCCCCTTTTTCCAGACCCTGCACACCAGCCTGGTGCAGCGTTCCTCGCTGCGGCGGGAAGATCCCAACATCGTGCTGCTCTCGTCCGGCCCGGACAGCCCGATCTACTTCGAACAGGCGCTCCTGTCGCGCTACCTCGGCTATCCGCTGGTCGAGGGCCAGGACCTGACCGTGCGCAACGGCCGGCTTTTTCTCAGAAAACTGGCCGGGCTCGAACCGGTGGACACCATCTTCCGCCACATCGACGACCCCCACAGCGATCCCTTTGCCCTGCGCCGCGGCGACGTGGTCGGTGTCGCCGGCCTGATCCAGGTGGCCCGCGAGCAGAACATCGACATCGTCAACCCCATCGGTGCCGGCTTCATCGACACGCCGGTCCTGCCGGTCTTTCTGGCCGAACTCTGCGACCATCTGCTCGGCGAGCCGCTCATGCTGGCCAGCCATCCGGCCTGGTGGTGCGGTGAAGAGCAAGGGCGCGTCCAGGCGCTCGCCCGCTTGGAGACGGTGCGATGGCAGCCGGCCCTGGACCGTGCCCACCGCCTCGCGGCCGATCCGCACCGTGCCCTCGATGAGGCCGCCTTTGCGGTGATGGCGCAGGAGACGGTCCAGCCGTCGCTGACGCCGGTCTGGACCCAGGAGGGCGTACACCTCCGGCCGACGCTGCTGCGCCTGTTTGTCTGCGCCACCGAAGAGGGTTTTGCCGTGCTGCCCGGCGGTCTGGCCATGACCGCCCACGACGTCGACACCCTGCTTGCGGCCGTGCCCGAACGGCTGCTCAGCAAAGATATCTGGGTGTTGTCCGACGAGCCGGTGGAACCTTTCAGCATGCTCGGCACGCTGCACAGCGTCGGCGAGTTCCGCCGTTCCAGCGACCTGCCCAGCCGGGTGGCCGATCATCTCCTCTGGCTGGGCCGCTACCTGGAGCGGGCCGAGGGGCAGGTCCGCCTGCTGCGGTCGGTGTTCCGCCGTCTCTCCGGCGAGGCCCGGCCCGAGGATATCCCGGAACTCGCCTTTCTGCTCGACCTGGTGCGGGCCATCGGCATGATTCCGCCCCTGCCTGAAAACGGCGAGGTGCCCCAGGATGAACTGGCCGGCCAGCTCACGGAGGCGCTCTACCGCCAGGACCGGCCGGCCAGCGTCGCCGTGGTGCTCAAGCAGGTACAGGAGGCGGCTCGCAACGTCCGCGACCGCCTCAGCCGCGATTCCTGGCGGGTGATCAACCGCCTGGAGGATTTCGGCGACAACCCGGCCGCCGATCCGCTCGACCTGCTCGACAACACCCTGTTCACCTTAAGCGCCTTCAGCGGCCTGGCCATGGAGGGCATGACCCGCGGCCTGGGCTGGCGGTTCATGGACATGGGCCGCCGCATTGAGCGGGCCCTGCACGAAATCGACCTGATCCGCTACGGCCTGCCCCAGGTGTGCCGGGCGCAGCACAACGCCCTCGAAGCCCTGCTCGAGGTCTCCGACAGCATCATGACCTACCGGGCCCGCTACCGTACCGCCTTCCAACTGGCGCCGGTGCTCGACCTGCTGCTGCTCGACGAGAGCAATCCCAAGTCGCTGGCCTTTCAGCTCGACCAGTTGGCCGCCCATGTCGAGGAACTGCCCCGGCCGGGCGAACGCCGCTATGCCAGCGCCGAGGAGCGGATGACCCTGGAGATGCTGACCGCCATCCGGCTGCTCGACCTCACCGGTCTGGCCTGCAACAGCGGCGGTCCGGAAAACGACGACCCGCTCAACCGTTTTCTCGAAACCATGGCAACCCGCCTGCTGGCCTTTGCCCAACAGGTCGGCGCCCACTACCTGACCAGGGTGGCGGCCACGCCCCACTTCTCGCTGCGGCTCGGAGACGGGGCATGAAGTACCGCATCACCCACACCACCACCTACCAGTATTCGGAACCGGCCTCGCTGTCGCAGAACGAGCTGTTTTTCACCCCCAGGGCCACGGCCCGCCAGCAGGTGCTGCAAAGCCAGCTGAGCTTCGATCCCCAGCCCCAGTACCTGCACCGCCGCATCGACTATTTCGGCAACATCGCCCATGTGTTCATGGTGCAGCAGCCGCACAGCCGCCTCACCCTGACCGCGGCCAGCGTGGTGCGCACCGCCCGGAACTCGCGCCTGCAACCGCAGGCGACCCCAGCCTGGGAGGAGGTCGGCCGCCGCCTGCAAGCCCATGCCACGGCCGAGGAACTGGACGCCTATCAGTTCGTGTTCGCCAGTCCCATGATCGCCGAGGCGCCCGGCATCCGCGACTATGCGCGCATCTCCTTTCCGCCCGGCACGCCGGTGCTCGCCGGCTCCATCGATCTGATGCGGCGCATGTTCGCCGAATTCGCCTACGACAAGACCGCCAGCACGGTGGACACGCCGGTGGCCCAGGTGCTGGCCGGCCGCCGCGGCGTGTGCCAGGATTTCGCCCACCTGGCCATCGCCTGCCTGCGCTCCCTGGGGCTGGCGGCGCGCTACGTCAGCGGCTATCTGGAAACCCTGCCGCCGCCGGGCACGCCCAAGCTGGTCGGGGCCGACGCCTCCCATGCCTGGCTGTCGCTCTACGTGCCCGGGGCGGGCTGGATCGACCTCGACCCGACCAACAACGTCGTGCCCGGCGAGTCGCACCTCACTCTGGCCTGGGGCCGGGACTATGGCGACGTGGCCCCGGTCAGGGGCGTGGTCATGGGCGGCGGCGCGCACACCCTCGCGGTGGCGGTCGACGTGGCGAGAGTGGACTGAGACCGCGCCTGGCGATGGCCGGACCGAACGGCCGCGTACCTACACGGGTTCGGCAAAAAAGCGGGAGACGACGATGGATCAGGGCAATCTCTTTGCAGGACTCGCGGCCGCCGCCGGGCCGGAGGAACGATTGGAGCGGCTGCTGTCGACCGACGGCGTGCGGATGGAGCGGATCGTCTCCAGCGGCCAGGCCAGTCCGCCCGGTTTCTGGTACGACCAGGAATGGGCCGAGTGGGTGGTGCTGCTCACCGGCGCGGCCGAACTCCAGTTCGAGGACGAGCCCGCGCCGCGCCGGCTCGGTCCGGGCGACTGGATCGATATCGCCCCGCATCGCCGCCACCGGGTCACCTGGACCGATCCGGATCGGCCCTCGCTGTGGCTGGCCATTCATTACCGGCCGCAGGAGTGCCCATGAGAGCATCCTGTCGGAATTGCGATAAATATTTTACAGATTTCTGGCAAGGTATCGGAAAAAACCCAGAAGCGGACCACAATCGCCTTGACACATTTCAATAATTGTTGAATTGTTCTCCCATGGAAACCAAGCAGGCCACAGCCATTTTTTTAGCGCTTTCCGCCGACCTGCGCCTGGACCTGTTCCGGCTGCTGGTCAAATATGCGCCGGACGGCCTGGTGGCGGGCGAAATCGCAAAGTACCTCAAGGTGAGCAATACCAATCTGTCCTTCCACCTCAAGGCGCTGTTGCATGCCGGCCTGATCACGGTGGAAAAGGAGGGCCGGTTTTTGCGCTACCGGGCAAACATCCCCCTCATGCTGGAGACCATCGCCTATCTCACGGCGGAATGCTGTTCCGGACGCCCCGAACTCTGCCGCGACTTTCGCGCGGCCAGTGCCGTTTCCGCCGCCGTGTTGCCGGTATGCGATTCCAAAAAATGAGGGTGCACCCCTAAAAAATTTTGCAGCAATATGTCAAGATTTCTTGAAATTTCATATTGTGAAAAGGAGCACAGACAATGAACCAACACGACGATTTTCCGAACAAAGATGACGTCAGACAGACGGTCCGCACCGGCTACGCGGCCATTGCCACAGGGCAGCGTTCCTGCTGTTCCGGCCAGCGCAGCGGCCAGGCCGATCCCGTCCGGCTGGCTAGGGCCGTGGGTTACGACGAGGTGAGCCTGGCCAATCTGCCGGAGGGCGCCAACATGGGGCTTTCCTGCGGCAATCCCGTTGCCATTGCCGCCCTCCGGGAAGGGCAGACCGTCCTCGACCTCGGCAGCGGCGGCGGTTTCGACGTGTTTCAGGCGGGTGAAAAGGTGCGGGCCTCCGGGCGGGTGATCGGCGTGGACATGACCCCGGAAATGCTTGCCAAGGCCCGCGGGAACATCGAGCAGTACCGGCGGCGCACCGGCCTGGACAACGTCGAGTTCCGTCTGGGCGAGATCGAGTATCTGCCCGTGGCGGACAGCAGCGTCGACGTGGCGCTTTCCAACTGCGTCATCAACCTGTCGCCGGACAAGCCCCAGGTCTGGCGGGAGATCTTCCGCGTGCTCAAGCCGGGCGGCAGGGTATCCGTTTCCGACCTGGCGCTGCTGCGGCCGCTCCCCGACACGATCCGGGCCATGGCCGCGGCGTTGGTGGGCTGCGTGGCCGGGGCCGTGCTGGTGGAGCAAACCAGGGCCCTGCTGGAACAGGCCGGTTTCACCGCCATCGTGCTGACGCCCAAGCCGGACTATGTGAAAAACATGCAGGCATGGAACGACCCCCTGTATAAGGCAATTGCACACGCCTTGCCGCCGGGCGAGGAACTGGCCGACTACGTGGTCAGCCTGTCCATCGAGGCCCGGAAAGAGGGGCGGCCATGAACATTCTTTTTCTCTGCACGGGCAATTCCTGCCGCTCCATCATGGCGGAGGCGCTTTTCAAGTCCATGGTTCCGGCTGGCGTGAGCGTGCAGAGCGCGGGCAGCAGGCCCGCCGGGTTCGTGCATCCCCGCGCCCTGGACGTGCTCAGGGAAGCCGGCTTTGCCACGACGGGCCTGTTCAGCAAGTCATGGGACGATCTGCCGGCAAAGCCGGATGTTGTCATAACCTTGTGCGACAACGCGGCGGGCGAATCCTGCCCGCTCTCCTTCGGCACGGTCGTGCGCAGTCATTGGGGCATGCCCGATCCGGCCAGGGTGCAGGGCGATGAGGCGGCGATCAAGGCCGCCTTCGCCGAAACCCTTGCCGTGCTCCGCAGACGGATAGGCGCCCTGGCGAACCGGCTTGCAGCGGCGCCGGGCATGAACCCGGACCGGCTCCAGGCCGTGCTCGATGCCATTGCCGCCATGTAAGGGAGCGTAACCCATGAACCCATCGACATTGCAGCGGCTCTCCTTCCTCGACCGCTACCTGACCCTGTGGATCTTCCTGGCCATGTTCGCAGGGGTGGGGCTCGGCTGGGCCGCGCCGGACGTGAAGAACGTCATCCACTTTTTCCAGGTGGGCACGACCAACATTCCCATTGCCATCGGGCTGATCCTGATGATGTACCCGCCCCTGGCGAAAGTGAAATACGAGCAACTCGGCCGGGTGTTCCGCGATAAAAAAGTGCTGCTGCTCTCCCTGGCGCAGAACTGGATCATCGGCCCGGTGCTCATGTTCTTGCTGGCGATCGCCTTTCTCTCCGGCAACAACAGCTCCATGGTGGGCCTGATCCTTATCGGGCTCGCCCGCTGCATCGCCATGGTCATTGTCTGGAACGACCTTGCCGGCGGCGACCGGGAATACTGCGCCGGGCTGGTGGCCTTCAACGCCGTGTTCCAGGTGCTGTTCTTCCCAGTCTACGCCTACGTGTTCATCACCGTGCTGCCGGGCTGGCTCGGCCTGTCCGGGGCCGTGGTCAATGTGGGCATGGGGCAGATCGCCGAAAGCGTGTTCATCTACCTCGGCATCCCCTTTCTCGCGGGCGTGGCCTCCCGCTGGTACGGCCTCAGGGTCAGGAGCCTGGACTGGTACGAGCGGGTGTTCATCCCCCGCATCAGCCCCTGGACGCTCAGGGCGCTGCTGTTCACCATCCTGGTGATGTTCTCCCTCAAGGGTGAATACATCGTGCACCTGCCCCTGGACGTGCTCAAGGTCGCCATCCCCCTGCTGGTGTACTTCCTGGCGATGTTTTTGCTTTCGTTCTCTCTTTCCAGATGGGCGGGCGCCAACTACGAGCAGTCGGCGACCCTGTCCTTCACCGCCGCATCCAACAACTTCGAGTTGGCCATTGCCGTGGCCATCGCGGTCTTCGGGCTGAACTCGGGCGAGGCCTTCGTGGCCGTCATCGGGCCGCTGGTGGAGGTGCCTGTGCTCATAGGTCTGGTCAATGTGGCCCTGTGGCTCAAGAAGCGGTGGTTCGTGGCGGTTGCGCCCCTTGAGCTGCCGCGCAGCTAAAAAGAAGATTGCGCCCCCTGCCCTGCCGCCTTCACCGGATCTTTCCGGTAGGCGCGGCTGGGCGCGCCGTCAATGTAGATGTTTTCCAGATAGCCGAGCTTTCGCGGCAGTTGCTGCGGCGTGCCCCTGGTGACCAGGAAGGTCGCCCGTCGACCGACGGTGAGCGGCCCCAAGGCCTCCATGCCGAAAAATCCGGCGCCCACAGCCGAGGCGCCGGCGATGGCCTCTGCCAGCGGAAAGCCGGCCTTGATGAACAATTTGATTTCCTCGACCACGGACTCGCCGTGGAGGATGCCCGGACTGCCGGCGCCGGTGCCGACCGCCGTGGGCACGCCCAGGGCGCGGGCGAGCCGCAGTTGCGCGAGTTGGCCGGCGAGCGTCGCCTTCCAAAAGGCCTCCGCGCCCGGATTCGCCTGGCCCGGCGCGGCAAACCGCAGGGAAAAGCGGCAGCACACCTCGCCGCCCGAAGCGGAGCCGTCCAGCCCGTTCTTGGCCCGCACCACGCCGGGCAGCCACAGCACCTGCCTCGCGGCCATGGTCCTGAGGTTGTCCTCGCCCATGCCAAAGCCCTGCTCAATGGCGTCGCACCCCGCTGCCAGCGCCTCGGCCACAGCCTCGCGGCCGTTGGCCACCACGATCTTCTTGCAGTCCGGGCCGTGCTGCACGATGCGACGGAGTTCTTCCCGGCTCATCCGGGGTTGAGTCGCCTCGGCCGCATTAATGTCGGGGGAATACCCGATCCTGAGGAAATCGCGGTCCGAGCTGCCACCTGCCGCCTCATCCCAACTGCGGCACAACGGGCCGGCAGTGCGCAGGGCGACCGGGCCGCCCGGCATGGTGCCATCGGCACGGTGCCGCGCCAGACCGAAGGGATCGTCGCCATCGACCACGCCGAGCACGCCGTGGTCGTGGCAGTAACGGAGGTGCCGTGCACGCAGCGCGAGCCGCTGTTCCCTGCTGGCCTCTTCCGGGAGCCCCCGCATTTTCGGGTCAATAGCCGGCGACCGGCCCAGGAAGACGCTGCCGTCCACCAGCGCCGGCACGATGGTACAGGGCGACAGATCGTCGACAGGTGCGCCGGGATCGCGGGGCAGATTCTCCCTCCCGCCCACGGCTGTGATGATGCCGTCCTCGACAATCAGCACGGCATTGCGGCGCACGCCGGCGCCGGTGCCGTCGATCAGGCTTCCTGCCACTATAAAACGTGTCCGGTCCATGGATAGTGCTTGCTTCTCCTCACGGTCATGCTACTTATGCGATCACCCGGGAAAATGGATTTCTGCCCCTTTCTTCACGCCAAACGGAGGACGAAGATGATCACCGTACTTGTTGCCTTCAAACTGCCGCAACCGATTTCTCTCCAGCAGGCCAAGGAAATCTTCCTGGGCACGGCCCCCAAATACCTGGACAAGCCGGGGCTGATCCGGAAATACTATTTCCTCAACGACGGCGGCACCGAGGCCGGGGGCATCTATTTGTGGCAATCGCGGCAGGATGCGGAGCGGGTGTACACCGAGGAATGGAAGGCGTTTGTCCGCGCCAAGTACGGCTCCGATCCCTCCCTGACCTACCTGGCCACACCGGTGGTGGTCGACAACCTGAGCCACGAAATCGTTGCCGAAAAATAGCGGCACCGGTTCAAACAAGACGAACCGGAAAAAGTTGCCGGCATCCCCCCAGGTGATGCCGGCAACTTGATCAAAGCATGCCGGGCACCCTGCCCGCCGGCGGGCGTCCTGCATCGCCGTCCCCTCCTCCCGCACCACGCCCTGTTCGGGGCCGCTGCCCCTCTTCCCACCCGTTTTTATCTCAGCACTTGATTAAATCAATCGATTGATTTATTTTCCTGTCCTCCCGAACACAACCAGTACATCATTTCAACGGAACGACCATGAATACCAACGCACAACCGCCGGACTGCGCCAACCGGGAACGCGGCGACACCGCCCGCAGGAAACTGATCGAGGCCGGGTTGAAGATCTACAGCGAAGTGGGCTACCAGAGCGCCCCGACCCGCCGCCTGGCCTCCGCCGCCGGGGTCAACATTGCCGCCATCCCCTACTACTTCGGCAATAAGGAAGGGCTCTACCATGCGGTGCTCGACCACATCGTCGCGCACTATCTCACCCATTTCGGCCCCTGCCTCGAACGGATCGAGCAGGCCCTGGCCGAACCGACGACCACCCGCGACGGCTACCTTGCCCTGCTGGACGAGTACATGCGCCTGATGGTGCACTTCGTCCTGCGCGAAAGCGACGACTGCTCGCAAATTTCGCGGATCTACATCCGCGAGCAACTCGACCCGACCAGCGGCTTCGAGCGCTTGTATAACGGCTTCATCAAGAAGATGCGCGAGACGCACGAGGCGCTGGTGGCCGTCATCCTCGGCATGGATGTCCGCAGCCTGGAGGTGAAGCTGATCACCCAGACCCTAATCGGGCAGGTGGTGATTTTCAAATCCTCGCGGGTCACCGTGTTGCAGCACATGGGATGGCAGAAGTACGGCGAGGAGCGGATGGCGGCCATCGAACGGATCGTCTCCGACAACGTCAGGGCCGTGATGGCGGCCCATCGCAACAAGGACAGCGAACTATGAACACCAGTCAGAGTGCATTGAACAATGAACAGAACTGGATCGGACGGCACCGGCGGCTGCTCCTGTACGGCGTGCCGCTTCTTCTGGCCGGAGCCGGCCTGGTGCTGTATCTCACCGGCGGCCGCTATGTCAGCACCGACGACGCCTACATCCGGGCGGCGCGGGTGGCGGTGAGCGCCGATATCTCCGGCCGGATCAGCGAGATTCCCCTGGCGGAGAACCAGCAGGTCCGCACGGGAGACGTCCTTGTGCGGATCGATGCCCGCCCCTTTGCCATCGCCGAACAGGAAGCCTCGGCGCAACTGGAGGGGGCGCGGCTGCAGGTGGTGGCGATGAAGGCCAATTACCGGCAGAAGCTGGCCGATCTGCGGGCGGCCGAGTCCACGCTTGCCTACCAGGAGCGGGATTACAGCCGCCAGAAGAAGCTGGCCGAGTCCGGCATTTCCTCCCAGGCCCAGCTGGAGAAGGCCGAACAGCTGGCGCAGACCGCCCGGCAGGAGGCCGTGGCCCGGCGGCAGGAAGCGGATACCGCCCTGGCCAACCTCGGCGGCAACGCGGAGATCCAGGTGGATGACCATCCGTCGGTCCAGGCGGCCCACGCCAAGCTGGACCAGGCCCGGCTGAACCTCTCCTACACCACCGTGGCGGCGCCCATGGACGGCATCGTCACCAAGGTCGAGCAGTTGCAGGTCGGCGATTACATCACCAAGGGGGCCGCGCTCTTTGCCCTGGTCTCCGCCACCAACCGCTGGGTGGAGGCCAACTTCAAGGAAACCGCGCTCGCCCACATGCGCCCCGGCCAGAAGGCGAGCATCCTGGTCGACGCCCACGCAGACCGCAGCCTCTCCGGGACGGTGGTCAGCCTCAGCCCCGGCACCGGCAGCTCGTTTTCGCTGCTGCCGCCGGAGAATGCCACCGGCAACTGGGTCAAGATCGTGCAGCGGGTGCCGGTGCGTATCGAACTGGACAAGGATGCCGGCAACCTGGCCTTGCAGTCCGGGTTGAGCGTGACCGCCGAGGTCGACACCGGCCACAGCCGCCTGGGCCTGAGCCGCTGACCATGGACAAGTCCGCCTCCTTCACCCCGGTGCCCAACCGGCTCCTGATCACCTTTTCGGTGATGCTGGCCACGATCATGCAGTCGCTGGACACCACCATCGCCAACGTGGCCCTGCCGCACATGCAAGGGTCGTTCGCTGCCAGCCAGGACCAGATGGTCTGGGTGCTGACCTCCTATATCGTGGCCGCGGCCATCACCATCCCCCTGACCGGCTGGCTGGCCACCCGCTACGACCGCAAGCTGGTCTTCCTGCTGTCCATCGCCGGCTTCACCGTGGCGTCGGCTTTGTGCGGCATGTCGGTCAACCTGGGACAGATCGTGCTGTTCCGCCTGCTGCAGGGCATCAGCGGCGCGGCCCTGGTGCCGTTGTCCCAGGCGATCCTCTTCGACATCAACCCCCGTGAGCAGCACGGCCGGGCTATGTCGTTCTGGGGCATCGGCGTGACCCTGGGGCCGATTCTGGGGCCGATGCTGGGCGGCTGGCTGACCGAGGACTACAACTGGCGCTGGGTGTTCTACATCAACATCCCCATCGGCATCCTGGCCTTCTGCGGCCTGCTGTTCTTCCTGCCGGCCAATCGTGACCGCACCGCCAAGCGCTTCGACTTCTTCGGTTTCATCGCCCTTTCCGTGGCCGTGGGCGCCCTGCAGCTCATGCTCGACCGGGGCGAACTCAAGGGCTGGTTCGCCTCGCCCGAGATCCTGGCGGAGGGCATCGTCGCCGCCGGCGGCTTCTACGTGTTCCTGGTTCACACCCTGAGCCACGCGCGGCCGTTCATCAACACCGCCCTGTTCGCCGACGCCAACTTCGTGGTCGGCAATGTTTTCATCTTCATCATCGGG
Source organism: Desulfobulbus elongatus DSM 2908 (assembly GCF_000621145.1). Classification (GTDB taxonomy): domain Bacteria; phylum Desulfobacterota; class Desulfobulbia; order Desulfobulbales; family Desulfobulbaceae; genus Desulfobulbus; species Desulfobulbus elongatus. The sequence goes on from NZ_JHZB01000020.1 coordinate 26,885, forward strand.
GTGGTCCTCTTCGCCACCCTGGCTCTGCTGCCGCCGATGCTGCAAGGGCTGTTCGATTATCCGGTTCTGATCACCGGCCTGGTCACCGCCCCCAGGGGCATGGGGCTGATGCTGGCGATGATCGTGGTCGGCCGGGTGATCGGCCGGGTCGACATCCGCATCCTGATGGCCATCGGCCTGGCCCTGACCGCAACCTCACTCCATCAGATGGCCCATTTTTCGCTGCTGATGGACAAATGGCCGGTCATCGTCTCCGGCGCCATGCAGGGATTCGGCATCGGCTTCGTCTACATCCCCCTGGCCACCGTGGCCTTTGCCACCCTGCCGAGCCATCTGCGCACCGAGGGTGCCGCCTTTTTCAACCTGCTGCGCAACCTCGGCAGCAGTATCGGCATCTCGGTGGTGCAGGCCCTGTTGACCCGTAACATCCAGGTGCTGCACAGCAGTCTGGCCAGCCGGGTCCTCCCCTACAACGCGGAGGGCAATTTCGGCCTGCACGCCACCGGCCTCAAGCTGGCCGACCCGCACAGCCTGATCCTGCTGAACGGCGAAGTCACCCGCCAGGGAAGCATGATCGCCTATCTGAACGATTTTTACCTGATGATGGTGGTGACCCTGCTGATGGCGCCGCTGTTGCTGCTGTTCCGGCGCGGCCGGAAGGAGGACCACGGGCATACCGTGGTCATGGAGTGAGTATGTTGCTGTTTCGATGTGTATATCATCCCGTCGTGGCCCTGGCCGCCCTGCTGGCGCTGTCGTCCTGCGCGGTCGGCCCGGATTACGTGCCGCCCCAGCCGCCGCAAAGCGCGGCCTATACCGCCGATGGCGACACCGGCCCACACGGCGGCCAGGTGGTGAGCGTAGGCCATGAACCGGAATCCGCATGGTGGCGCTCCTTCCGCTCTTCTTCCCTGGACCGGGTCATGACTCAGGCCCTGCAGAGCAACAACAGCCTGGAGGAGGCCCAGGCGACCCTGGCCCGGGCCGGAGAGGAACTGCGGGCCGTTACCGGCGAAGCCCTCTGGCCGCAGGTGACGCTCGACGGTTCCGCCGGGCGGCAGAAGTTCGGCGTGGCGGAGTTGGGCCCCGACGTCACCATCCCCGCTTTTACCGCCTACACCCTGGGGCCGCGGATCAGCTATCTGCTCGACTTCGCCGGCGGCGAACGGCGGGCGGTGGAGCGGCAGGGCGCCCTGGCGCAGTCTGAGCGCTACCGGTATGACGCCGCCCGCCTGGCCCTCACCGGCCAGGTGATGGATCAGGCCCTGGTCCTGGCCTCGGCCAGGGAGCAGTTGGCGGTCCTGGAAGACATCATTGCCGATGACCGCAAAAACGAAGAACTGGTTGAAATCTCCCGCAAAGCGGGTGCCGCCACCGAAACCGACGTGCTCAGCTCCCGCAGCCAACTGGCCAGCGATCAGGCCCTGCTGCCGCCCCTGCGCCAGCAGTTGAGTGTGGCCGAGCATGCGCTCGCTCTCCTGGTCGGGCAATCCCCGGCAAACTGGCAGCCGCCGCCGTTTGCGCTCACCTCCTTTACCCTGCCCGAGCATCTGCCCCTGCGGCTGCCCTCGGAACTGGCGCGGGTCCGGCCGGACATCCAGGCCGCCGAGGCCCAGGTGCACACGGCCACCGCCGCCATCGGCGTGGCCACGGCCCAACTCTATCCCAGCCTGACCCTGAGCGCCGACTCGGTGCAGGAGTCGCTGACCGTGGGATCGCTGTTCGAGTCGTCCAGCCATACCTTCGATTTCGGCGCCCATCTGACCGCGCCGATCTTCAACGGCGGCAGCCTGCTGGCCCAAAAACGCGCCGCCGAACAGGCTTGTCGCGCGGCCTTGGCCCATTACCGCCAGGTGGTGCTCGCGGCCTTTGCCCAGGTGGCGGATGTGCTCAAGGCCCTGGAGCACGATGCCCAGCAGGTCGAGGCCCAGCAGCATGCCCTGGACACGGCCCAGGAATCGTTGCGCCTGGCCCGGCTCAGCTACGGTGCCGGCAATATCGGCGTGCTCCAGGTGCTGGACGCCGAGCGGCTCTCCAACCAGGCCCGTCTGGGCTTGGCCCAGGCCCGGATTCGCCGCTATCAGGACACGGCCCTCCTCTATCTCGCCCTGGGCGGCGGCCAGCCGCAGGCCACCGAGGCAACCGCTGCGCGCTGAGGCCGGCTATTCCAGACCGTAGGCCTTGAGCTTGCGCCAAAGCGTGGTCCGCGGGATGTCGAGGATCTGGGCGGTGACGCCCTTGTTGCGGTTGGTGTCGGCCAGCACCTTGGCGATATAGCGGCGCTCCATCTCCGCCAGGGTCGGCATGCCGCCGCCTTCCAGGGTGTCGAATTCGAGGTTCTGCAGGTCCTTGGGCAGATCCTGCGGGCCGATCTCCCGGCCGTCGGTCAGGGCCACGGCCCGCTCGACGATGTTCTCCAGCTCGCGCACATTGCCGGGATAGCTGTAATTGCACAGGATATCCAGGGCCTGCGGTTCGATTCCGGTCACCTGCTTATGGAAGGCGAGGCTGTATTTCTCGATGAAGAAGCGCACGAGCAGGGGGATGTCCTCCCGCCGCTGGGACAGCGTCGGCAGGGCGATCGAGACCACGTTGAGGCGGAAATAGAGGTCCTCGCGGAAGGCGCCGATCTCCACCTCGTGCTTGAGGTCCTTGTTGGTGGCGGCGATGATGCGGATATCGAGTTCGATGGGCTTGGTGCCGCCCACCCGCAGAATGCGCCGCTCCTGGATGACATGCAGCAGCTTGACCTGCATGGCCAGCGGCATCTCGCCGATCTCGTCCAAAAACACCGTGCCGCCCGCCGCGGACTCCAACAGGCCCACCTTGGTGGCCGCCGCTCCGGTGAAGGCGCCGCGTTCGTAGCCGAACAGTTCGCTGTTGATCAGTTCGTCGGTGAAGCCGCCGCAGTTGAAAGCCACGAAGGGATGGTCCTTGTTCGGGCTCAACTGATGGATGGCGCGGGCGACCAGGGCCTTGCCGGTGCCGCTGCCGCCCTGGATGAGCACGTTGCAGTCCACCGGGGCCACCTTGCGGATCAGAGCAAACAGTTCCTGGATCACCGGGCTGGTGCCGACGATCGCGGTCAGGCCCGAATCGCCCTTGAGCGCCTCCCGCAGCCGCTGGTTCTCCTGGCGCATGGCGATTTTTTCCTGCACGCTCCTCACCAAGAGCCGAATCTCGGCCAGGTTGACCGGCTTGGCAATGTAGTGGAACGCCCCTTTGCGGATGGCTTCCACCGCCGTCTCCACGCTCTGGTAGCCGGTGACGATGATCACTTCGGTTTCGGCACGGAGCTTCTTGATACGGCTGAGGATGTCCAGGCCGTCCATGTCCGGTAGGCGCAGGTCCAGCAGAACGATGTCAAAGGGCTGCTGCATCATGCGTTCCAAAAAGGAACGTCCCATGATGAACGGCTCGATCTCGAATTCCTCCCGCGCCAGCGCCTGGCTCAGGCGGCGGCAGACAATCTCCTCGTCGTCGACAATGGCCAGGCGCAGCTTGGTCATATGATCCCCCACGGCAGATCGCTGAGAACGGGGCCGGCCACATGGGGCAGCAGCACGGTGAAAGTGGTGCCGCGGCCGGGCTCGCTGCTCACCTCGATCCGGCCGCCGTGCCGTTTGACGATGGCGTAGCTCACCGCCAGCCCGAGCCCCGTGCCCTTGCCGACCTCCTTGGTCGAGAAAAAGGGCTCGAAAATTTTATGCTGAATATCCGGCGGAATGCCCTCGCCCCTGTCCTGCACGGCAAAGCTGATGAACCCCGGCCTGTTGTCGGCATACTCGACCCGCATGCGGATGGTTTCGCCCTGGGGCGTGGCCTGGATGGCATTGAGCAGCAGATTGGTGAACACCTGCTGGAGGTTGCCCAGGTTGCCGCGGATGCGCGGCAGTCCCTCGGCCATTGAGGTCTCGAATTGCAGGCCCACGATCTTGAACTGGTTCTTGACCAGGTTGATGCTGCTGGTGAGGATCTGCTCCGGGGCAAGCTCGCTGAACACCGGCTTCTCGGTGCGGCTGAAGTCGAGCAGGTTCCTGACGATGTCCGCCGCCCGCCGGGCCTGATCGAGAATATCGTCGAGCATTTCCATGGTGTCCGGCTCCGCCTGCTCCTCCAGTGTTTCCTGCAGGCTCTCCGCGGTCAGGGCGATGTTGTTGATCGGGTTGTTCAGCTCATGGGCAATGCCGGCGGTGAAGGTGCCGATGGCGGCGATTTTCCGGGCTTGGATCAGGTCTTCCTGGTGCGCCTCCAACTCGCTGGCCATGTGGTTGAAGGCCTCGATCAGGCCGGAAATTTCCTCCAAAGGCACGCCATCGTAGCGGATCGGGCTGAAATCGCCGCGTCCCACCGAGCGGGTGGTCTTCACGATCACGTTCAAGGGGCGCAGCAGTCCGTGGGAAATGAGCCAGCCCACCAGGATCATCAGCGAAAGCAGGATCGCGAAAAACGCGAAAGGCAGCGTCGAGATGCGCAGGATGGCGGCATGGATGCGCGTGCGCTTGAGTTCGCGGAAATGATCGGCATCGTCGGTCAGCTGCTTGCCGATGGTGCGCAGCGCTTCCGGCGAACTTTTGGCATCGGCGCTGAGGCTCTCGACCATGCCGCGATACCTGTGCAGATTGCCTTTGAACTCCTGAAAGGAGCGCTGGCTGGTCAGTTGCGTCAGATCCGTGGAGAGTTCTTCCACCAGCTCGTCGATGCGCTCGAGATACCCCTTGCTTTCCAGCAGGCTGTGCTGATCGCCGTAGATCAGGAAATTTTTCTCGAAGCGGCGAACCTCGAGAATGTTGTTGAGCAGATCGTCGTAGCGCTCGCTGAGCAGCAACCGCGCCCTGAGGGTCATGAGGTTCCATTGGTTGAGGCCGGCGAGCGCGGCAATCGACACAAACGCCACCGAAAAGACTATAAAGATCTTCCCCTTGATCGAGCCGGGGTTGATCAGCCGGCTGCCGGCGCCCACCACCTGCCGCCCCCATTTTCCCACACAGGTCTCCATTCTGTTCCTCCCGTCGCAGTCGGCTCTTTCGTTCATTTCATTTTGAAACAAACATCGGCAACAATATGCAATTTTATTCCATAATGAAACGAAAAAACCGGGCACACCCATCTTCTTTTTTGCAACAACTTGAAAATACAGAATATTCAAAGTCGCTTCGTTTGGCACCATGCTTGCTCTGCACAGAGCAGACGAGAAATGCACCGGGGGAACATGGAGAAAATTCTGGTGGCAATTGACGGCCGGCACGGGGCATGGGCAGCGCTTTCCCATGCCTGCTCCCTGGCCAAGCGGGTCCAGGTCGATCTCAACGTGCTGCTGGTCGCGCCGCCGTCTCCCGGCAAGGGAGACGACCGGGACGACGGCATAGGCGAGGCCATCAGGAAACGGCTGGAACTGCTCCTGGAAACCGCGAAGAGCGAAGGCATCGCCATCAACTATTTCATGACGGAGGGTCAGTATGAAGAGGAGGTGATCACCTTCGTCGCCCAGCACAAGGTGGCGCTGTTGATCCATGAAGCGAGGGAAAGGGAGGCCCGCCTGGCGGCCAGGGAAGTCGCGGCGCTGCGCGCCCTCCGTCATCGCCTGATGTGCACGATGGAAATCGTGGCACCGATCAAAAACATACCTGAATAACACAAGAGGAGCACATGAGTCTTTCAATGAGTCTGTACCTACCCATCGCCGGCGCCAGTGTCAATTGCCTGGCGATTTTCGGTCTTGGCGGCGTCGTCGGCCTGCTGTCCGGCATCTTTGGCGTCGGTGGCGGGTTTCTCATGACCCCGCTGCTGATCATGATGGGCATTCCGCCGACCGTGGCGGCGGCATCGGATTCCAACCAGATCGTCGGCGCCTCGACCTCGGGCACCCTGGCCCATTTCCGCCAGGGCAACGTGGACATCAAGATGGGCCTGCTGCTGTTGGTCGGCGGCATCGTCGGCGGCTCCCTGGGAGTGCAGATCATCGCCGTGCTCCGCCGCATGGGCAACGCCGATTTCCTGATCAGCATCACCTACGTGCTCATGCTGGGCTTTGTCGGCGGCTACATGTTTCTGGAGAGCTTGCAGGCCATGCGCAAGTCCTCCGATGCGGCAGGCCGGAGCGAATCGCCCAGGGGCGAATCCCTGTACGCCCGGATGATGCGCACCATGCCGCTACAGCTCGACTTCAAACGCTCCGGCATCCGCCTGTCCGTGATGATGCCGTTCCTGCTCGGCATGCTGGTGGGCGTGCTGGCCGCCATCATGGGCGTCGGCGGCGGTTTCATCATGGTCCCGGTGATGGTCTACCTGCTGCGCATGCCCATGCATGTGGTCGTCGGCACCAGCCTGTTCCAGATTCTCTTCACCTGCATGAACGTCACGGTCATGCAGGCCGCGCAGAACCACACCGTGGATTTCATCCTCGCGCTGCTGCTGCTGCTCGGCTCGGCCATCGGCGCCCAGCTCGGCGCCAAGGTCGGCAAGAAGCTGGGCGGCGAACATCTCAAAATTCTGCTGGCCTCGCTGGTCCTCGTCGTCATGGTGAAAATGCTCTACGACCTGCTGGCCCGGCCGGACATTCTGCTCACCTACGCGGGAGGACATTGACATGCGACCCACGGTTTCGGTTTTTTTCAAACGGCTGGCCCTGACGGCCCTGCTCGCGGCCGTTCCCTGCCTCGCGGCGGCGGGACCTGCCAACACCCTGAATGTGACCCCGGCCAGCATCGTCATGGACGCGCAGTACAGTGGCGTCGATCTCACGGTAACCGGTAGCGTGCCCACCGGCGCGGATGTACTGGTCCGGGTGACCGGCACGCCCGGCGAGCTGCATCTGCGGGAAAAGGGCAAGGTCTTCGGCCTGTTGTGGATGAATGTCGGCAAGGTGACGTTGAGCAATGTTCCCTCTGTCTGCCTGATCGCCGCCAGCCGCCCCTTGGCGCAACTGGGTCCGGTGGCGGCATCCTTCCGCCTCGACGCCCTGACCAAGGCGATCGGCGTGGAACAGCAGGGTGGCGATCAATCCGTCGATATCCCTCATGAACTGCTGCTGCTCAAGTCCAGGGAAGGCCTGTACCGGGAAGGTGCCGAGGGTATTTCCCTGGGACCGGAGCAGGGCGGGATGCAGCCCTTCACCGCCCGCGTCGGCATGCCTTCCTCGCTGAAACCGGGCACGTATCAGGTGGAGGCCATCGCCCTGCGGGACAACGCCGTGGTCGGCAGTACCAGCGCCACGATCACCGCGGCCCTGGCCGGGTTTCCCAAGTGGCTGAGCGAACTGGCCTACCAGAAAAGCGCGCTGTACGGCGTCATGGCCACGGTGATCGCCATTGTCAGCGGCCTGGCGATCGGCCTCGTCTTCCAGAGCAAGGGTGCCCATTGACGTGGTGATGGCATGGCCAGCGGCCTCATGCGACGACTCGCCTTCTGGCGTCCCCAACGGGATGTGCTGCCGTTCACGGTGCTCTTCAAGAAATTCCAGAGCATCCTCGAACGCAACAACCTCATCCTGGAACTCATGGCAGACATGGGGGACAAGCTGGGAGGCGAGTATGTTTTTGACAGCCACTATCTCGTCGAGGTTTCGGAAAAGCTGGGCGATCATGTCTTCAAGCTGATCTCCGACTACAGCATTCTCAATCAGCACCAGAACGCCGATCTCTTTCTCGCCTTCGAACGAATCCGCTTCGCCATCCAGGAGGAACTCGCCGGCCACCGCATCCTGACCGCCGGCGAACCGATTCTGGACATGGCGGCCATCGGCCACGAGCAGAGCGAGTTGGTCGGCGCCAAGATGGCTACCCTGGGCGATATCCGCAACCGCCTGGAATTGGCCGCGCCGGATGGCTTTGTCATCACCACCCGTACCTTTTTCGACTTCTTCCAGCGCAACAACCTCTTCGCCAGGACCGAGGCGGCGGAACAGTATTGGCGGGATCAGGACCTCGACGCCCTGCGCCGCCTGGCCGAAGAAATGCAGCAGCGCATTCTGGCGGCGACCCTGCCGCGCCGGCTCGGTCAGCGGATTCTGGCCGCCTTCGACGACCTGGCCAGGCGGCAGGGACAGCGCCGTCTCCTGGTCGCCCTGCGCAGCAGCGCCTGGGGCGAAGACGGCGGCAGCAGTTTTGCCGGTCAGTACCAATCCGTGCTCAATGTCGGCCGCGACCGGCTCATCGACGCCTACCGCCGGGTCGTGGCCAGCGCCTACTCGTTCGAGACCTGGCAGTACCGCCTGAGCAAAGGTTTCCACGAAAGCGAGACCGCCATGGCGGTGGGCTGCCAGGTGGTGATCGAGGGGCCGGCCAGCGGCGTGCTGCATACCTATGCCCCGCATCGCGCCGACGGCGCCATGCTGGTCAATGCCTCCTGGGGCCTCTGCGCCCCGATCGTCCAGGGCGACCAGCCCGCCGATACCATGGTGCTCGGCCGCAAGCCGCCCTATCCGCTGCTTGACCTCGCCATTGCCGACAAACCCAGGCAACTGGTGCCAGCAGCCGATGGCGGCACCGAATGGCAGGCGGTGCCCGGGCATCTCCAGCGGGCCGCCAGCATGACGCCGGAGCAGATGGCGACGCTCGCCCGTGCGTCCATGCGCATCGAACGCTATTACAAACGGCCTCAGGAAATCGAGTGGACCTTTGGCCCCGGCGGCACCCTCACCATTCTCCAGTCGCGGCCGCTCCGCCTGCAGGAAGAAGCTGCCGTTCCGGGCCGGGAACTCGTCGAGGCCACCCGCGACGCGGAAATCGTCTTTTCCGGCAGAGGGCTGGTCGTTCAGCAGGGCATCGCGGTGGGCAGGGTCCATCGCGTGGACAACGACGAGGATCTGGCTGCCTTTCCCTACGGCGCCATTCTGCTGTCGCGCTATACCTCGCCCCGCTATGCCGCGGTCATGCCCATCGCCCGCGGCATCATCACCGATGTCGGCTCGCACACCGGCCACATGGCCACCCTGGCGCGCGAATACCGGCTGCCGACCCTGGTCAATACCGAAGTCGCCACCTCGCTTCTGCGCACCGGCGATGAAATCACCTTGGATGCCACCCAGAATATCGTGTATCGTGGCATCATCGTCGCGCTGAATCATTTCCAGCTGATCGAGGAGGAGGTGTTCGAGGATTCCTACGAATACCGGCTGCTGGGGCGCCTGCTCAAATGCATCAGCCCCCTGCACCTGCTCGATCCGCAGAGCGAGGGCTTTACCCCGGCGGCCTGCCGCACCTACCACGACATCACCCGCTTCATCCATGAAAAGGCGGTGGAGGAACTGATTCATCTCAGCGAAAAGCAGGGAGCCCGGCACCTTTCCGCGCCGAAGCGGCTGGAAACTGGGCTACCCCTGGGGCTGATGGTAATCGACGGCGGCGGCGGCACGACCTGCGCCCCGGAATCGCCGACCCTCACCGTCGAGCAGATCGCCTGCCTGCCGCTGCGGGAGCTGCTCCAGGGCATGGCCGGCATGGGCATGTGGTGCACGGAGCCGGTGGCGGTGGACCTGGGCAGTTTCATGTCGAGCTTCACCCGCACCGTTCCCGCCTCGCTGTCCGGCCCCGGCGCAATCGGCAGAAACCTGGCGGTGGTGCTGGCGCATTACATGAACATCAACATGCGGCTGGGCTATCATTTCACCATTATCGACGCCTACCTCGCGGAGGCGGTCAACGACAACTCTATCTATTTCCGTTTCCTGGGCGGGGTGACGGGGTTCATCCGCCGGTCGCGGCGGGTGGCCTTCATCGCCAAGGTGCTGGCGCGGTACGACTTTCGGGTCGAGGTGCATGGCGATCTGGTGGTCGGCCGGCTGAAAAAGCTCTCGCTGCCGCGCATGGTTCAACGGATGCGGATGCTGGGCGGCCTGATCGGCTACACCCGGCAGTTGGACGTCCGCATGCACGCCGACAGCGATATCGACCACCATGTAGCGCATTTCCTTCAGGTCATGCAGGAACAGGAACGGACGGGAGGATGACGGGATGACAACGGCAACCGACGGCGCAGCGGCCCCGCTGCGGATTCTGATCCTGGACGACGAGCCCATCGTCTGCAAGCGGCTCAAGCCGGCCTTCCAGAAAATGGGGCACGAGGTGGAAACCTTCACCGACAGCAACGCCGCGCTCGCCCGTCTGCGGGAGGCGCGCTTCGATGTGGTCGTCACCGATCTGAAAATGGAGGGGGCGGACGGCATGCAGATCCTCAACGGCGCCAAGGATTCCGCGGCCGACACCCAGGTGATCGTCATCACCGGCTTCGCCACCCTGGAAACCGCCAAGGAATCCTACCGCAAAGGCGCCTTCGACTTCATCGCCAAGCCCTTCAAACTGCGGGACATCCTCGATTGCGTCAAGCGGATCGAGGACAAGCGCCGGGGCCTGCCGACCGAAGCCGAGCGGTAGCCCGGCATGTTCGCCGCCATCCGCAGATGGGCCGGCCGGCCGACCGCGCCGCAGGAGGGCGAACGCCCGCAAATCGACCTCTGGCGCCTGCACGCCCTGTTCAACAATTTCAAGCGGATCCTGACGCTCAACAATGCCGTCCTCGAAGAGATGGCCAAGATGGAACGGGCCCTGGGCGGCGAATACATCTTTGACCGCGCCTTTCTGGAATCCTCGGTCAGCACCATCGCCAACCGGGTGCACCACGTCGCCTACAGCCTCAACGCCCTGACCGCCAACCGCCATGTCCCCCTGTACGACCGCTATCAGGAAATCCGCACCCTGCTGGACGACATCCTCGCCAACAACGTGCATGCCCTGGCCGACGAGGCGGTGCTGCCCCTGGACGCCATCGGCTGGGAACACGAGCCGCTGGTGGGCATGGACTTGGTGTGCCTGGCCGAATTGCGCAACCATCCGGGAATCGCCCCGGTCGACGGCTTTGTCGTCACAGCCGAAGGACTCCGCGCCCTGGCCGGCAATGTTCCTCCCTCTTCCGGGGCACGGGCGGACGACGGTCAGCGCGCCGGGGAGACGCGGGCCGCCCTGACCGACCATCTGCGCAACCTGACCAAACGGTGTGCCGGCGCGGCCCTGACCGCCACCCTGACCCTGGTCGGCGGGGACGAGCAGCCGCTGCGCGAGATCGGCTGCTGCCGGATCGACGTGGACGGCGAGCGCCGGGAAGCGTTGATTGCAACCCTGCGCGGCGAAGTTCCGCTTGTGCCGGCCAACAGCCGCATTGTCCTGGCCGACGACCGCCAGTCTAGCGGCAACGCGGTCCAGGAGCCGGAGGCGGGCGCGGTCGTGGCGCTTCTTGCCCACGCCCTCGAGCAGATCGCCCACGCTGCGGCCATCCATGCGACCGACCAATCCGGCCTGGCCAACCTCTGCCTCTTTGTCTGCCCCCAGCCCGAGGCGCTGCTTAAAGGCACGATCCATACCCGCGTCGGCAGCAACGATGCGCTGGCGGCAACGGACGGCCTGGTCGTTGACGCCGCGCCGGCGGACGGAGCAGCGGGTGACACCTACCTGCTGCGGCGGACCCATCCCTTCTCGCTGCTCCAATCCCGCATTGCCCCCAGGCCCAACGGCCACCGGTTCGCCGACCAGCGGCGCGCCTCGGATGCGGCGGGCGACCAGCCGCATTTGAGCCGGGGTTCCGCCCTCCTTGCACCGGGCCTATTGCAGGCGCTCGCCAAAACAGCCATGCTCCTGGAACGGCTCTTCGGCGCGCCCCTGGACATCCACTGGCAGCTCTGGGCCGACGGTGCCTGCCGGATCGTCCGGCTCCGGCCGCTGGCCATTGCTGCCGGGGCAGAGTCCGCGCCAGCCGCCGGCCAGCCACCCGAGGCGGTCGTCCTCTGCCAGGGCGGGCAGTCCGGCCAGGCCGGCGTGGGTGCGGGCCCGGTGGTCCATGTCAACGAGGCCACGGACCCGGAAACCTTTCCGCCCGGCGCGGTGGCGGTGGCCAGGACCGCCTCGCCCGACCTGACCCCAATACTGCACCGCGCCGCGGCGCTGGTCACCGAATTCGGCTCGGCGGCCGGGCATCTCGCCACGGTGGCGCGGGAACTCCGCCTGCCTGCCGTCTTCGGCCTGCCCGCCGCCCTCGCCCTGCTGCCTCCCGGCACCGAGGTCACGGTCGATGGCGGCGAGGCCACGGTCTACGCGGGCGCGGTCGCAGAGCTGCTGCGATACGGCGCCCAGCCCATGGATCTCACCCCCCAGGACCGGGAATACCGGATGCTGCGCCGCCTGCTCCGCTTTATCCAGCCCCTGAACCTGGTCAACCCGGAGGCGCCAGATTTTTCCGCCGAGGGCTGCCGCACCTTCCACGACATCATCCACTTCTGCCACGAGATGGCGGTGGACGAACTGGCCCATTTCCAGGAGCGGCGGCACGAGCTGGGCGCCCTGTGCATCCGCCCCCTGGCCTTGGGGCTGCCCATGGATATCCGCCTCCTCGACATCGGCGGCGGCATCCAACCGCAGGCCGCCCCCAATCCCCTGCCGGAGCAGATCGGCTCCCTCCCCCTTGCCGCCTTTCTCCGGGGTCTGCTCGCTCCCCAGGCCTGGGACACCGCCGCCCCCAGCCTGGGGATGCGCGACATCCTGGCCGGCATGCCCCGCAGCGTGGGGCTGCTCGCCGCGCCGGCCGACACCCTGGGGGCCAATCTGGCCATCATCGGCGCCGAATACCTCAACCTCAGCCTGCGCATGGGCTATCACTTCAGTGTCATCGACGCCTATCTGGGCGAGGACAGCAGCCGCAACTTCGTCTATTTCCGGTTCGCCGGCGGATTTGCCGACCAGGAGCGGCGCAACCGGCGGGCGCGGTTCATCGCCAGGGTGCTGGCCGCCATGGAGTTCAAGACCGCCATCAAAGGAGATTTGGTCACCGCCCGCCTCAAGCTGGCGGACACCGCCATTCTTCAGGAGGCGCTCGTTGCCCTGGGCGCCCTGACCGCCTCGACCCGCCAGCAGGACACCAACATGCGCAGCGAGGCGGATATCGAGGACCGCTTCGCCGATTTTGCCGCCACCTTTCTCACGGCCTTCCGCCAGCCCCATCCGGCGGCGCGCGCAGGAGGCGGCGATGAAGCTCGTTGATGCCGTGCTGCGCCGGTTCAAACAGCGGCGGCAGGCCCGCGAGCAGGCCGCCCTGACCGAACTCAAGGCCCGCTACCACGCCTTTCGCGTCTTTCTCGAAAACAACGGCAGGGCGCTGGAGTCGATCGTCGCCGTAGACGGCCTGCTGCACCGGGCCGAACCCGCCGATGTCCGCGCCGCGGTCGAAACATTCATCGAAGTGAGCGGCGAGATGGTCGATGGCCTCAACCTGCTGGCCGCCGACCGCTACGCAGTCCTCTATGCCCTGCATGGTCGCCTGGCGGAGCAGATCGACGCCGACCTGCGCAACCTGGGACAGATAGCCCTGGCGCGCGCGGCCTGCATCGGGCTGGACCAGCTGGAACCCACAGCCCTGCTCCAGGCCGGAGCCAAGGCGGTTCACCTGGCCCGCCTGCGGCAGATGGGCCTGCCGGTCCCCAACGGTTTTGTCTGCACGGTGCGGGCCTGCAAAAATTTTCTCCGCGGCGGCCAACTGGCCGAGCGCCTCCGGCACCTGCTGCACGAGGCGGAAATCGGGCGCCTAGCCGTTCCGGCGGCCGCAACCCGCATCCGGGAACTGGTCCTCGCCGCTCCGCTGCCGCCAGACATGGTGATTGCCGTGACGAACGCCTACCGGCACTTGGCCGAGGCCGAGGGGGACGATGCCACAACATCGCTTGCGGTCTCGGTCCGCAGCAGCGGCGCGGCGGAGGACGACATCGAGCATTCCTTTGCCGGCCAGTTCACCTCGCTGCTCAATGTCCGGGGGGAGAAGGCGCTGCTGGCCGCCTGCCGTCAGGTGATCGCCAGCGGCTTCAGCACTCGGGCCATCGCCTACCGCATCAATGCCGGCCTGCCGCCCTTTGATTTCGATCTGGCGGTCCTGGTGCAGGTTATGGTGGCGGCCGAGACGGCGGGGGTCCTGTTCACGGTCGATCCCTCGCAACCGGAGAGCGGCCGCATGTTGATCAGCGCCGTGCCCGGCCTGGGCACCACCGCCGTGGGCGGGGCCGCGCCGGCAGACCTCTACCGGCCGCTGCGCGTTGCGCCACAGGACCGCTCCCCTATCGAGGCAGAATGGGTGGACATACATATCGCCCGCAAAACCCAGCGGGAAGTCCCCGATCCGGCCGGCGGCCTGCGCCGGGAGACGGTCGCCGGGGCGGAGGCGGACCAACCCCTGCTCTCCCGGCCGCTGCTGGCGCAGCTGGTCGAGATCGGCCGCACCATCGAGGAGCTGGAAGGCCTGCCTCAGGATGTGGAGTGGGCCTGTGTCCAGGGCAGGCTGCATATCCTCCAGGCCCGGCCCCTGCGGCTGGCGGCAGGTTCCGGCCAGCGGCCGCAGGCGCCGCACCCGGCCGCGCCGCTGGGCACCGGCTTCTGCGCCTCGTCCGGCAAGGCGGTGGGCCGGGTGCGGCTGGTCCGTTCCGTCGCCGAACTGCACCGGCTCGAGGAGCGGCTGCCCGAAACCATCGCCGAAGGGCCGCTCATTCTGGTGCTGCCGCACAGCATTGTCGACGCGGCCCGGTTGCTGCCGCACTGCGCCGGCATCCTGGTGGACATGGGCAATCCCACCGATCACCTGGCCTGCGTGGCCCGTGAGCACGCCGTGCCCATGGTCACCGGCATGCAGACCGGGCTGGCCGACCTGCACGACCGGCAATGGCTCATGGTCGATGCCGACCACGGCCTGGTGGTGGCGGCGCCGGAATCGGTGCGGCAGCAGGTTCTCTCGTCTCCCCGCCGCCAGACCGGCCGACCGGAACCGGCCGCTTCCCCGGCGCTCGCGCTTTCCCCAGCCCGCCACAACCTACGCGAGCGGATCGTCGCACTCAACCTGACCGATGCCTACGGCCCGACCTTTTCCCTGGCGGAATGCCGCTCCCTGCACGACATCGTCCGCTATGCCCACGAGATGGCGGTGCTGACCATGTTTTCCGCCGGCGATCAGGTCATCGAGGATGCGGGCGGCCTGCTGCGGCCCATGGACATCGGCGTGCCCTTTTCCTTCCTGGTGATCGACCTGGGCGGCGGCATCCGCCGCGCCACCCCCCGAACCGGGCGCAGACGTCTTTCCCTGCGCCGCACCCTGGGCCGGGACGACGTGCTGTCCGCGCCCCTGGCCGCCCTCTGCGACGGCATGACCACGCCCGGCCTGCGCTGGCACGTCCCCGCCGATCTCGGCGCCCTGCCGGAAATCCTTTCCCGCACCATGCACGACCAGCGCGGCGCCCGGCCCGTGGGCGCCTGCAACTACGCCCTGGTCGCCCGCGACTATCTCAACCTCAACGCCCGGGTGGAATGCCATTTCGCCATGGTAGACGCGGTCTGCGGCCGGGACAGCCACGCCAACTACATCCGCTTCCGGTTCAAGGGCGGCGGCGCGGGTCTTGCGCGCAGCCACCGGCGGGCGCTGTTCTTGCAGCAGGTGCTCGAGCGCAACGGTTTCTATACCACGGTGGCCGGTGACCTGGTGACCGCATCCCTGAGCGGCGCCGGCAGGGAACGCATTGCCGGCCAACTGGCGATGGTCGGCCGGCTGTTCGGCTTCAGCCGTTTTCTGGACGGAGCGATGCGCGATGACGAGGTGCCGCTGCGCCTGGCCGACGCCTTTCTGGCGGGGCAGTACGACAGTCTGGTCGTCCTGGCGGCGATGGACGACGCTCAGGCGTGATAGAATTTTCGTTCCGGGAGTTGAACCGCGGTCAGCATGTTGCCGTACACCGCGCCGGTATCGATGCCGATGCGGTCCGGCTTGACCAGGGGCATGGCATAGGGCAGATGGCCGAACACCACCACCGGCCCCGCGGCGGCGAGGAGGCGATCCTCCCCGGCCAGGCGCCGGCTGGCCAGTAAAGTGGCCTCGGTGTCGGGCGGCGCGGACGGATCGTAATCGGCATGGGTGAAGAGATAGCCGTCCCAGGCGAAGGTCAGTTTGAGCGCAAAGAGGAACTGCTGGTGTTCGGGCGGCAGGCAGGAGAGATCGAGCAGACGGCGCAGGGGGGCGCCGTAGCTTCCGGCCGTGGTTTCCACCCCCATGACCCGCAGCAGGTGCAGGCCCTCCGGCTCTCCGCTCAGGGCATACTCCAGAAGGGCCTGTTCATGGTTGCCCTTCAGAAAAACCGCATGCCGGCAACTGCGCTCCAGGGCGAGCAGGGTGTCGAGCACCTTGCGCGAGTCCGGGCCGCGATTGATGTAATCGCCCAGGAAAACCAGGGTGTCTTCCGCCTTGTCCAGCGGCAGGCGATCCAGCAGGGACAGTAATTGCCGATGGCAGCCGTGGATATCGCCGATGGCGAAAAGCTTCGGCATATCAGGGGCGCTCCTTTAAGCGTTGCTCGGGCCCTTTATCGGGGCGAGTCAAACGACGTCTGCGGGAACAGGCACCGATGCCGCCCCTGCCGTCGTTATCAAAACTCCGTGCATTTTAGATGAAAACAAGGGCGATTGCACCCCCTTTGACGCTCGTTCCCTGGACCTGCGGCGGGGACGGTTGCCGGGGAAGAAAATTGTACCCATATGCATCGCGGTATTTTAATAAAGCTATGCCGATGACATAATTCCACCACAACGCGGGAGGTTTCGTCATGACCATGCCACTCACCGACACGACCCTGCTCCGAAACCTGGGTTACATCGACGGCCGCTGGCAGGCGGCCTGCGACGGTGCGGTCTATCCGGTCATCGATCCGGCCACCAGCGCCCTGCTGGCCGAGGTGGCCGACATGGGTCCCACCGAGACCGAGGCGGCGATTGCCGCGGCCAGCGAAGCCTGGCCGGCCTGGCGCGCCCTGACCGCCAAGGAGCGGGCCGCTGTGCTCAAACGGTGGTTCGAGCTGATCCTGGCCCATGCCGAGGACCTGGCCCAGCTCATCACCGCCGAACAGGGCAAGCCCCTGGCCGAGGCCCGCGGCGAGGTCAGCTACGGCGCCTCTTTCGTGGAATGGTTCGCCGAGGAGGCCCGGCGCGCCTACGGCACGGTGATTCCGAGCAACCAGAACGACCGCATGCTGCTGACCATCAAGCAGCCGATCGGCGTCTGCGCCGCCATCACCCCGTGGAATTTTCCCCTGGCCATGATCACCCGCAAAGTGGCGCCGGCCCTGGCGGCGGGATGCACCGTGGTCTGCAAGCCGGCGGAGGCGACGCCGCTGACCGCCCTGGCCTTGGCCGTGCTGGCCGAACGGGCCGGTCTGCCGCCGGGGGTCCTGAACATCGTCACCTGCGACGGCGCCCGCGTGCCGGAGGTCGGCCGCGTGCTCTGCGCCAGCCCCCTGGTGCGCAAGCTGTCGTTCACCGGCTCCACCGCGGTCGGCCGGCTGCTCATGCGGCAATCGGCCGACACCGTGAAGAAGCTGTCGCTGGAGCTGGGCGGCAACGCGCCGTTCATCGTCTTTGACGACGCCGACCTGGATGCGGCGGTCGACGGCGCCCTGGCCTCGAAATACCGCAATGCCGGCCAGACCTGCGTGTGCGCCAACCGGCTCTATGTCCAGGACGGCGTCTACGATGCCTTTGCCGACAAGCTGGCAGCCAGGGTCCGGGCTATGAAGGTGGGCGCGGGCACCGAGCCGGACGTGGCGATCGGGCCGCTGATCGAGCCGGCGGCGCTGACCAAGGTGAAGGAACACATCGCCGACGCCTTGGCCGGCGGCGCGCGGGTGCTGGTGGGCGGCAAACCCCACGCGCGCGGCGGTCTCTTTTTCGAGCCGACCGTGCTCACCGATGTCACCCAGCAGATGCAGGTGGCGCGCGAGGAGACCTTTGGCCCGGTGGCACCGCTGTTCCGCTTCCGTACCGATCAGGAGGCCATCGCCATGGCCAACGCCAGCGAATTCGGCCTGGCCGCCTATTTCTACGCCCGCGACATCGGCCGCGTGCTCCGGGTGGCGACGGCGATCGAGGCCGGCATGGTCTGCGTCAACAGCGGCCTGCTCTCCACGGAGGTGGCGCCGTTCGGCGGCGTCAAGCAATCGGGACTGGGCCGCGAGGGCGCCAGGGAGGGGCTGGAGGAGTACCTGGAACTAAAATACATTGCCCTGGCCGGGATGTAATGGGCCTGCCGGTTTCTGAGCGCGTGGCCCGCAGGAAAAAAATTCTGGTGCTCTACCACTCCCAGTCCGGCACCATGGCGCGGCTGGCCCACTGTTTTGCCCAGGGCGCGGCCAGGGAGGAGGAAGTCGCCGTCAGCCTCAAACAGGCGCGGGAGGCCGGGCTCGACGACCTGCTGGGCTGCGACGCCATCGCCGTCGGCTCGCCCGAATACTTCGGCACCATGGCCGGCATGATCAAGGATTTCTTCGACCGCACCTTCGAGGCGGCCCGGGACAAAACCGTCGGCCTGCCGTTCGTGCTCTTTGTCTGTGCCGGCAACGACGGCCGGGGCGCCCTCGCCCAGATGGAACGGCTCGCGGCCGGATACAAGTGGCGCAAGGTGCAGGAGCACGCGAGGGTGGTCGGCCCGCCCACGGCGCAGGATTGCGCGGCGATGGAAGAACTGGGCCAGACCCTGGCCGCCGGGCTGGCTTTCGGCATCTTCTGAGCAATGATCCGTAACCTCCCGGATAACCGCCGAACTGACGTGACCCGTGTTTTTTTGGTTATGCCCGCCCTGCAGGCAATTCTCTTGCGGATTTCTCATCCCTGACCGGGAAACTATCATGCAGCGAAGACCATCCATGCAACAGCAGCAGCAAGGTCGGGCGGAACGGAGCGAAGCCCAACGTTCAGCGGGGCGGTTGGCGGAATGCGGCCCGCAGGCGGCCTCACTTGCGCCCGACCGATTTCTCGCCCTGGCTCAGGACCTTGGCGCCACGGCCGCGGTGCTGCTGCCGGCCGACGTTCTTGTCATCAATGATCGATATGCCGCCCTGTGCGCCGCGCCGCATCGCTGCCCCAGTTATGGCCTCACGCCCGGATGCCCGCCGCACGCGCCGTCGCCGGCCGCCTTCCGCGCTTGCCTGGCTGGCTATCGCCTTGTGCTGGTCTTCAAGATCGACGCCCCGGCCGCGGACCTGCTCAGCGACAACCGCAAATCAGTCGCCCAAGCCATCCATCGGATTGCCGCCGGTCTGGAGCAGGCCGCCCGCTCATCCGGCTTTGCCCGCGCCCGCGGCATGGCCGCCGGTTCCTGCCGGGAGCTGTTCTGTGCCGATGAGGCAGACTGCGCCGTGCTGCACGGCGCCCGGCCCTGCCGCCATCCGGACCTAGCCCGGCCCTCGATCTCCGCCGTGGGCATCGACTTCGCGGCACTGGCCGCCCAAGCCGGCTGGCCCTTTGCCCGCATCGATGCCGATGCGGCGGTCGGCAGCGAGCCGGCCATGGGCCTTATGGCCGGCCTGGTGCTGCTCGATTGACAACAGCTTATTTTTCCGTCCTTTCAGAACAAAGAGCATAACGATGCATACCGACGAATACGAAATCTCCATTGGCCGCGAACTGAACCATCATCAGCATGTGGTCAAAAAAATCCGGGCCGACCTGGAAAAGCGGCGGCAGCGCTACAATATGGACTATGCCGAGGCGGTCCGGGCAGCCGCCGAGGGCCGCCTGGACATCACGGCCAAGGAGTTGGCCGCGTGGCAGGAAGACGTCGAGGCGCTGCCCCAATGGGAACAGCGCCTCGAAGAGTATCGCAAGGCCCTGGCCATGATGCGGATCACGGCCTCGCGGTCTTAAGTGACAGACGGATCAGTGGCCGCCCGGAAAGAGCAGATGGCTGAGCCAGTAGAGGATGAACAGGGAACCGACCCCGATGCCGATGGACCACCGGATCAGTGACAATTCGGCGGGCAGGAGGGGTTCATATTCCATCTGTTTGATTTCGTCAGCCACTTTCGGTTGCTGCTCTTGCTGTTGTGCCATAGTGAAACCTCCGTGCTAAATGGTTGGCGGCTTGACGCCGTGGAAAAAGAGCCATGAGATGAACAGGCCGACCCAGATGATGAAGCCGAACAGGCTGATGCAGTAGACCGCCGCCAGCTTGCCCAGCCCCTCCTGCATCAGCTTCTTGAAGTTGGACACCAGGCCGATGGTGAAGAAGCAGAGCAGGAAAAACAGCCCCCTGAAGACATCGCCCTGACTGCTGGACGATTTGGCCTTGCCCAGGAAACTCTTGGGTTCCTTGATCTTCTCGCCCACTTCCTTCTGCTTGGCCTTGACGCCATCGAGTTCCGTTTTCAAACCGGCCAGCACCGTGGCGTCGGTGGTGGCCTTCATCTTGGTCTCGATCGAGGTAACCGAGGCCTTCAGTTCGGCCAGTTCCTTGTCGGCCGGTCCCAACACCTTGGCGGCCGGCCAGCACATGGCCACCAGAATGGCGAAGGTGAGCACGTAGCCGATGACGAATTTGGGGAACCGGTGCCAGATTTCGCCGGCATCGACCTTCTGGCCGGGTTTGACGTCGATCTTGGCCACCCAGATGTAGGCCAGCAGGAAGGCCCAGACGCCGATGAAGATATCGATGAACATCTTGACCGTGGTGGCGGTCATGGTGATCCAGCCCTCGGCATAGTTGATGCCGGCGGCATCAAGCGCCTGGGCGCGGATCAGGGCGTCGGTGATGGCGCCGCTGGCAATGGCGCCGCCGTCCGATTTCACCGCCAGGCCCATCCAGGCGCCGGCGACCAGTGGTTCGGTCCACAGGAAGAACTTGGCCAGAAACGGCAGGATCACCATCTCGATGGCCACGAAGATGACCACCAGCGAGGAAACCATGATCGGCACGATGGGCCGGGCGCGGATGGCGCCGCCGGTGGCGATGGAAGCGGACACGCCGCAGATCGAGATGCCGGAGGCCAGCGGTGCCGACCATTCCCGGCTGAACTTGAAATATTTCCGCGAGATGTAGTAGACCACGGCCCAGTAGATGAGATAGGCCTCGACAATGGCGCAGAAGCCCCGGAACATGATGTTCGAGGCCAGACCGAAGGACTCGGCGGCCTTGATGCCCAGGCCGGCGCCCATGATGACGATACCGGTCTTGATGTACAGCTCGGGCCGGGCCGCTTCCTTCATCAGGTTGGCGAGTCCCGGGAACAGGTTGCCGATGAGCAGGCCGAGGATCAGGGCCAGGATGTAGCCGAACTCGCCGCTCATGCTCAGCGCCCAGGGGATGCCGAACTTGGCGGCCTGCTGCTTGGTGGCGGCGATGTAGCCCCAATGGCCCATGAACCAGCAGAGGTAGCTGAGCCAGAAGGCCAGGGTGAAGCCGAACATGAATTTCGGCACGTTGGCCCCCAGGGCGACCGCGCCCAGGGTCATGATCACCAGGGCGAACAGGTAGGTCAGCACCACCGTCACGATGGGCGCCATGCCCGCCTTCTTGTACTGCTGGCCCACCTGCAGGGCGGAGACATCGCCGTCGGCGGTCACCGTCGCTTCCTTGCCGTCCTTGGTTTTCAGGGTCAGTTTCTGGCCGTCGATCTTGGCGATCTCCCCTTCCACCCCCTTGTACTTGGATGAAATGGCGCTGACCGCCTTGCCCGGATCGACCCAGACGCCCATTTTTGCGCCCCAGCCCAGGATATCCATTCCCTTGAATGACCCCAGACTGAGGGCGAAGATGACGAGACCCAGGATCAGCGCCAGCCAATCCTCGCTGATCCAGCCTCCTCCTCCCTCCAGTTTGCCGTGCGTGTTTTCTTGTGACATACAACCTCCTTTATTGTGAGTGACAATCCCGCGAAACCGGCTGTGATTTCACGGTCTTTTCCCTGCGTCCCTGCCGCGCCCACCGCCCGGTGCACGCGGAACAGGATGTTACCTATTGCTCTTGGTACGGAAGGCGGCCGCCTGCTCGCCCAACCGCGCCAGGATCTTCTGGACCGCCACCCGCGACAGCCCCGAGATGCGGGCGGCCTCGGAAACGTTGCCCCTGGTTCGGGTCAGCAGATCGCGGACATATTCGAGGGTAAAGGCGTTGACCACCTCCGCCTTGGCCTCCTTGTATGCCATCGGCCTCCCCTTGGAGCCTGATTGGTGGCTCTGCTGCGGCCGGTCCGTTTTGCCGAGGACGGTCTCCACCAGGGCCAGATCCATGCGCTCGCCGGTGCAGAACACGGTCATCCTGCGGATGAAGCTCTGCAATTCCCGCACGTTGCCCGGCCAGGGGCAGGCCGACATCCACTGCAAGACCTCCGGGGTCAGCTCCTTGTCGGGCAACCCCATCTCCCGGCAGGTCCGGCGCAGGAAATGCTGGGCCAGCAGGGGAATGTCCTCGACCCGCTCCCGCAGGGGCGGCAGGGTGACGGTGAGGACGTTGAGACGGTAGTACAGATCCTCGCGGAAGGTTTTGGCGTGCAGGCTCGCCTCCAGGTCCTGGTTGGTGGAGGAAACGACCCGTACGTCCACGGTCTGATTGCCGTTGGCACCCACCGGCCGGATCTCGCCGTTCTGCAGGCAGCGCAGGAGCTTGATCTGCACCGCCGGGCTGATGTCGCCGATCTCGTCGAGATGGATGGTGCCGGTGTGGGCCGCCGAGAAAAGACCCTTGTGGTCCCGGTCCGCGCCGGTAAACGCGCCCCTGACATGGCCGAACAGTTCGCTTTCCAGCAGATTCTCCGGGATGGAGGGGCAGTTGACCGCCAGGAACGGCCGGGCCGCCCTGGGGCCGGTGCGGTGGATCAGCCGGGCCACCAGTTCCTTGCCGGTGCCCGATTCGCCGCGGATCAGCACCGCGTACTCCGATTGGGCCACCGCGGCCACGGTCTGGCGCAGCTTGCGCATGGCCGGGCCTTCGCCGATCAGCTCCTCCTGGGTTTCCTGGCGGGAGACGATCTGGCGCAGCCGGTTGTTTTCCGCCAGCAGCCGGCTCCGCTCCAGTCCCTTGGCCACCACCCGGAAGAGCTGCTCCGGCTCAATGGGTTTGGTGAGGAAATCGTAGGCGCCGGCGTGCAGGGCCTCCACCGCGGTCTCGATGGTGCCGTAGGCGCTCAGCACCACCACGCTCAGGTCGGGCTGGAGCGCGAGGGCTTCGGCGAGCAGCTGCATGCCGCTCATTTCCGGCATGCGCAGATCGGTGATCATCAGGTGGAACGGGCCGCTGGCGAGCAGCCCGAGGGCCTCTTTGCCGCTGTGGGCCGCTTCGACCCGTGTCCCGCCGAAATGACCGGCCACCAGCCGGACCAGGCCGCGGGCGAAGTCCTGCTCGTCGTCGACGATGACGATGTTGATCTGGTCCGCCGGGCCGTGGGGCGGCGGCGCGGTCAAACTGTTCATGCCGTACCCTCCGTTGCGGTTGTTTCAGGGGCCGTCGGCGCAAGCGCGCGCGGCAGCGTCACCATGAATCGCGCCCCGCCCAGATCGGGCGAACGGTCGATCTCGACCGTGCCGCCGACGTCGGTGACCATGCCGTAGACCACGGTCAGCCCCAGGCCACTGCCGGCGCCGATCTCCTTGGTGGAGAAAAAGGGGTCGAAGATGTGGGCCTCGTGCTCGGCGGCCACGCCGGGGCCGTTGTCCTCGACCTCGATACCGACCATGTCGTTGTCCGCCGGGGCCACGCGGACGCGGATGACGCCGGTCCGTTCGGCAGCCGCGTCGAGCCCGTTGATCATCAGGTTGCCGAGTACCTGCTCCAGTTCGCCGACCCCCATGCGGACCATCAGTGGTTGTTCCGCGCAGACCAGGGTGATGCGCACGCCCTTCTTCACGGCCTGCACCGAAAAAACCTCGACGATGGCCGCGGCCACGGCGCCGGCGTCGGCGGTTCCCGAGCCGGCGGCCTTGGGCCGGGCGAAGTTGAGCAGGTCCTGCAGGACCCGCTGGGCCTGGCGGGTATGGCGCTCGATGACCTCCAGGTCGGTGACCTGCTGCGGATCGACGATCGATTGCCGCAACAGGCCGGCGTAGCAGAGAATCACCCCCAGGGGATTGTTGATCTCATGGGCCAGGCCGGCGGTGAGCTTGCCCACGGTGGCCATGCGCTCCGACTGCCACACCTGCATGCGCATCCGTTTTTCCATGGTCGTTTCCCGCAGGTAGACGACCACCTGATCGGCAACGCCCTCGCGTCCCCGGACCGGATAAAGGGAAAGCGCGAAGGTCCGCCCTCCCTCCAGGCTCACCTCGCGCAGATCCGGGACGCCGCGGCCGATCATCTCCCGCAAGGGACAATGTTCCGCCCGAAGATCGCCGAACAGGACCAGGATGTTGCCGTCGGTCCGCTCGCCGTGGGTCAGTTCCTGGGCCAGGGTCCGGGCGGCCTCGTTGGCCATGAGCACGGCGCAGTTGTTGTCCATGAGCACCAGGGGATCGGAAATGCCCTCGACGATCGACTCCAGGATGTTCATCTGCCGGAACAGACTGTCGATGGCGGTGAGGTTCTCGGCGGCTATGCCCAGTTGCCGGCCCAGGGCCAGAAGGACATCCCGGTCGTGCCGCGCCGCCTCGGCCTCGGTCGGCCATTGCAGGGCGAGCAGCCCCTCCGCGTTGCCGGTGCTCGACTCGACCGGCACGAAGATGCGCCGGTCCATGGCCACGCAGGTGCTGCCGGTCAGCACCTCGACAAAATTCGCGGGCATTTGGGGCAACGATTCCGTTTCCGGCCAGACAAAGGAACTCTGCGATCCCATGGTACAGACATAGGCGATCCGCTCGGCCGCGAACCGCCGGCAGATCCTGGGCAGGGAGAAATGCCAGAGTTCGGCCCGCGAGCGGCTGCGGTACATGTCCTCCAGCAGCCGGACAAAAAGATGCACGTCAGCCCGCCGCGCCTCCACCTCGCCGCTCAGGGCATCGGTGCGCTCGTCGACCATCTTGCGCAGGTTTTCGGCGTAATTCTGCAACTGGCGGCGCGCCTCGAACAGGTGCTCGCCCATCTGTTCCATGCCGTCCACCAGTTCCTCGATCTCGTCGCCCTGCTCCAGCCGGTGCAAGAGGGCCGAGCCCTCGGCATCGGTGACATTGCGGCGGAACACGGTGTTGAGACGCTTTAGGTTATTGACCACCAGCACCCGGAACAGCAGGTTGGCGCTGAAGAAAACCAGCAGCATCGCCAGGGCGAAAAAGGCGAAATAGCTGAGAATGGTCTGTTCCAGCCGGCCGACGCTGCCGTGCACCGAGATACCGACGAAATCGACGCCGGCCACGTCGCCGGGATGCTTGCCGAAACCGCGCTCGCCGTACAGGTTGATCAGCTCCGCCGGCGCATCCTGGGCACGGCCGTGGCAGTACATGCAGCTTTCGTCGAAACGGACCGGCCGCACCATGAGATAGTACTGCTCGCCGCTGATGACCCGGTAGCCCTGCCACAGATCCTGCCTGGCATTGGCGCGGAAGTAGCGGATCAGCTCGCGCTCCTGGTCGTTGGCCTCGTAGTCGGGATTGCGGGCATCGACCGCCACCCGGCGGAAGATGGTCCCTTCCTGGGGGGCATTGATGGTGGCCATGATCTGCCGGGAGATGTAGGACGACGACATCGCCTGGATGATGAACCTGGACGGCAGCCGCTCGTACATCGCCGGCCGCAGGACGTCGCGCACATAGTGCTGGACCGAATCCACGTGGGTGAGGATCAGTCTGGCCTTGTCGCGCACCTCTTCCTCCAGGACATTGCGCATGTGGAAATAAAAGCCGACGGAAAAGGCGATCCCGAGAAACAGGGCTGCCAGCATCAAACCGGAGAGGAATTTGGTTTGAATCGTGTGTGGCTTGGGCAGATGCATGGCGTTTCAGCGGGTATTCGTCCGTTCTCGGGTCAGGGATGGCACGCCGCGCGGACGCGGCACGTCAGACAATGCCAATCAAAAGGCGTGCCAGTCGCTGTATTTTATTTTTTAACGGAATAACGAGATGTTGAAAATAAGGAAACTGTCCGGATCAATGCGGGCGGCGCTCAAGTGACAACACGAGTTTTCATTGTACGAAAACTTGTGTTGTCACTTTGAACGACGAGAGGGTTGGCAGGCGGGATCTGTCAATGTTCATGCGCGGTTCGCTGGGCCAGCAGGCCGCGCAGATAGGCCAGCCACCCGGCGAAACCGTCGCCGGTGGTGGCGGACAGGGTGATGATCTCGAGCTCCGGCTTGAGCGCCCGTGCCTGGCCGGCGGCCTCCTCCACAGAAAAATCGAAATGGGGCAGCAGGTCGACTTTGGTGATGAGCATGAGGTCGGCGCTCTTGAAGGTGGCCGGATACTTGGCCGGCTTGTCCGAGCCTTCCGGGGTGGAGAGCAGCACCACCCGCCGGTGTTCGCCGAGATCGAAGGTGGCCGGGCAGACCAGGTTGCCGACGTTTTCGATGAAAATCAGGTCGAGCGGCCGGCCCTTGGCGAAATGTTCGAGCACGTGCAGGCCACCGTGCACCATGGGGGCGTCGAGATGGCAGGCGCCGCCGGTGGTCAACTGCACCGCCGGCACGCCCTTGGCGCGGATGCGGTCGGCGTCGCGTTCGGTCTCGATGTCGCCCTCGATCACCCCGATGCTGCAACTCGCCTTCAGCTCGTCGATGGTCCGCTCCAGCAGCGTGGTCTTGCCCGAGCCCGGACTGGAGATCAGATTGATGGCCACCGCGCCCATGTGCTCGATATGGTGGCGGTTCGACTCCGCCTGTTTCTGATTGGCCTCCAAAAGGCTCCGGTTGACCTCGACCACCTTGGTGTCGTGATGATGGTGCTCGTGCAGTTGACAGCCGCAGGTATCACACATGACGCTACTCCATTTCGAGTTGATTGAGGATCAGTTCGGTGCCGCCTCGGGGTGAGAGGCGGTTCGAACCGCACCAGGGACATTTCTTCGCCGCCAGGCCGCAACGGGCCAGTTCCAGCCGTTCGCTCTGCCGGGGAAAGGGAATGACTGCCACTTTGTCGCAATCGCGGCAGACATATTCCGGATCGGGCGTCTCCAACTCGAGGACGGCCTCCCGCACCGGCTCCTGCTCTTGCTTGAGGATGTTGAAGCCGAACTCGAACGAATCGCGGACCACGCCGGAAAACGGCCCCAGGGTCACCACCACCCGGTTGACCCGCCGGGCCCGGTGTTCCGCGGCAAGGGCGAGAATTTGTTCGATCAGGCTCTGGGCCAGGGACAGTTCGTGCATGAGGCTGCTTTCTCCTTTGCCGTGGCTCGCGGTCAGCAGATGCGCGGCAGCGGCTGGCCGGCGAGCGGTTCGAGCAGCCGGGAGCCGCCGATGCCGGTGGTGAGGCTGACCCGCCCACCGGTCCGACTCTCGCCCACCCAGCCGATCAGGGCACCGTCCCGGCCCTCGGGCAGGCGGCGGATGATCTGCAAAATCTCCTCGGCCCGATCGCGGTCGCACACCACGATGCACTTGCCCTCGTTGGCCAGGTAGAGCGGATCGAGACCGATCAACTCGCAGGCGGTGCCGACCGCGGGCCGGATCGGCAACCGCTCTTCCTCGATGGCGATATCCACCCCGGAGGCCGCGGCGATTTCGCACAAGGTGGTGGCCAGGCCGCCCCGGGTCGGATCGCGCAGCACATGGACCTCGCCGGCATCGTTTTCGAGCAGGGCGCCGACCAGACGGTGCAGCGGCCGGGTATCGCTGGCGATGTCGCCGCCGATGTCGATGCCGGCCTGACGGCTCATGATGGTGATGCCATGGTCGCCCAGGGTGCCGGAGAGGATGACCGCGTCGCCCGGCTGGGCCTTCTTGCCCGAGATGTCGTGCCGGTGCGAGGCCAGGCCGATGCCGGTGGTGTTGATGAACAGCCCGTCCGCCTTGCCCCTGGGCACCACCTTGGTATCGCCGGTGACCACGGCCACCCCGGCCGCCTCGGAGGCGGCGGCCACGGAGGCGATCACCTTTTCCAGACTATGCAGGGAAAACCCCTCCTCGATGATCAGGGCCAGGCTGAGGGCCAGCGGCCGGGCGCCGCGCATGGCCAGGTCGTTGATGGTGCCGTGCACGGCCAGGCAACCGATGTCGCCGCCGGGAAAAAACAGCGGGTCGACCACATAGCTGTCGGTGGACAGGGCGATGCGGCCGGAATATTCGCCGAGCACGGCGCAGTCTTCCAGGTCGCGCAACTGGGGACAGGTCAGGTATTTGAGGAAGAGGTTGCCGATCAGGTTCTGGCTGGCCAGGCCGCCGCTGCCGTGGTCGAGGCTGATGAAGGTGTCCATGCGCAAGCGTTAACAGAATCAAATGGTTGGGCGTTGAAGAAATAAGGTTTTCGATAGCAATTTTTGGCGGGGCCGGATGCCGGGCGGAAAGACGGCCGTATTGTCATATTGTCGGACGGACGGAATCCGCCCCTTGCAAATCCGCCGTGGGCTGAAAGAGCGAAGCAACCCACTGCACCTGGCTTTTCAATCCGAGGTGGCGATGGGCCGCTTCGATGTGCGGCCCCCATCCTGCCTCTGAATCCGGTCCGCTCATGTCCTTGTCACCAAGAAAATACAAAAAGACGAGCCACGCCTCCACCTGGTGCTTCCGAAGAAAATATAAATGGGCGATCCGATTTGCGTACTGGTAATAGCCATCAAGCCAATCCGTGTGAGGTCCGGCGCCAACGACATGTTTTGTTTCGTTACACGCGGCAATTATTTTCTGGCGTGACGAGCTTCCGGCCTGGCAGGTCGATGCCATCTCCGCTGCATGAGCCTTCGCTTCAAACAGAAAGACCCGCTCGTCCCCGTCCGAAGCCAGGGCATCCCATTGCGGACCCCGTTGCGGCCAGAATCCCTTCAGTGCCAAGGCGAGGTGTCCCTGGCCTATGCGATTGAGGAAGTCCGTATCCCCATACTCTGCATAGGCATCTTCGAAGAGCGGTGACAGCCAAACAAGACGCCGGCCGGCCAGTGCGCCAACTTCCTGCAATCGTGAATCAAGAGCGCTTGGATTGTGCTCCACGAGCCGTTGTATCCACTTGAGGCTTCCCCGCGAGCCCGCCGGCTGTTCTACGCGCATTCACACCCTTTCTTGAGCGACACCGATATATCTGTAATACGCCGCGCAGGTGCCCTCGTTGGAGACCATGCAGGGGCCGACTGGCCGCAGGGGCGTGCAGGCTTTGCCGTACAGCGGGCAGTCGGGCGGCAGCATCCGGCCCTTGAGGATCTCGCCGCAACGGCACCCCTTGGGTTCCTGGGCCGGCTGCACGTCGAGGCCCAGCCGGGCGATGCCGTCGAAGCGACGATAGCGCTCCCGCAGGCGCAGGCCGCTGCCGGCAATCGTACCCAGGCCGCGCCATTCGCTGTCCGCCGGTTCGAAAACCCGGTCGATCAGGTCCAGGGCCCGGCCATTGCCCGCGGCGGTTACCGCCCTGGTGTAACA
Source organism: Desulfobulbus elongatus DSM 2908 (assembly GCF_000621145.1). Taxonomy (GTDB): domain Bacteria; phylum Desulfobacterota; class Desulfobulbia; order Desulfobulbales; family Desulfobulbaceae; genus Desulfobulbus; species Desulfobulbus elongatus. Next base: position 56,145 of record NZ_JHZB01000020.1, read on the forward strand.
GTTCTCCACGCCGGGCTCGCCTTCGTTGATCTGCCGGACCAGGCTGAGCAGGCCGGCCAGGATGTCGGCCGGTTCGAAGCCGGCCACGGCGCAGGCCAGGCGGGAGCGCTCGGCGAGCGGCCGGTAGGCCTCGCTGCCGATGATGGCGCTGACATGGCCGGGGCAGAGCAGGCCGTCGACCTTGAGCTGCGGATCGCTCATCAGGGCGTCCAGCGCCGCGGGCATGGTCTTGTTGGCCTCGATGACCACGAAATTGGCAATGTCCAGCCGCTCGGCCGCCAAGATGGTGGCGGCGATGGTCGGCGCCGTGGTCTCGAAGCCGATAGCCGGGAAGAGCACGATCCGCTCGGGCTGCCGTTGCGCCAGGGCCAGGGCGTCCATGGGCGAATAGACGATCTCCACCTGGGCGCCCTGGGCGCGGGCACAGGCCAGCGAGCGCGTGGAGCCCGGCACCCGGATCAGATCGCCGAAGGTGGCGACGGTCACCCGGTCCAGGTCGGCGGCGGCAAGAAAGGCGTCGATGTGGCGGATCGGGGTGACGCACACCGGGCAGCCCGGCCCGGACAGGAGCGTGATCCCCTCGGGCAGCAGCGAGCGGATGCCGTGACGGAAAATCGACATGGTGTGGGTGCCGCAGACCTCCATGATCCGCACCGGCCGCTCCAGGCAGCGGGCGATCTCGGCCACCAGCGGCGCCGTCACCTCCCGGCTGCGGAATCCGTCGGCAAGGTTCACCGCACCGCTCCGGGCGCGCCGCCGTCCTGATCCAGCATCGCGGCCATGCGCCGCATCAGTTCGAGGTTGTACTCGGCCTCTTCGACGGTCAGGGTGCGGATGGCGAAGCCGGCGTGGATGATCACGTATTCGCCCACCGTGGGCATGCGGTCGGCCATCTCCAGGCGGATGGCCTTGCGCACCCCGTCGCTTTCCACCAGGGCCACCGGCGGATCGAGCACCTCGTCGCTGCCGCCCTCAAGGGCGACCACCTGCATGGGAATGGCTAAGCACATGAAAAACCTCCGATATAAGCCTGCCCCAGGGCGATGCCGCCGTCGTTCATCGGCACCAGTTCGCCGCCGTGCGCCGTGAATCCGGCCCGGCGCAGCCGGCCGGCCAGGGTTTCGTAAAGCAATTGATTCTGCATGCAGCCGCCGGCCAGGACCACCGCCTCCAGTCCGGTCTGCCGCCGCCCGCGCACAAGGGCTGCTTCCAGGGAGGCGGCCAGCCAGAGATGAAAGCGGCGGGCCAGCACCGGCAGCGGCACGCCCGCCCGAAGATCGCGACAGAGCAGGTCGGCCAGGTGGGCGCTGCCGATCACCGTGACGCCATCCTCTTCGTCCAGGACCACCGGATAGTCTGACGTGGCCTCGGCATCCGTGGCCAGGCCGGCCTGGCGTTCGAGGAGCATGGCGGCCTGGCCCTCGTAGCTGCTGGTCAGGCACAGGCCCAGCAGGGCCGAGACCGCGTCGAACAGGCGGCCGCAGCTCGAGGTGAGCGGAGCGTTCACCCCCTTGGCCAGCATCTGGGCGATGACCTCCCGCCGGGCAGGGTCGATGGCCCGCAGAGCGACAGGCAGGTGCGGCCCGGCGAGGCCATCCGGACCCAGGCCCCGATACAGCAGGGCCAGGCCCATGCGCCAGGGTTGTGTCGCGGCCCGGTCGCCGCCGGGCAGGGGCAGATGGGCCAGCCGGGCCAGGCGAACAAAACCGCTGCGATCGGCCCGGTAGAGTTCGCCACCGAAGACCGTGCCGTCGCCGCCAAAGCCGGTGCCGTCGAGGACCAGGCCCAGCACCGGCCCATCGAGCCCGTGCTCGGCCATGACCGCGCCGATGTGGGCGTGATGGTGCTGCACCTCGCGGCAGTCCGCGGTCCGGCCGTGGGCGTAGCGGGAACTGAGGTAATCGGGATGGCGGTCGCAGGCGACGCGCTCCGGCGCCACTTCGAGCGCGGCCTGGAGATGGTCGATGCTCTCCCGGAAAAAGTCGAACTGCACCGTCCCGGTCAGCTCGCCGATGTGCTGGCTGAGATAGGCCTCACCGCCGCGGACGATACAGAAGGTGTTCTTCATTTCGCCGCCGCAGGCGAGGATGTCGGCTGTCGGCCGGCGCAGGGCCACCGGCACCGGCGAATAGCCGCGCGCCCGCCGCAGCAGCCGGATGCGGCCGTCCACGATCCGGGCCACCGAGTCGTCCACCCTGGTGACGATGTCCCGGTTGTGGAGCAGGAAGAAATCGGCCAGCCCGCGCAGCCGCGTGAGCGCCTCCTCGTTGCCGGTGCAGATCGGCTCGTCGCTGCGGTTGCCGCTGGTCATCACCAGCACCGAAGGCGAGGCCGGCTCGCTGAGCAGCAGGAGGTGGAGCGGCGTGTAAGGCAGCATCACGCCGATATGGTCCAGACCGGGGGCGACGCCCTCGGCAAGGCCAGAGCGATCTCGCCGGGCCACGAGCACGATCGGGTGCTCCGGCGCGGACAGCAGCGCGGCTTCCTCATCACTCAAATGGCAGTACCGGCGGGCCGTGGCCAGATCGCGGACCATGATGGCCAGCGGCTTGGCCGGCCGGTTTTTGCGCAGCCGCAGCGTGGCCACCGCCTGTTCCGAGCCGCCGTCCACGGCCAGATGAAAGCCACCCAGTCCCTTGATGGCCACCACCCGGCCCGCGGCCAGGGCCCGGGCCGCTTCGGCAAGGCCATCGCCCGGCAGGAGCCGCCCTGCGCCGTCGTGCCAGCTCAATTGCGGCCCGCAGACCGGGCAGGCATTGGGTTGAGCGTGGAAACGGCGATCGAGCGGGTCATGGTATTCGCGGCGGCACGCCTCGCACATGGGAAAGTGCCGCATCGAGGTGTTGGGCCGGTCGTAGGGAATCCGCTCGACAATGGTGAACCGCGGCCCGCAGTTGGTGCAGTTGGTGAAAGGGTAGCGGAAGCGGCGGTCGGCCGAATCGAGGATGTCACGACGGCAGTCGGCGCACAGGGCGATATCCGGGGCGATCTGGGTGGAGGGTCGCGCTCCGTGTTGGCTGGGGAGAATGCGGAAGGTCGTTTCGCCGGGCAGGCAATCGGCGCGGCTGGTCTCGATGCGGCCGATCCGGGCCATGGGCGGGGCTTCGGCGCGCAAGGCCGCGGCAAAGTCATCGACCGCCCCGGCCGGACCGCCGATGTGGATGGCAACGCCGTCGCTGTTGTTGGCCACGGTGCCGACCAGTCCGTGCCGCAGGGCCAGCCTGTAGACAAACGGCCGGAACCCGACCCCCTGCACAATACCGTGAACGGAGATATGCAGGGCCTGGAGCGGCTGAGAGGCGGATTGCGGGGCCACGATCATGGCATCCTGTGCCCAAAAAGAAAGAGGGAACTCGCCAGCGTCAATATTCCTGCCACGTGCGCCACTCTAGCAAGGAACCATGCTTTGCACCACTACTATTTCATGGCCGTACATCACGCCTAGTTTGCACAAAAAACAGTCGGACAGCATTGCTCCCCTCAGGAATCGGCCTCGGCCTGCCGCTGGATCTCCCGGTAGCGTTTCGAGGAGACCACTTTCTGCTTTTCCAGGTCCTCGATCTCCTCGCGGCTGAGATGGATGAGGCCGCATACCGGGCAGCTCAGGTCCATGTCGTCGTGGGCGGCCCGCTGCTTCAGCTCGTCGGCGGTCATGTGGCCGACAAAGCCGCAGGCGCAGTTCGGGGCCTCGACCCGGACCAATCTTTTGTTCTTCCGATCTTTCTTTTCGTACACAGCCCACCTCGTGGCAAAGACAGCAGCAGGAGTCAGCGGTGCAGGGTCCGCAGGACCGTGCCGCGATGATCGATGAGGGTGACCGAGAGTGGCAGCCCGCCATCCAGGCGGTGCGTGGCGCAGGAAATTCAGGGGTCGTAGGCGCGCACCGCCATCTCGATCCGGTTGAGCAACTCGGCGTCGATCTCGCCCTCGGCGACGAGGCCGGCCGCGGCCCGGCGGACGCTCAGGTTCATCGGCGCGATGTTGTGGGTGGTGCCCACGATCAGGTTGGCGCGGGTGATGCAGCCGTCGTCGTCGGTGGTGTAGTCGTGGATCAGGGTGCCGCGCGGCGCCTCGACATGGCCGACGCCCCTGCCCGCCCGCGGTTCGGCCGGGGTGCGGACCACAGGGTCGATGATCCGCGCATCCGCCAGCAACTCCAACACGCGCTCGCAGGCGTAGACCAACTCGATCAGCCGGGCCCAATGGGCCAGCAGGGTCCCCTGGGCCGGCCGGCCGAATCGGGCGCGGAAGGCTTCCAGCTCGGCCTGGGCACGGGGCGTGGCGATGCGGTCGCAAACGTTGAGCCGGGCCAGGGTGTTCACCCGGTAGACTCCCCTGGGGGCCTCGGGGTCCAGGGAAAACCCCTCGTTCCAGGCGCGGGCATAAACCATCTTGGCCGTGGACCAGGGTTCGACCCGTTCCGCCAGATGCCGGGCATAGTCCGCAGCCGCAAATTCGCTGGTGGCGCCGTCGGGCCGCATCAGGCGGAGCACGCCGTCATAGAACCGCAGGTTTCCCTGCCCGTCCACCGTGCCGAGGAACCCGGTGGCGATCGTGCCCAGCGCCAGATCGTCGTCCTCGAACCGGGCAAAGACCTTTTCCCTGGCATAGTCCAGGGCCCGGCAGGCGAAGTCGAGCAGGGCTTGGCCGCCCGCCTGCAAGTCCCGGAGCTCCGCCTCGCTCATCGGCTTGGCAAAGCCGCCGACCACCGCGGCCACCGGATGGATGGCCTTGCCGGCAAACCGCTCCAGCATGGTCTGGCCCAACTGCCGCATCCGGACCACCTCGGCGGCCAGCTCGGGCTCCCGGCGCGCCAGCCCCATGATGGTGCGCGCCGCATAGTCGCCTGCCGCGCCGAGCAGGAAATCCGGGGCGGCGAGAAAGAAGAAATGGAGAATTTTATCGTGAACGTGCGCCAATACCTGGCACAGTTCGCGTAAAAGATGACCGGCGGGCGGCGGCGTGGCGGCGAAGCAGTTGTCGATGGCCTTGGCCGCCGCCAGATGGTGCATCCAGGGGCAGATGCCGCAGATCCGGCTGACGATCCGGGGGATCTCCTCGGCCGGCCGGCCGACGACGAATTGCTCGAAGCCGCGCAGGGCGGCGATGTGCAGTCGGGCATCGGCCACCCGGCCGGCGTCGTCGAGATGGATGTCGATGCGGGCGTGCCCTTCGATGCGGGTCACCGGCTGGATGCTGATCACCTGGGTCATGGCGTACTGTTATGACACTTTCTTCTGCTGCGGTTACTCTTGTGCGGGGTGGTGTCCCGTTTCCCAGCCATGGTCATCGTCGTTTCTCCGGCGGCTTGAGCAGGCCGTGGGCCCCGCTGAACCGCAGCAGGGACCGCCGGTCGACGATGGCCCGATGGTCGATGCCGTTGCTGGCCAGGGCATTGAGCATGTCGAGCAATTGATTGCCGTTGCGCCGCACCGGGCCGTAGCAGCCCCGGCAGGGAACCCGGGCGCGGATGCACAGCGGTGTCTCTCCGCCGCCGCAACCGCCGACCGTCACCGGTCCCATGCACAGCAGCCCCTGTTCGAGCAGACAGCGCATCGAGCCGATCGGTTCGCCGGGATCATATTCGGCGTTGGCGAGAAACCGCCGCACGGTCCGCTGGCCCTTGCCGGTACGGATCGTGGGGCAATGCTCGCACACGCTCTTTTCGGTCAGCTGCGGCTGCTCTCCGGCCAGCAGGGCCTCGATCACCCCAACAATCGTCTCCGGCCGGGGCGGGCAGCCGGGCAGGAACAGATCCACCGCCACCTGCTCGTCGATGCCGTAGACCCGGTCCAGGAAGGACGAACCATCGAATGCACTTGAACATTCACCTTCATCTTCAGGAAAAACCGTGCGTAGTGTCTGGTCGACCGTCCATTGGTTGCGCAGGGCGGGAATGCCGCCGTGGGTGGCGCAGGTACCGAAGGCAACCAGGGTTTTGCAGCTTTCGCGCATGGTCCGCAGCAGCGCCAACTGCTCCCTGCTGGCCACCCCGCCCGACACCAGGCCGATCTCGGCCCGGGGCAAATCGAAGCCCGCCCCTGCCCTGTCCCCGTATTTGTGATCCATGAGCAGGGGAAAGTGGACGATGCTCACCCGGTCGAGCAGGCCGAGGAGGCGGTCGCCGCAGTTCAACAGCGCCATCTCGCAGCCGGCGCAGGCGTGCAGCCATTCGCAGCTCAACCGGGGACGCGCCTGGTCGCTCATCGTTTACGCCTCTTCCCCGGCCGCATCGGCAGCTTCGGCCGTGGCCGGCGCCCGCAGGGCGCACAACCGCGCGCTCATGGCCCGGAACGCCTCGGCCAGCCGCTCCGGCTCGGACGACGACACCCAGGTGAGCTGAAACCGTTCGGCGGCGATACCGAGGTCCTCCAGGGTATCGGCGATGATTTCGGCCCGGGCCAGGGCCATCTCGTTGCCCTTGATGTAGTGGCACTCGCCCAAGTGGCAGCCGACGACGATCACGCCGTCGGCCCCCTTGTTCAGGGCATGCAGCACCATTTCCGGATGCACCATGCCCGAGCACATCACCCGGATGATCCGGATCGAGCCGGGATACTGCAGGCGGGAGATGCCGGCCAGATCGGCGGCGGCATAGGAACACCAGTTGCAGCAGAAGGCGAGGATGACCGGCTCCCGGTTCATATCGCCCCCTCCGGCGCCGGCGATTCCAGGGCCGCGTCGATCTGGGCCTCGATCTGGGCGGTGGTGAACCCGGCCACGTCAATGCCGCGTTTGGGGCAGGTACCCTGGCAGATGCCGCAGCCCTTGCAGAGCACGCGGTCCACGGTCACGGTCGTGCGCAGCGTGCCTTCCGAGTCCCTGTATTCCGCCAGCTTGATCGCCCGGTAGGGGCAGACGTCGATGCACAGGGCGCAGTCGTCGCATCGCTCCGGATCGACCAGGGCGATGTTGGGCTCCAGGGCGATCTCCTTGCGCGCCAGCAGCCGGCCCGCCTTGGCGGCGGCGGCCAGGGCCTGGGAGATCGATTCCTCCAGCGGCTTGGGGTAATGGGCCAGGCCGGCGACGAACACGCCGTCGACATGGAATTCCACCGGCCGCAGCTTGGCGTGGGCCTCCTGGAAAAAACCGTCCTTGCTGAGCGGCAGCTTGAACATGTTGGCCAGGGCCACGGCCTCGGGGTTGGCCAGGGTGGCGGCGGCGAGGATGACCATGTCCGCCCGGATCTCCAGGGGCCGGTGGAGCACATGGTCCCACACCTCCACCAGCACGCCGCTGTCCGCCCTCCTGATCCGGGGCGGCCCGTGCTGTTCGTAGTTGATGAACACGATGCCCATCTCCCGGGCCTGGTTGTAGATCCGCTCGCGCTGGCCGTAGGTGCGGATCTCCCGGTACAGGATGTAGATCTGGCGGGAGGGCGCCTCTTTCTTCAGCTTGATGGCGCTCTGGATCGAATGGGTGCAGCAGGATTTCGAACAGTAGGGCCGCTCCTGCGTGCGCGAGCCGACGCACTGGATGAAGACGAAGGATTTGCCGTTGGCCACCCTGGTTTCGTTGTGCATGTGCAGCTTGTCGAACTCGATCGAGGCCACCACCTTGGGAATCTTGCCGTACTCGAACTCCTCGGGGATGTAGCGCTTGGCGCCGGTGGCGATGATGACCGCGCCGTGGTCGATGGTCCGCTTGCGGCTCGAGCCGGTGCGGATCAGGGTGGTGAAGTTGCCCACATGACCGCTGACCGCGGCGACCGTGCTGGTGTAGCTCACCTCGATGCGGGGATGCTGCTGGACCGCCTCCTTCAGTTCCTTGAGAAACCGGGGGACGTGCTCGCCGTTCCAGGTCTGGTACAGGTGCAGGGCATTGCCGCCCAACTGGGTCGTCTTTTCGGTCAGATGGATGCGATAGCCCTGTTCGGCCAGGTTGAGCGCCGCCGTCATGCCGGCCACTCCGCCGCCGATGACCAGGACCGACGGAGTGATGGGGATGCGCAACGGCTTGCGGGCCGTCTGCCGGCGCACCTTGGCCACCGCCATGCGGACCAGATCCTTGGCCTTGGCCGTGGCCGTTTCCGGCTCCTGGCCGTGCACCCAGGCGTTCTGGTTGCGGATATTGGCCATCTCGATCAGGTATTCGTTGATGCCGGCCGACTTGAGGGTCTTGCGGAATAGGGGCTCGTGAGTCCGCGGGGTGCAGGCGGCGACCACGATCCGGTTCAGGCCCTTGTCGCTGATCTGCTGCACCATCAGGTCCTGGGTGTCCTGGGAGCAGGTGAAGAGGTTGCGGGCCACATGCGCCACCTGCGGCAGGGTGGCGGCATAGGCGGCCACCTCCTCGACATCGACCACGCCGGCGATGTTGGTGCCGCAGTGGCAGATGAACACGCCGATGCGGGGTTCCTGCCGGCTGACATCCTGTTCCGGCGGAGGCGGCAGGGTGCGGGTCTGGGTGTGGCGGACCGGGTTGAGCAGGGCCGAGACGCTGGCCGCCGCCGCCGAACCGCCGATCACCGACTGGGGGATGTCGCGTGGACCGTTGAAGGCGCCGCAGGTGAAGATGCCCTTCTGGGAGGTATGGACCGGCATGAAGGCCGAGATCGAGGCGAACCGGTCCGGGGTCATGTGGATGCCGATCTTCTCGGCCAGCCGGACCATGGCATCGGGCGTTTCCAAGCCCACCGACAGCACCACTAGGTCGACGGTTTCCTCCACCTGCTTGCCGTGGGCATTGATATAGTGCAGGCGCAAATCACCCTTGTTGCCCTTGGGCTCGACCCCGTGGATGCGGGAGCGGACGAAACGGACACCGTATTCGGTGCGGGCCCGTTCGTAATAGCGCTCGAACTCCTTGCCCGGGGTGCGCATGTCCATGTAGAAGATGGTCACCTCCACCTCCGGATAAGCCTCCTTGATGGTCAAGGCCTCCTTGATGGCGTACATGCAGCAGACCGTCGAGCAGTATTCGTTGTTGCAACGGTTCCTGTCGCGGCTGCCGACGCACTGCAGAAAGGCGATCCGCTGCACCGGCTTGCGGTCCGAGGGACGGGCGAGGACGCCGCCGGTGGGGCCGCCCGGCGACAGGAAGCGTTCGAACTGGAGCGAAGTGACCACGTTGGGATAGAGACCGTAGCCCCAGGCCCTGGTCTTGCCGGGGTCGAAGGGCTGGAAACCGAGCGCCATGATCACCGCCCCCACCCGGAGGTCGTGCTCGCGGCCGAGGTCGGTGAAATCGATGGCGCCGGGCGGGCAGATTTCGGCGCAGATTCCGCATTTCTCCGGGTGCTGCAATCGGATGCAGGCCTCGGGATCGATCTGGTACTTGAGTGGCACCGCCTGCGGATATTTGATGTAGATGGCCTTGCGCTTGGCCATGAAGATGTTGAACGAATCGTCGACGCTCCTGGGACAGCGGCTGCTGCACTGGCCGCAGGCGATGCATTTGGCCGGATCGACATACCGGGGATGTTCGAGCACCCGCACCGTGAAGTTCCCCGCCTTGCCCGTGATGTCGATCACCGTCGACAGGGTCATGATGCGGATGTTGGGGTGGCGGCCACACTCGACCAGCTTGGGCGAGATGATGCACATGGCGCAGTCGTTGGTGGGAAACACCTTGTTGTACTGGGGCATGGCACCGCCGATGGCCCCGGTTTTCTCCACCAGGTACACGAAATAGCCGGAATCGGCGAGGTCGAGCGCCGCCTGCATCCCGGAGATGCCGCCGCCCACCACCAGGACCGCCCCGATCATGGTCCGTTCAGGCATGGCGCGCCTCGTTCCCGCCTTGCGGCGTCATGCTCAGGGCATTGGCCACCAGTTCCCAGAGGAACTGGACCTCGACATTGAGGTTGAACTCACGGTTGAGCGAAAAGCGGATCTGGTCGCGGCAGTTGATGCAGGAGGTGACCACCAGCTTGGCGCCGGAGGCACCGATCTGGCGGGCCTTGATCCGGCCGTGAAAAACCCGTTCGGCCCCGAAGGGATCGGCCCAGGCCCCGCCGCCGGCGCCGCAGCAGTAGCCTTCCTCCCGGTCCGGAACGAGATCGACGTAGCGCGTGCAACAGGCCCGGGTCAGGGTGCGGGCCTCCTCGAAGTAGCCGTGGCCGAAGGTCTTGAGCGAGTGGCGGCCGTAGTGGCAGGAGTCGTGGAAGGTGGTCAGCTTGGTCTGGCTGGCGGGATCGAGCCGGATCCTGCCCTCGTTGAGATATTCGAGCAGAAGGTCGAACACCGTGTACATCTTGAACTGTTGCAGGGATTCGGGAAACCAGCGCTCCAGGGCGTAGCGGGTGGCGTAGTAGGCATGGCCGCATTCGGGCAGGAGCAGGGCCGTGCAGTTGAGCCGCTCGATATTGTCGATGATCCGTTTGACGATGGTGCGCATGGCGCTGTAGTCGCCGGCATGGAGGCCCCAGTTGAGCCCCTCCCAATATTCGGAGGAGATGGTCCAGGATTCGCCGGCGGCGTACAGGATTTTCCACCACCAGGTCATGGCCTCCGGTTCGGCGAACGGCAGCTTCGAGTTGACCGTCACCAGGAGCCGGGCGCCACGCGCGTCGATGGGGGTGACAAAACCGGGGCAGGAGGTCTGGGCCAGTTCCTCGCCCATTTCCCTGGCCAAGGCGAGGAAATCGTCCTTGGGGATGCCGAGATTGTTGCCTTTTTCCAGACAGGTGACCACTCCCTTGCGGATGGCCGCCGGAATCTTGTCCCGCTCGCAACGCGCCCGGATCTGCCGCAGCAGTTGCACGATCTCGACGTTCATCGGGCAGACCGCCTCGCATTTGCCGCACAGGGTGCATTTCCACGGCCAGCCGCTCGCCACCAGTTCCTCCTCCAGGCCCAGAAACGCCATGCGCACGATCTTGCGCGGATCGAGGTCATCGACCCCGGCGATGGGACAGGCGCCGGCGCAGGAACCGCAGGTGAGGCAGATATCGGCCAGGGCCGGCGAGGTATGCAGGGGGTTGGTCTTCACGCCCAGGCGGACGGGCACCGGGGCGGAGACGGGGGATCGCGGCGCGGCCGCGGACTCGCCGGCAGCCGCGACATCGGGCACGAAACGCGGCTCCCGGTTGTATTTGTCGCAGAGCCGCTTGTAATCCTCCCACTGGATCAGGTAGCGGCGGCCCGGCCCCTCCTGGGCCGGCAAGACGCCGGAATTGATCCAGTTGCGGATGGTGTTGCGGTGCACCCCGAATTCTTCCGCCAAATCGTTGACTTTCGTCTCGTAGATCATGGCGCGGCCGTCTCCGGGGCAAGAAGATAGGGGGCAACAAGGGCCATGATCCGGGCGCAGGCCCCGTCGACGGCGGCCCGGACCCGCGGCGACAGGCCAGGAGCGCACAGCGCGGCCGGCTGGTCGATGCCGGCCAGAAGGAGCACGACCTCGATGCCCGTCTCCTCCGCCAGTTCCCGCAAAAGATTGACCGTGGGGAACTGGTGCAGGGAAAAATCGTGGATCTTGGGCGCGGGCAAATCTGCGGGCGTGCACCGCCTCACCTGGCCGATCCTGCCGTTCTGGCCCGGAGCGGCATCGACGACGATCAACAGAACGGGCCGCAACTCAGGCGCCAGCAAATAGTCGAGCAGATATTCGCGGATGGCGGTGCCGGCGTCGATCAGGCGGATCGTTGCCGGCAGGCCGGCCCCTGCCAATTGCTCGATCACCGCCGGGCCGAAGCCGTCGTCGCCGAGCAGGATGTTGCCACAGCCGAAAATGGCCACCAACGGCGGATCGAACCGGGCTTGCCTGTTGTGCGAGATGTGCATAATGTCGGCATTATGCCATTGTTCTTTCGCGTTCCGCAAGGGCAAAATCGGGGCGCGCCCGTTTTCCGCCCGAGGCGGCCGGCGCAGGCACTGCATGGAACCGACCCGATGGGGGAGATGCTATGGCAAACCGCCCCCTGGCCCAGCAGCAAACAGGGGAGCGGCAAGAAGTGAGATTGGACGCCGGAAACGCCAAGCTGCGGACCTCTCTGCCTAACCTGCAATAAGGAAAGAGGAGCATCGGGAAGATGACCTGCATCGAACCGGAAGCCGGGCGAGCGGCACGCAAATGGCCCTGTTCCCTGTTGCCTGTTGACAGCAAGCCTGCTATGAATCGGAATCATTTCTTCACCTTCACCATCCGGTATCGCCATGAACATCAGGGAGCAACTGGCCATTCCCAGACAACAGCCGCGCGAACTCAATCCCAGGGAGCGGATTGACAATTTCGACGAAGTTTCAAAAGGGTTCGACGAGCAGACCGCCCTGGTCGAGGCCCGGCGCTGCCTCCAGTGCCGCAAGCCGCTGTGCGTGCTGGGGTGTCCGATCGGCAACGACATCCCCCGCTTCATCGACCTCCTCCGCCAGCGCAAATTCGAGGAAGCCTACTGGACCATCCGGGAAACCAGCTCCATGCCCTCGATCTGCGGCCGGGTCTGTCCCCACGAATTCCAGTGCGAGGGTGCCTGCATCAGGGGCAAGAAGGACGCGCCCGTGGCCATCGGCCTGCTGGAGCGCTTCCTCGCCGACTGGATGATCATCAACGGCAAGAACCTCTCGCCGCGCTGCGCCCCGAAAAACGGGATCAAGGTGGCGGTCATCGGCTCGGGGCCGGCCGGGATCACCGTGGCCCATTCGCTGGCGCACAAGGGCTACAGCTGCACCGTGTTCGAATCGCTGCCGGTGTTCGGCGGCATGCTCAGCGTCGGCATCCCCAATTATCGCCTGCCGCGCAACATCATCGGCGCCGAGCTCTATGCCCTGCAGCAGTGCGGGGTCAACGTCAAGACCGGCATCACCGTGGGGAGCGACCTGACCCTGTCCGAACTGCACGAGCAAGGGTTCGCCGCCGTGTTTCTGGGGATCGGCGCCTATGAGAGCCGCCGGCTCGGGCTCGAAGGGGAACTGGAAACCAGAGGGGTCATGTCCGGCATCGACTATCTGAACCAGATGCTCACCGGCCGGGAGATCGCCCTGGGCGACAGGGTGGTGGTGATCGGCGGCGGCAACGTGGCCATCGACGTGGCGCGGGTGGCCCTGCGCTCGGGCTGGAAGGAGGTGACCATCGTCTATCGCCGCACCCGCGAGGAGATGCCGGCCTCGATGGTGGAGATCACCCATGTCGAGGAGGAAGGCGTCCGCCTGCTACTGCTGGCGGCGCCGATGCGTATCCTGAGCGAGAACGGCCAGTTGACCGGGGTGGAATGCATCCGGATGCAGCCGGGCGAGCCGGACCGGAGCGGCCGGCGGCGGCCGGTGCCGATCGAGGGGTCTAATTTCCTCCTGGAGGCCGATGCCCTGATCGCCGCCGTCGGCCAGAAGGTGATCCCGGTGCACGACGAGACCGTGCCGGTGGCAGTGACGCCGCAGGGCACCTATGTGGTCGATCCGGTCACCCTGCAGACCAGCGTGGAGTGGATCTTTGCCGGCGGCGATACCGTGCTCGGCCCGCAGACCGTCGCCAAGGCGGTTTGCCAGGGACTGGATGCCGCCGAATCCATGCATCGCTACCTGCAGGGGTTGTTCTGAGCGATTCCGGGCCGGCGGCCTGTGCTCAAGTGTAGGCCTCGCTGTAGATGCGGGCGTCGGGACAGAGCTGATCGAGCAGCAGGGTCATGTCGGTGACCATGGCCCGGGAGCCGCAAAGATAGAAATCGTATTGTCCCGGTTCAAGGTGGCGTGCGACATAGTCGGTCACGCGGCCCCAATGCAGGCCGGTCAGGTTGATCGCCTGGTCCGGCACGCCGGAAAGACAGGGGATGGAACGGCCGGCGGCGCGACTCAGTTCATGCCGGAAAAAGAGACCGGCAGGGGTCCTCGCCCCCTGGATCATCGTGAAACCGGCGATGCCGGCGGCCGCCATGGCCACGAAGGGAGCGACGCCCACCCCGTTGGCCACGAAGACCACTGCCCGGTCCGTCGGCCGGTAGGTGAGATAGCCCTTTGCCCTGCTCATGCGCAGAGCGGTTCCCGGCGGCAGACCGGACAGAACGCCGCTCAACCTGCCGTCCGCGACCCGCTTGATCAGAAAGCGCAGGTCCGGGGCGTCCGGCGGCGAGATGAGCGTGTATTCCCGTTCTTCCCCGTCGAGCGCCAGCGTGACGTGCTGCCCTGCCTGAAAGCTGAATCCGACGGGCCGGTCGCAGGTCAGGACGAAGGTGTCCCCGTTCAGCCACTCCCTCGCCGTCACTGCCACCGTGTGGAGGGGTGACGTTGCCCCGATCATTTTTTCCAGGTCGTGTCGGCGGTTCCCAGTACCTTGTTGAGATAGCGGGCAAGCACGAAGAGATAATCGGACAGCCGGTTGAGATAAACCTGGATGGCGGCCAGTTCGGCACCGTTGCCATTGGCCGATTCGATCAGATTGGTCAGCCGCCGCTCGCAGCGCCGGCACACGGTTCTGGCCACATGCGCCCAAGCCGCCACCGGCTGGCCGCCGGGCAGGATGAATTCCTTCAATTCCGGCAGGACCTCCGACAGGGCGTCGATCCGCTTTTCAATATCCTTGGCGGCGGTTTCGGGCAATGGGCTGAGATAGGCCGTGGCGGATGAATCCGGGGTGGTGGCCAGCCAGGCACCGGCAAGAAACAGGGTGGACTGCATTCCTTCCAGATCGTTTTGCACCGCCTGTTCACCATCCGGAAGCAGCGCTGCGAGAACGCCCAGGAACGAGTTGAGTTCGTCGAGATCGCCGTAGGCCTCGATGCGAACATGATGTTTGGGCACGCGCTCGCCTGAAAAGAGACTGGTTTTCCCTTTGTCGCCACCGCCGGTGTACACTTTCATCGGACCACTCCTCTCCTTGTTGACCGTGTTGAAATTGCCGGATGTTCTCTGTCCACGCGCCCAGATACAGACCGTCCATGGCTCGGCAGGTCGTTTGTCGTCGATGGTGCCGGGGCCGCACCCCGGGGTTCGCGCTTTTCCGGCAAAGCCATGGAATCCGAAGGCCGTTCGGGGAGTTGTACCCGAAAACAGACTTCGCCACAAGAGCCTTGGGCCGACCTCCGGCTCGCGGCTCGCACCGACAGCCGCCCCGCCTTTGCCTCGTCATGGCTATCTGAAGAGAGTGTCGGTTGCCATGTCCATTGTCGGGAGACGCAAGGCGTCCATCTTGGGGGAGGCTTCTCTCGGGCCGGTTTTTTCCCGATTTTTTTCGCCATGGCCACCGAAATTCTGAAGGGGCGAGGCGTTGGCCGGCGATGGCGGCCGAGACGAATCAAACTCCGGACGGCAGCTTGATCTGCATCATCTGCCTTCTGTCGATCCTGCCCCCATCCACGATAAAGGTACCATCGCCAACGGCATGAAGGGTCCTTTTTTCTCCTCGCGAACCGTCAAAATACGCGGCAACACCCTCCATCACGATGATGTTGTGCCTGTTAACGATATCGACAACCCTGCATTCGATATTCGCCAGACACTCCTTGATCAACGGCGCCCGGACATGCTTGGCCTTCAGAGGGGTGAACCCGAACGTTTCAAACTTGTCCGTGTCCGATCCCGAGCATGTTCCCACCCCCACAACCTGATCGATCAAATCCACGGTCGGAATGGCAAGCACACACTCCCTTGTCTTTGCAAGCGCGGTATACGAGTAGTTCCACATCCCCGTGGTCATGGCAAAAACCGGTGAGAATTCCATTACCATGGTCCAGGAAATAGTCATTATGTTGTCCTTCTTGCCGTCATTTGTGGTGACAAGGACAACCGGTCCCGGTTCTATCAATGTGAATGCCCTGCTCAGCTGGAGCTCTTCCATTGCCGCCTCCCTCGATCAAAGTTAAGGTCTGCAAGAACATGCGAGTCAACGGAATTGACCGTCTCCCCACGCCCGACATCCCTTCCCCGGATAAAAAGGAACCAAACATCTGAACGGAACAGGATATTTTTCCTCAGTTGCGATCACCTGTTTTGAAGAGGTATCCCAATCATAACGGAAATACAAACTGTTTCTCAACGGGATGACAACTGGCACAGTGCCTGCTGAACACTGCCGGTTGCCTCCGACATACTCCCATCTGAACTCAATTTTCTGGTGCGCCAGGCGAAGTCTGGCTGATCTTGTAAGCTGAAAGGAGCTTACCATAGTCGACCGTGAAAAACTCTCAGCGAGTTGAAATATATAGATAAAAACTGAAAAATATATCACTATAAATTGCAGGATATAGTACTTTTCTCCTTCAATTTCTGGTGATTTTCGATGCAGCCAAAGAAGCAGATTTCCAGTCCCCAGCTGGACATGTTCCGTAACCGCTTGGAGAGCATTCTCAACCGCCGGCATGAATTGTATCGACTGAGCGGGCTGATTGACTGGGGAGTGTTCGAACGCGAGTTTGGCAAGCTGTACTCTGAGGAAGGCCGGCCGGGGATCCCGATACGTTTGCTGGTGGGCCTGACCTACCTGAG
>NZ_JHZB01000021.1 GCF_000621145.1 Desulfobulbus elongatus DSM 2908
AACCATAGCAGAACTGACGCCTTCAAATTTCTCACGCGGCAAGGCGTTCCAGATGATTCCTGTCCTCAGGACGTACACTATTGCGGAGAAAAAGAGTCGGTTCGAATACTTCGGCTTTCGGCCGCCGCCCGGCTTACGAGTATATTCTTTTCCGGCTTCTCGCAGATCTGTGGGGATCAACGGTTCAACGATCGCCCAGAATGCATCCGAAATTTCCCAGGTTTTGATGCGTGCCATTTCTCCCCCCGTTGCTTGGTTTCAACGGATATTAGCTGGAGGTGGGAAAATTGCGAGCAAATTATTTGTGGATAATCACTAAATAACTGGATTAGAGGCGCCCTTTTGAAAAAATTGCTTAACAGATTGGCCCACGTATTTTTTTCGAATTTCTTCTTCTGCAACGACACCATCAAATTCCCACCTTTTCCCCATGTCATTCTTTTCAAGAAAACTATTTATTATTCTTGAATAATATTTCAAAGTGCCAGCAGGATGCCATGAAATTATCTTGTAAACCTCCTTTACTTCCCCCTTGAAGACAGCAAAGGCAAAATCTGCTTTATTTCTACGGGAGCCAATTCTCCAGACACCTCTCGTTGCTTCATACATCTGCTCTTGCGTCATAGCCGGATCGAACAGCTTATTAATCCGAATTAGAACAATATTTTCTTTTATTTCAACGAGATTTTGCACTGAATACCTCCTACAACTCATTCTTCTTTTCAATCGCTTGTAACACCCATGAAGTTCTGTCTCCCTGCGGGAGGGGCGTTCTTTTCTTTGCTTGCCCAAAGAAAAGAACCAAAAGAAAAGGCAGCCGCGCCGCTGAGACAACCCCGTTCGTCGCGCCCCGAAACCGGCGGGGCAAAAACTCGCTGCGCTCAAACAGTTTGCCCCTTGTTTCCGGTTTCGGAGCACGCCGCCCGGCTCAGCGCCGATGGCTCCATTCGTCCCCGGATTCCTCTCTCCGCCCTTATTTTCTTCTCGCGAGATACGCCAACCACATAACCTTCCCAAGGGCCTGATCGAGTCCGGTACGAGCCGGGTATTCCGGAGGCAGCCCAGCAACCTGTTGTCCGATCTTCTGGCTGGGAGTATGGTAAAAGGCGAGCAAAAGCCGGTGCATGCAATTCGATAATAGCCGTGACCGCAACCAGCGTCAATGGCGACAACCGCTTGAGGCCAAACCGTTTTTCCCGTGCCGCCCGTCCGCAAGATCATTCACGTCGACATGGATGCCTTTTTCGCCTCGGTCGAGCAGCTCGACCGGCCGGAACTGCGGGGATTGCCGGTGATCGTCGGCGGCGAGCCCACGAGCCGGGGCGTGGTCGCGGCCTGTTCCTACGAGGCCCGCGCCTTTGGCGTCCATTCGGCCATGCCCAGCGGCCGGGCGCACCAGCTCTGCCCGCAGGCGGTGTTCCTCAGGCCGCGGCTGGCGCGCTACCAGGAGGTTTCCCGGAAAATCATGGCCCTGTTCCACCGCTACACGCCCCTGGTGGAACCGCTCTCCGTGGACGAGGCCTTCCTCGACGTCACCGACAATCTGCTGGCCGAGCCTTCGGCCACCCGGATCGCCGAACACATCCGCGCCGCCATCCACTCGGCCACCGGGCTCACCGCCTCGGCCGGCGTCTCCTACAACAAATTCCTGGCCAAAATCGCCTCCGGTCACCGCAAGCCCGACGGCCTCACCGTCATCCCCCCGGAGCGGGCCCAGTCCTTTCTGGCCGCCCTGCCCATCGGCGCGTTCTACGGCGTCGGCCGGGTAACCGAGCAAAAAATGCGGGAACACGGCATCCGCACCGGCGGCGACCTGCTCCGCTTCTCCCTGGAGGAACTGGTGGCGGCGTTCGGCAAGAACGGCCGGTTCTTCCACGACATGGCCCGAGGCATCGACCACCGGCCGGTGGAGCCGGTGCGGGTACGCAAATCCATCGGTTCGGAGACCACCCTGGCCACGGATATCCGCGAGCTGGCCGAAGTGAGCGCGGTCCTGCACGAGCAGGTCCGGGAGGTGGCCGACCTGCTGGCGCGCAAGAAAACCGGCGGCCGCACCCTGACGCTCAAAGTCCGCTACAGCGATTTCACCACCGTCACCCGCTCCTGCACCACCAACCAGGGCTTTTTCGACGCGGCCGACATCCTCGCCCACCTGCCGCGGCTGCTCGCCGCGACCGAGGCCGGACGGCGGCCCGTCCGCCTGGTCGGGGTCACGGTCGCCAATCTGTGCGACGAACGGGAGGCGCGGCTCCGGCGCATCCGGCAACTGCCCCTGCCCTTCCCGGATCGCGAAGCCGGTCCCCGGTCGGGATTCCCGGCAGGGGACGGCCCTGCTCTCCATCCCTGACCCAACCGCTCATCCGCAGGCCGACCCGGCCAAGGAGGAACAATGGAGCTTCCCGAGAGAGGAGAAGTCGTTTCGTTGACTCGCATCGAGGCCATTTGTACCCACTTCGGTCTCGATGCGCTGTGGGCGAAGATCGCCGCCGATCCACCCGGCCGGCCGTTCGCCTCCGACGGCTGCTCCCTGTGGTTCGACCAGTGGCGGGGATACGATCTCTATCCGTCCTGCTTCCGGCACGATCTCAAATACTGGGCCGGCTATCCGGGCGAGGAGGTCGAACGTCTGATCGCCGATGCCGAACTGATGATCGAGGTGGCACGCCTCCTGGGCTCGACCCGGATGGCCGAAACCATGTTTGCCGGGGTGCGTCTCGGCGGCGGCGAATGGACGCGCGCCTCCTTTGCCTGGGGTTTCGGCCGGGTGCAGCCCTGACCGCCCGCCGGCTCATTCCTGCTGCGAGGAGACCGTCGAGGTCCGGATCAGGGCGAGAAACTCGGTGAAGCCGCGGCACTGGAGGGTCTGCGCGATCATCGCCGGATCGCTGTAGAGCCGGGAGAGTTCGGCCACCATGTCGCCGCGCAGGGCGGGATCGTCGGCCGGCGACAGGATGAGGAACACCACGTGGACACGCTGCTCGTCGAGCGGGGAAAGCCTGATCCCGCCGGTGGAGATGCCGGTGACCACAGAGGGCCGGCTGATCTCCTCCAGGCCCGCGGCCAGCAGCAGCACGTCGTTGACGATGGCGGCACAGGCCACGTCCTCGGGGCCGCACCGCACCCGCCTGATGCGGTTCGGCTCCAGCCGCCCCCCCAGCACCCGACCCACTGGGGCCGCCATCTCCTCGATCACCGCCCTCATCGAGTCGGCCCGCAGTTCGGGCAGAAAAAGGCCCAGATGGAACGAATCCTCCAGCCGCGCCTTCCGGGACGGCCGCAGGATCGCCTGGATCATCGGCCCGCTCATCATCGAGGTCAGGATCGCGGTGATCACCAGGGCCACGAACAACTCCCGCGAAATGATGCCCTGTTCCAGGGCCAGCAGCCCCAGGATGATCTCCATCGCCCCGCGCGAATTCATGGCAAAGCCCACAGCCAGAGCTTCCCGGTTGCCCAGCCGCCCCCACTTGGCGCCCGCGGCGCCGCCGACCAGCTTGCAGCCGCAGGCGACCGCCAGCACGGCCAGGACCAGGGGACCGTCGAAGTGGGCGATGAAGTTCACCTTGAGGCCGATGCTGGCGAAAAAGACGGGCGAGAAGATGTTGACCACGAACTGGTCGATGATCGAGCGGCTGCGCTGACGCAAGTGGGGCGAATCGCCCACGGCCATGCCGATGAAGAAGGCGCCGAAAATGGCGTGGATGCCGATCCACTCGGTGAAGGAGGCCCCCAGCAGGGTGAGGATGACGACAAAGCCGATCTCGCCGCCGGGCCACCAGGTGTAGGCCTGAACATAGGGCAGCAGCCGGTGGATCAGCTTGCGGCCTGCCGTGAACACAAAGAGAACGAATCCCAGGGCCAGGGTCACGGTGCGGGTGAGGCCGTGGGCGAGATCGGCGGCATTGTCGATCATGCCCAGCACCACGGCGAAGATGATCCAGCCGACCAGATCGTTGAAAACGGCCGCGCTGATGACCACCACCGCGAAATCGCTGCGGTAGAGGTTGAGGTCGAGCAGCGTCTTGACGATCACCGGCAGGGCCGAGATCGACATGGCGATGGCCAGGAACAGGGCGAAAAGCAGCGGGTCGACGTGCGGCTGCGCCCCGAAGAACCGCGGCAGATGCCAGGCGCCGAGCAGGCCGGCGGCAAAGGGGATGGCGATGCCGGCTATCCCGACTTTGAGGCCGGTCCGGCCCTTGCGCCACACGTTGGAGAGATCGACCTCCAGCCCGGCCACCATGAGAAAGAGGGTCACGCCCACGCCGGCGATGGTGTCGAAGGCAACCGCACCCGGACCGGTTCCGGGAAAAAGGAAGGCGTTCGCTTCCGGGGCGATGGTCCCGAGCACGGTGGGGCCGAGCAGTACCCCGGCCAGCAGCTCGCCCACCACCGCGGGTTGTCGCAGGCGGTGCGCCAGCTCGCCCAGTATCCGGGCCGCTACCAGCAGGAGCGCCATGGAGAGCAACAGAACGGTGATGGTGTTGGAGTGCACGGGCGCCATCATGACGAAAGGGAAAGGGCAGGCGGCCATGGCCGCCGGTCTCACCCCCCCGAATGTAGGTGACAAGCCGGCGAATGTCAAAAAGATAGCGCCCCGTCCCCGCCGAAGGACGGCAAAAGGGGGCTGGAAGGACGCGGCGGACCGGCAGTCGGGCAACCGGAAAAATATCAGATTTCCACCTGGTTGCCCAGTTCCACCACCCGGTCGGGCGGCACCTTGAAAAACGAGGTGGCGTTCCAGGCGTTGCGCGACATGAAGATGAACAGGTGCTTGCGCCAGGCGGCCATGGGCGAGGTGCCGGTGGCCAAGAGGGTCTCCCGGCCGAGGAAGAAGGAGGTGGTGTAGATGTCGATCGCCAGCCCCTTTTTGCCCAGCAGTTCGAGGAGTTTCGGCATGTTGGGGCTTTCCATGAAGCCGTAGTGGGCCCGGACCCGGTAGATGCCCTGGCCCAGATCCTCCAACTGAATCCGCTCCTCGTCGGCAATGGTCGGCGTCTCCGCCGACAGCACGGAAAAGAGCAGGACCCGCTCGTGCAGGGCCTCGTTGTGCTTGAGGTGATGGAGCAGGGTATGGGGAATGCCCACGGGATTGATCGACATGAACACGGCGGTGCCGGCCGTCCGCTGCGGGCTGTACTTGGCCAGATCGTTGAGAAAGACGTCGGTCGGCAGCCGCATCAGATCGTAATGCTTGGCCAGAATGGCCCGGCCGTCGCGCCAGGTGATCATGGCCACCAGGATGACGGTGGCGATGCAGATGGTGATCCAGCCGCCGTCCTTGATCTTGAGGATGTTGGCCCCCAGGAAGGAACTGTCGAAAAAGAGGAAGAGGCACACCAGGGCCAAGCCCTGCCACAGCGGCCAGTTCCATTTGATCCGGGTGACCTGGAAATAGACGATCGAGGTGATGGTCATCGAGGCGGTCACCGCGAAGCCGTAGGCCGCGGCCAGGCGGGAGGATTCCCGGAAGGCCAGCACCAGGGTCAGGCAGGCGATCATCAGCATCCAGTTGACCGTGGGGATGTAGATCTGGCCCTTGGCCTTCTCCGAGGTGTGCACGATGCGCATGCGCGGCGTGAATCCCAATTGAATGGCCTGCTGGGTCATGGAATAGACGCCGGAGATCATGGCCTGGGACGCGATGATCGTCGCCAGCGTGGCCAGGGCTACCAGGGGATAGAGCAGGCCATTGGGCGCCAGGGCGAAGAAGGGGTTGGTGTCGATACCGGCCGGGTGCGTCAGCAGATAGGCCCCCTGGCCGAAATAGTTGAGCAACAGGCCGGGCAGGACCACCAGGTACCAGGTCAGGCGGATGGGCAGGCGGCCGAAGTGGCCCATGTCGGCGTACAGGGCCTCGCCGCCGGTGATGCACAGCACCACCGAGGCCAGGGATACCGCGCCGTGCAGGTGATTGTCGGCGAAATAGGTGATCACATGGGCTGGATTGATGGCGGCGAGCACCACCGGCTGTTTGACCACGGCCAGCAGCCCCAGTACGCCGAGGGTGCCGAACCAAAGGACCATCACCGGGCCGAAAACCCTGCCGATGACTTCTGTGCCGTGCCGCTGGAAGAAGAACAGCGCGCCCAGGATCAGGCAGGTCAGCGGCACCACGAAAGGGGCGGCCGCGTCGGTGGCCATGTTGAGGCCCTCGACGGCCGACAGCACCGAGATGGCCGGGGTGATCACGCCGTCGCCATAGAGGAGCGCCGCCCCCGAGGCGGTGAGGAGGGTCAGCACGGCCCAGCGCCTTTTCTCGTTCTTCAGCCGGCCGCGCAGCATGGCCAGCAGGGAGAACATGCCGCCCTCCCCTTTGTTGTCGGCCCGGAGGATAAAGAGGATGTATTTGATGCTGATCACGAAGATCAGCGACCAGAACACCATGGAGAGAATCCCCAGGATGTTGGCCGGGGTGGTCGGCACGCCGTGCGAACCGAAAAAGCACTCCTTGATGGTGTAGAGGGGGCTGGTGCCGATATCGCCGTAGATGATGCCCAGGGCGGCCAGGGCCAGATGGGCCAGCGGGGCTTTATGGTGATCGTCGACTCTGGAGGGAGGCGAAACGGGGATAGCGGGCGCGTCCACGGAGTTCTCCTGTTGATGGCCAAGGCAATGCAGCCTCTGGCAAAACAACCGGAGGCTCCCATGACGCAGACGAGGTGAGCTGACGGGCTCGGGCTGAGAGTGCCTTACGCGTGTGCGATCCGCCCCGTAAAATGTGGGTCCCCCGCTCCCGCCGATACGGGACTAAGCGTTGTCTGTCCGCCGCGCGCCGTCTCCACCGGTATCGTGAGGGTGGTGGACGCCGGTTACGCGGCAGGGCCGCATTCTCCCTCGTTTTCCCGCCTTTTGCAATCGAATTCTTGCCGGCATCCGGCCGGCATTCAGCGGCATCATGACGATTGTGATGTTTTTTCCCCATGGTTTGGGGTAGTACTCCGGCATGCACGCTTCCACCCCTTTCCCGGCAGACGATCTTTTCAACCCGGCGCGGCCCGACAGCCCGGTACGGGTGGTGGTGGCGGGCGGCGGCGCCGCCGGTCTGATGGCCGCCGGCCAGGCCGCTCTGGCCGGAGCCGAGGTGGTTCTTCTGGAAAAGATGGGCCGGCCAGGCCGCAAACTCTGCATCACCGGCAAGGGCCGCTGCAACCTGACCAATGTCGCGCCGCTGCCGGAATTTCTCGGCCACTTCGGCCCCACCGGCCCCTTCCTCCGCCAGGCGTTCCACCGCTTTTTCTCTGCGGAACTGCTGGAATTCTTTCAGGAACTGGGATTGGCGACGGTGACCGAACGGGGCGGCCGCGTCTTTCCGGCCTCCGGCAAGGCGCCGGAAGTGCTGTCGGTGTTCGAACGTTGGCTGGACCGATGCGGGGTTATCGTCCGCACGGGTATGGCGGTCGACCGGATGGCGATCGAGGGCGGCGCCATCACCGGCGTGGTCTGCGGTGGCCGGACCATTGCCTGCGACGCCCTCATCCTGGCCACCGGCGGCGCCTCCTATCCGCTGACCGGGTCCACCGGCGACGGCTACCGGCTGGCGGAAGAGGCGGGCCATCGCCTGGTTCCCGTGCGCCCGGCCCTGGTGCCGCTGCTGGCCGAAGGCAGCCCCGCGGGCAGGATGGCCGGCCTGCAACTGCGCAACATCCGGGTGCGGCTGTTCATCGACGGCAGAAAACGGGACGAGGCCTTCGGCGAACTGGCCTTCACCGAGGACGGCCTGAGCGGTCCGGTGATCCTCACCCTGAGCGGCCGCATCGTCGATGCCCTGGGCGAGGGCCGGGACATCCACCTGCTGCTCGACCTCAAGCCGGCCCTGGACGAGAAAAAACTCGACGCCCGCCTGGTGCGCGATTTCGAACAGCGGCGAAAGGAACCGCTGGAAAGCGTGCTGCGCGGCCTGCTCCCCAGGGAAATGGTGACCGTGGCCCTGGACGAAACCGGCCTGGACGCGGAAACGCTCGCCGGCGCCATCCGCAGCGAGGAGCGCAGGCGGCTGCGCCACTGGCTGAAAAATTTCCGCCTGCGCATCACCGGCCACCGCCCCCTGGCCGAGGCCATCGTTACCGCCGGCGGCGTCGACACCCGCGAAGTCGATCCCCGCACCATGGCCTCCCGGCTGGTGCGCGGCCTCTACTTTGCCGGCGAACTCCTCGACCTCCAGGCCGACACCGGCGGCTACAACCTTCAGGCCGCATTTTCCACCGGCTGGCTGGCCGGCCGCTCGGCGGCGGCAGGAAAAGTGGAACGACAAGAGACGTTTTGAATGAACGTTTTGATTTCCAGGAAGGTACGATCGGCCTGAGACAAGGCAGAAGCAACCTGTATACAAACCGGCAGCCCACCGAGACACTCCAGCCGAACATTTTGCCCCGCTTTGCTCAGGCTCGTCGGTTCCTTGCCGGTGACGTCAATAATGATAGCGCAGTTGGGCAGTCAACGCGGCATCATCGAGGATTTTATACACGATTCTATGCTCGTCGTTGATCCGGCGGGACCAGTAGCCGGATAACGCATGTTTCAGCGGCTCCGGTTTTCCGGTTCCGGAAAAAGGGGAACGAATAATTTCCTGGATGAGCGCATTGATTCTGCGAAGCATTTTTTTATCGGTTTTCTGCCAGTACAGGTAATCTTCCCAGGCTTGCTCAGCGAAAATGAGTTTCATGGCGCAAGCGTGCGCTCTTGTCCCCTGCCATTTTCCAGGCTTGCAATCGCGGCGAGAAGACGCTGTGCATTTTTCGGGCTCCGTAAAAGATACGCGGTTTCTTCAAGCGCCTTGTAATCTTCGAGCGAAATCATCACGACAGCCTGCCGGCCGCTTCGGGTAATGATTATAGGTTCATGATTATCGCACACCTGATCCATTGTATCGGCAAGCCTGGCTCGCGCGCTGGTATATGTGATCGCATTCATGCTCTATGCCTCCGCCTCCTGTTTATGTACAGATACACGTACAGCACGGGCTCGTTTCTGTCAACAATCGCCCAACCCGGCGCCACCGTTGGACGCGTGCCGTTGGCATCCGCCTTTCCCACAGGTTCGACGGCGGAAACGCTTCCCGTTCCGGAAGCATACCTGAACCGGACACGGATGCGGCAGCAGGTCGTTCACCTTCTCTCGTCACGCATCCGGGTGCGCACGCCATGCGCTCGGCACGCTCAGTGATGCACCGCCATGTTTCTCCCCTGCACCCGTGAAGAAATGACCGCCTTGGGCTGGGAGGCGCTCGACGTCATCCTGGTCACCGGCGATGCCTATATCGACTCACCCTTCATCGGGGTGGCGGTGATCGGCAAGCTCCTGGTCAAGCACGGCTTCCGGGTGGGAATCATCGCCCAGCCCGACTGCCGGTCGGCCGACGATATCGGCCGGCTCGGCGAGCCCCGGCTCTTCTGGGGGATCACTGGCGGCTCCATCGATTCCATGGTCGCCAACCGCACCGCCTCGGGCCGCAGACGCCACACCGACGACTACACTCCCGGCGGCCGCAACACCCGCCGTCCGGACCGGGCGGTGATCGCCTACGCCAACCTGATCCGCCAGCACTGCAAACACACCGCGCCCCTGGTGCTGGGCGGCATCGAGGCCAGCCTGCGGCGCCTCGCCCATTACGACGCCTGGGACAGGCGGGTGCGGCGCTCGATCCTCTTCGACGCCAAGGCCGACTACCTGCTCTACGGCATGGCCGAGCGGAGCGTGGTCGAGCTGGCCCAAGCCTTGGCCGCCGGACAGTCGCCGACCGCCATCCGCGGTCTCTGCCATATCGCCCAGGAACCGCCGGCCGAGGCCCTGCCCCTGCCCTCCTTTCAAACCGCGGCCACGGACAAGCAGGCCTTCACCGCCCTATTCCGCACCTTCTACAACCACAACGATCCGGTCACCGCCCAGTCCCTGGCCCAGCAACAGGACAGCCGCTACCTCGTCCACAATCCGCCGCAACCGGCGCTGACCACGGCGGAACTCGACGCGATCCACGAACTGGATTTCGAACTCGACCTCCATCCCGGCCACCGCAAGGACGGGCCGGTCCGGGCCCTGGACACCATCCGCTTCGCCCTGACCACCCACCGGGGCTGCTACGGCGAATGCAACTTCTGCGCGATCGCCGTGCATCAGGGCCGCACGGTCCAGCAGCGGAGCGTCGATTCCCTGGTCCGCGAAGCGACCCGTCTCGCCGCTCACCCGGCCTTCAAGGGCGTGATCGCCGACGTCGGCGGCCCGACCGCCAACATGTACGGCTTCGAGTGCGCCAAAAAGCTGGCCAAGGGCGCCTGCCGGGACAAGCGCTGCCTGTTTCCCACAGTCTGCCCGAGCCTCAGGCCGGACCACGGACCGCTCATCGACCTGCTCCGCCGGCTGCGCGCCATCGCAGGGATCAGAAAAATCGCCGTGGCCTCGGGGCTGCGCCACGACCTGATCCTGGCCGACCGCGCCAACGGCCTCGCCTATCTGCGCGAGATCGTCCGCCACCATGTCTCCGGGCAACTGAAGATCGCGCCGGAGCACAGCAACGCGGCGGTGCTGGCGGCCATGGGCAAACCGGGCCCCGAGGCGCTGCTCGACTTTCGCCGCCTGTTCAACCGACTGACCAGGGAGGAGGGGCTGGAGCAGTACCTCACCTACTACCTGATCGCCGCCCA
Organism: Desulfobulbus elongatus DSM 2908; assembly: GCF_000621145.1. Taxonomy (GTDB): domain Bacteria; phylum Desulfobacterota; class Desulfobulbia; order Desulfobulbales; family Desulfobulbaceae; genus Desulfobulbus; species Desulfobulbus elongatus. The sequence goes on from NZ_JHZB01000021.1 coordinate 10,641, forward strand.
TCCCGGCTGCACCCAGGAAGCCATGGAGGAACTGCGGGCCTTCTGCCTGCGGGAGCTGCGCCTCCTGCCCCGCCAGGTGCAACTGTTCACCCCCACGCCCTGCACCTGGTCCACCCTCATGTACTGGACGGCCACCGATCCGTTCACCGGTGACCCCTGTTTCGTCGAAACGAGCGAGGCGGGCCGGGAGCGGCAGAAGGCGACCATCACCGGCGAGACGAAACCGCGGCCAGCCCGCCGGTCGGGCACGAAGCCGGCTTCTTCCCGGAAACGGTCCGTCTGACCGAATCGTTCTCTTTATCAAGGTGCAGCAGAACCCCATAAACTCACGGTTCGACCCGTCCCAGAACCTGCCACCATGTTTCCCGGCATTTCGCACAAACAAGGGCAGCCCCTGCAGGACTGCCCTTGTTCACTTCCACACTATCCCTGACGAGCTGCCAACTACGCCACCCCCCGCCCCGTATAGCTGTTCATGATCGCGATTGCCCGCTCCAGCCTCTCCGCCTGCTCCTTGTCATTGCGCCACAAAGCCCCCTCCAGACCCGAACGGGCTTTTTCCATGAAATTATAGCGGGTATCATCGGTCGCCATGTCAACAGCCTGACCGGTGGACTCCGAGATCCTCACCGTCATCGCCAGAAAAGGCGTGCTCTCCTCGAACGTCATTTTGCCGGTACGGAGCTGCTCATTCATCCAGTCGAACAATTCCTGGCGTGTCATGCCGGTGAAATCAACCCGCCCGCCATCCTGCGAAGTGACCGGATCGACGGGATCGGATTGCGCGGTCTTGGCACTGAGGATTGCGGCGAACGAACTTGAACCGGCATAAGCGGTCGAAGCTCCGGCCTTGGCGGATTGATGGGCGTATTGCGTGCGGGCTACCGATTCGATCGTCATTCGACCCTCCCATGGGCAAAAATATGAGATGCGCGGATAAGCGCTCCTGATGAATGGTATCGGTAGGGAGGCAACTCTTGTTAACTCAAAAAAAGAGAACTGATGGCAGCAGTGCACGTTGTCGAACCGGAAAGAACGGGGCAGGCAAAGTAGCTGTTTCCAAATTGTTTCCAAGGCCATACAACACAAAAAAAGAGGCAGCGAAAACAACGCTTTGAAAACTCGTTCATTTATCGTATATAAGCCGACACAATCGGCTGGCTGCCCCTCCCGGCAGGCGGCCCGCTCGTCGATCCTATCCGACCATCGCAAACGATGACCACATCACCCTCATCACCGCCGGCGCAGGCCGCCGCCAACGCCGACGACGCCGGCAACTGGTTCCCCGAGAACCTGGCGCGGATCGACGAACGGCTGGCCCTGATCGCCGCGCAGCCATCCACCGTCAGGCCGGTGGCGGTGTTCGATTTCGACAACACCTGCATTTTCCGCGACGTGGGCCAGGCGGTGTTCCGCCATCAACTGCGCCATCTCCATTACCGCCTGATCCCGGAGCAACTGGCCGCCATCCTGCCCCCACCCGAGGGCGAACTGGCCGGCCGGCCGCTGGCCGCCATCGTCGTCACCTTAATCGACACCTACCGGGCGCTGTTTCCGCTGCTGCTGACCGGCCGTACCGATCAGGCCCTGCGCCTGCCCGAGGCCCGGCTCTTCGCCGCCCTGCTGCTCTGGTTCACCGACCAGGCCCGCAGGGACGAGCGGCTGGGGCCGCGCTACGTGCTGCCGTTCATGGCCAAGCTGCTGGCCGGATTCACCACCGACGAATTGCGCTTTCTGGCTGTGGAAGTGGTGGATGCGGCAGGGCGGGAGCCGCTTATCGAGGAGACGCTGGCCGTGGAGGCGCCGGCACCGATCGGCCGCATCGAGGCGAGCCAGCCGCTGGGCATGCATCCCTATCCGGAGATGCTGGCCCTGATGCGCCGGCTGGCCGGACTGGGTATCGAGCGGTACGTCATTTCGGCGAGCGCCGAATGTCTGGTGGAGGGGGCGGCGAGGTGGTTCGGCTTTCCGGTGGACGCGGACCACATCTTCGGCATCCGGGTCCGCCTGGATGCGGGCGAGGTGCTCACCATCGGCGATCCCTATGCCTATCCGGTCACCTATCGCGAGGGCAAGGCCGACATCATCACCGGCCTGATCGGTGCCCGCCCGATGCTCGTGGCCGGAGACGCCGACACCGACTACGAGATGCTGACCCTGCCCGAGGTCGACATCCGCCTGCTGCTCAACCGCCGGCAGCGCGGCCTGATCGGCAGTCTGTACGAGGACCCGCGCATTCTGCTCCAGGGCCTCGATCTGACCGAGGGCCGGTTCCGGCCCGCACGGGAGTCGGTCAGAAGCGGGGAGGTCTGAATCCGGCTTGGCCTTTTCGTGGCCGCCGGCCGAACGCCGTCGCAGTCCTTATTTCTTCAAGGTCGCGGCGAAATCGAGCATCCGCTGAATCGGGATGCGGGCCCGGGCCGCCAACTCCGACGTCACTAAAATCTCGCCCTCGCCGGTTTCCAGCACCCGCGCCAGTTTCTCCAGGGTATTCATCTCCATCCAGGGGCAGCGGGCGCAGCTTTCGCAGGTGGCCCCCTCGCCAGCGGTCGGCGCGCCCAGGAGGATTTTGTCCGGCGCCAACTGCCGCATCTTGTTGAAAATGCCGGCGTCGGTGGCGACGATGAACTCCTTGTTGGGCAGGTTTTGCACCGCCTGAATCAGGGCGGTGGTGGAGCCGACCACGTCCGCCTGCGCCACCACCGCCTCCGGCGATTCCGGATGGACCAGCACCGCCGCCTGGGGATGGAGTGCGCGCAACTGCGCCAGGCCCTCGGCCCTGAAGCCCTCGTGCACCACGCAGGAACCGGGCCAGAGGAGCATCTCCACCCCGGTCAGCCGCTGCACGTAACGGCCGAGATGCTGATCCGGCCCCCAGAGGATTTTCTCCCCCTTTTCAGCCAGATGTTTGATCACAGGCAGGGCGATGCCCGAGGTCACCACCCAGTGGGACCGGGCCTTGACCTCGGCGCTGGTGTTGGCGTAGACCACGACGGTATGCTCGGGATGGCGGTCGCAGAAGTCGGTGAACAGGTCGATCGGGCAGCCCTCGTCGAGGGAGCAGGTGGCCTCGGGCGCGGGCATGAGCACCCGTTTTTCGTTGTTGAGGATCTTGGAGGTCTCGCCCATGAACCGCACCCCGGCCACCACCAGGGTCTGGGCCGGATGGGCGGCGGCAAACCGGGCCATCTCCAGGGAATCGGCGACGCAGCCGCCGGTGGCCTCGGCCAGGTCCTGCACGTCGCCGTCGGTGTAATAGTGGGCCACCAAGACCGCGTTCTGCTGGCGCAGCATGGTGGCGATCCGCTCTTGCAGCGCCTCTTTTGCCGCGGGGGACATTTCCAGTTTGGGCGGATGCGGGGGGACCGCGATCCGGGGAAGGCGGACATCGGCCAGGGTTTCTCGGGTTTCGTTCTTCATGGCACACTCTGCGGGGGCTCTTTCTATCGATAAACCGGGGCATTCCTGCCGCCGGACGAGATGCAAGGCTCCCTACTACCGCAAAAACACGGGCAACACAACCCTTTTCGCCAGCGATCCCGGCCGACGCCCGTTCTCCGCCGGACCGCGGACGAAGAGATGCACAAAGAGCAACTCCGTGGTTCCCTGTCGGCCTATCCTGCGGTATACTGTACGCATTCCGGCAACCCACTCCTCCATGATCGGCCGCCCATGCACGTCTACCCGTCCGAACTCGTCGCGCTCATCACCCAGCGGTGGCAGGCCGCGCCCGCGCCGACCGAGGGCGACGGCATTGCGGAGAGCGGCGTCCTGCCCGGCAAGCCCGCGCTGGAACGGTTGATCTCCACCTGCTACCAAGTGAGCATGATGCGCGAGGAAGACCGTCCGGTCACGCTGCGCCTCATCCTGGCGCCGTCCGCCCTCTTCCCGCCCGACCAGGGACCGCCCAAGGGGTTCCATCGCCTGGTCTTTTCCTCGCCGCGGCCCTTCAGCGAATACGAACTGCGCCGGCTCTCGCCGGCCGTGGATTTCGAACGTTCCCTGATCGCCGTGGAACCGCATCCGGACAAGGGGTTCCAGATCTGGGGCATCGTCAACTCCGGCATCCGCTGGCTCCAGGAGGAACGCGGCGGCAACAAGAAAACCAAGCAGTTGCCCGATGTTTTTGTCGTCCATGTCACCGGACCGGGCATGCTCACCATCTGCCGCGGGCTCAAGATCATCGCCACCCTCAACGGCGGCAGGGTGATCGATTCCAGCGCCAATGCCTTCCATTCCAAGTGGATGAACAAACTGTTCGCCGAGGAACGGAGCATCCTGCTGCAATTGCACGAACAATTCCGGGCCAGCGTGCTCTACCCGGTGGCCCGGATCCAGGACGAGTTCATCGAGAGCCTGCAGTTCCAGATCCTGAAACGGGTGCTGAGCGTCTGCCGGATGTCCCGCCACGGCGGCACCTTCATCATCTTCCCCGGCGACAGCCCGCCCGAGCTGGCCGCGGAAAACCCGTACATCCTGATCAAGTACCGTTTTCAGCAGGACGAGGCCATCCAGCGGCAGCAGAACCTCATGGTGCGGACCATCCGCCTGGCCACCACCGTCCTGGGCGACATCAAGGACCCGGACAAGATCATCACCTGGAAGGATTACGTGGATCTCCGCCACGAATCGTCGGTGTACGACCTCGAGGAGGCGCTCTACGAACACGCCCAGTTCGTCGCCAACCTGGCGGCGGTCGACGGCGCGGTGGTCACCAGCAGCCGGGGGCCGACCGGCTTCGGCGGCATGATCGTCGGCTCGCTCGACAAACTCACCGAAGTCGCCATTGCCAGCGACGCCGAAGGGAAAATGGTCAGCCTGGCCAAAATCGAGGGCTACGGTTCGCGGCACCGGTCCGTCTACCATCTGTGCAACGCCCTCCACCAGGTGATGGCCATCGTCGTCTCCCAGGACGGCAACATCCAGCTGGCCAAGTGGCGCAACGGCATCGTCACCTGCTGGGATCTGACCACCCAGATGTTCATCGGCGACACCTGAGCGACCGTCCGCCTCTCTCCCCTCTTCCGCCGGCCCCTCAGCCGGACACCGGCCGCAAGCGCCGCTTCGCCACCGGCCACAACGCCAGCGTGCAGCCCACCGCCGCCACGCCCATCCATCCCAGCGTCCTGATCTTGTCCTGCCAGTCGAGGGAGAACAGCCACATCGCCAGGGCGCCGACCATGAAATAGAAGAAGACCATCAGCGACGAGGCCGCGCCGGTGTCCCGGTCCACCTGTTCGAGGATCAGGTTGTTGCCCGCCGGCCGGCAGAAGGAAAAGGCGAAGGTGAGGACGAACATCGGCAGGGTCAGCCGCCATGGCAGCGGAATCCAGGGGCAGAGCAGCAGCAGCGAAGCCGCGAGCATGCCGGTGAAGGCCCAGGGCATCAGCCGGGTGACCGACGCATGCCGCGCCACCCGGGAAAAGGTCAGCGGCGCCAGGACAAAGGCCAGGGCGTTGAAGCCGAAGAAGTAGCTGAACTGGCGTTCGTCGAAGCCCAGCCGGGTGATGTAGAGGTCGGGCGAACCGCCGATGAAGGCGAAGACCGGCACGCAGGTGCAGGACACGGTCAGGAGCAGGAGCATGTAGCGGCCGTTGCGGAACAGGCGCAGGTAGCTGAGGGCCACCTGGGCGAGGCCGGGCGCGGTCTGCTGTTGCAGCGACTCGTCCATGCGCACCACGCCGACAAAGGCCACGGCGCCCAGGAAGGCCTGAAGCAGAAAAATCCAGCGCCACGAAAACAGCGTCAGGATCCAGCCGCCGAGAATCGGGGCGATCATCGGCGCGGCGGCGACGATCACCCCGATGTGGATGAAGATCCGCTGCCGCTGCTGGCCGGTGAACCGGTCCTTGCTGACGGCGAACACGATGGCCGAGGCCGCCGCCGCGCCCGCGCCCTGAAGAATCCGGCCGCAGATGAGCATGGCCGGACTGTGCGCGGCGGAGCAGACCAGGCAGGAAAGGATGAACAGCGCCACCCCGACGAGCAGGGGCGGCTTGCGGCCGTAGCGGTCGGAAAGCGGGCCGTAGAGCAGCAGAAAGCCGCAGTAGGTCATGAAAAAAGTGACCAGGGTCAGGTTGATCGTCACCAGCGGCGCCTGCCACTCGTGCTGCAACAGGGGCAGGGCCGGCAGATACATGTCGGTGGCCAGCGGCGGAAAGGCCGAGAGCAGGGCCAGCAGCAGGATGATCGGGGGAAAATGCTCCCTGAGCGTGCGGACAAGTCCCATTCGGCCTTTTCCTTTCTCTTGATGTGTTCGACCGACGGTCAACAGGGAGCGGGGGCGGTCAGGACTTCGTGCAGAGCCTGCTCCAGCTCGATCATGGTGTAGGGCTTGGCCAGCACGCCGGCAAATCCATGGGCCTGGTATGCCGCCATGACCGGGTCATGGGAATACCCGCTGGATACGAGCAGGCAGGCGTGGGCGTCCAGGGCGAGAATGTGGCGGGCGGCCTCCAGCCCCCCCATGCCGCAGGGGACCGTCAGATCCATGAGGACCGCCGCATAGGGCGCGTCCTCCGCCAGGGCCGCCGCATACAGGTGGACGGCCTCGCCGCCGTCGGCGCAGGTCCGCACCTCGTACCCCAGATGATCCAACATGGTCGCGGCCAGGTCGCGAATGATCGCCTCGTCGTCCATGACCAGAATGGCGCGCCGTTCCCTGGACCCGGCGGCCGGGCTTTCGGCGGGGCATTCGGGCGATGCGGCCGGCAGGGGCTTGTCGGTGGCCGGCAGCAGGATGGCGCAGACCGCGCCCCTGCCGGCGGTCGATTCGATGCCGATGTGGCCGCCGTGCCGGTTGACGATCGAGTAGGCCGCCGCCAGTCCCAGGCCGCTGCCGCTCTCCTTGGTGGTGAAGTAAGGGTCGAAAATGCGCTCCCGGATCGCCTCGGGAATGCCGACGCCCTCGTCGGCGATGACGATCCGCACGTAGTCGCCCGCGGGCAGGGCCAGGGTATTGGCGGCGGCCAGCCGCGCATTGTCCGCGCCGACCCGCAACGTCCCGCCCTCGGGCATCGCCTGGATCGCGTTGGCGATGACGTTGTTCAACACCTGGGCCATCTGGCCGGCATCGGCCTCGATCAACCGCACCGCCTCGTCCACCCGGATCTCGGCCCGGACCGCCGTTCCCCGCAGCATCATGGTCACGGCCTCGTTGACCAGGCGGCGGACGGTCATCACGCTTTTGACCGGCTCGCCGCCCTGGGCGAAGGTCAACAGTTGCCGGGTCAGCTCAGCCGCGCGCCGGGAGGCGTCCTCGGCGATCTCCAGGGGCGTGCGGGCCGCGTGCGCCGGTTCGAGCAGCAGGCGGGCATAGGAAAGGTTGCCCATGATCCCGGTGAGGATATTGTTGAAATCATGGGCTATGCCTCCGGCCAGCACCCCGATGGATTCTAGTTTCTGCATCTTGACCAGCTCGTTGTGCAACAGTTCCCGTTCGGTGATGTCGGTGAAAATGATCATGATCCGGTTGTTGATCAACTGGGTGTTGGCGATGACATGCCGGATCTGGCCGTTCTTGCAGGCCACCTTGACCTCGATGGGCCGGACGACCGTACCGCCGCTCCGCCTGAGACGTTCCATCTCGGTCCGCCAGAGAGAGGTCATCTCCTGCCGGTAGACGGGATCGGGATAGGCGAGCAGGAACCATTGGGCATCGGTGGGCATCTCGTCGAGGCTGTACCCGAATCGTTCGGAAAAGTTGATATTGATGTATTCGATGGTTTCGCCGTTGGTCAGGGCCACACCCACGGGCATGGCATCGAGGATGTCGAGGAGTTCCTGCCGGCTTTTCCGAAGGTGTTCCGTCGTTTCCCGGCAGGCGGCGATTTCCCGTTTCAACGCCCAGTAGAACAGGCAGGCGCTCACCATGACGAACAGCCAGTCCTTCAGGGTCTGCGCCGTGCCGTGGAGTACGGGCTCCTCGATCAGCGAGGCGACGATCCGGTCGGAGAAAAAGATCCAGGGGATGGCAAGGGCCAGGTAGAGGGCGGCGCTGTGCAGCGGCCTCCGGGAGAGGTCTCGTGGGGCGGTGATTTCCATCTCTGTTCGCGATGTTCGCTACCAAGCAGGGAGAAAGCCGAAGAACGAAGCAGCTCTCCCGCAGGATACGCCGCACCGGTTTTTCATTGTAGCAAGGAACAGGGTCGGAAACAATCGCTTCCTGCCCGGGCCGGGAAAGATTCTCAACATTCCCTGTCCCGGCGCATCGTCCCACCGGTCAGGAGGCGGCGGAATCGTCGGTCACATGGAGGGCATCGAGCCGCAGGCGGTGGCGCTTGTCGAACAGGTGCCGCTCCACCCCGACAATGGCGGCCGACGCCCCAAAACCGGTGCCGGCGCAGATGAGAAACATGATGAGGATCTGATAGTTGACCGCCTCCATGGGGCCGGACCCGCCCAGGATCTGGCCGGTCATCATGCCGGGCAGGCTGACCAGGCCGGTGGTGGCCATGGAGTTGAGGATGGGCATCATGGCCGCCCGGATCGACTGCCGACGGATCTCCCGCACCGCCTCCGGCGCGGTCTGGCCGAGAAGCAGCCGCTGCTCGATCACGGACCGCTGCTGCCAGACCGTCTCGGTCATCCGGTCCATGCCCAGAGCCACGCCGCTCATGGTGTTGCCGAGCAGCATGCCGAGCAGGGGAATCGCGTACTGAGGCTCGTACCACGGCCGGTTGCCGACGATCACCAGCAGGGCCAGCAGGGTGACGCTGAAGGAGGAGAGAAACATGGCGCCGGTGCCGATCAGCCAGCCGGAGGGGCCGCGGACCCGGCGATGCTGGCGAACGCCCGCCTCCCTGCCGGCCGCGGCCAGCATGACCAGGGAGATCGCGCCGACATAGGCGGGATGGGCGTGGGCAAAGAGCAGGCAGGACATGGCCGATGAGCAGCAACTGGACCGTGACTCGGATCGAGGCGATAAGCAGTTGCCGGCCGAGCCCCAGGCGCAGCCGCCAGGAGAGCCCGCCCAGCAGCAGCACCAGCGCGGCGGCAATGGCCAGATCGATCGGGGAAAGCGGTTTAACGCCCATGCGCGGCCCCTTCTGCCTCGGAAAGGCGACCGTTAGCCGCCATCAGCAGATGCCGCCGGCAGACCCGCACCAGTTGCGCCGGATCGTGGCTGACCCAGAGCAGGGGCGCCTGGCGGGTTCTGCCGTAGTTGAGCAGCAGTTCCTCGATGCGGGCGGTCGCCTCCTGGTCGAGGTTGGCGGTCGGCTCGTCGAGGAGCAGGCATTGGGGCTTGTTGTGCAGCAGGCGCACGATGGCCAGCCGCTGCCGCTCGCCGGTCGACAGCCGGCCGATTTCCCAGTCCCGCACCGAGCGATCGAAGCCGGCGGCCGCCAGCACGCGGTCGTCGACGGCGTCGAAATCGACGAAATGGTCGCCGACCAAGTCGAACCACCAGCCGCTGTCCGCCGGCAGCAGGCCGACGGTCCGCCGCCACAGGGGTGCGGGCACCGCGTCGGCGTCGATTTCGCCCAGCCGCAGGCTGCCGGTACGGGGATCGAGGTCGGCGATGGCCCGCAGCAGCAGGCTCTTGCCCGCCCCGGAGGCCCCGTGCAGGCCGACGCATTCGCCCCCTCCGACCCGAAAGGAGTAGGGACCGCGGTTGCGGAACCGGAGGTCGCGCACCTCAAGATCGGGCATGGACGGCCTCCCCGGTCATCAGGCTGGCCAGCCAGGAGGCGGCCTTGTCGGCTCCGTTGCAGATGGGGGCTGCGGACCGTCGGCCAATGGGGAACGGCGGCAGGGCCGCGAGCCAGCCGCCGGTGCGCCACGCATCCGGCTCGATCCGCCACGAGGGCAGATGGCGGGCGACAAAAGCGGCCAGGGTCGCCGATTCCCGGAAGTCGGGCCGGGGCACATAGGCAAACGGGGTGCCGGCCTGATAGGCCTCGGCCACGGTCGAATAGCCCAGCTTGCCCACCACCAGGTCGGCGGCGGCGACCAGGTCGGGATGATACCAGCCGCTGTCCCGGCCCACGAAGCGCAGGTTGGCGGTGAATTCGTTTTCCCGGCTCCGGCCGGGGAGGACGAACACCAGGTCCGGTCGTTGCAGCAGCAGCTCCAGCGGCATGGCCCCGCCGTCGCAGCCGCCCATGGTCAGCAGCACCAGATGCTGGCCGCGCTCCAGGAACAGCCGCTGCCGCAGCCGTTCCGGTTGCCGCAGCGGCCGGGCCACGGGATCGACCGTCAGCGCATCGGCCGCGGGCACGCAGACCGGCCGGGTCTGGATGCGGTAGTCGGCTTGGCCGAACAGCGCGGCGAAGTCCTCGATATGGGGCCGAAGCTGCGGCCAGCGTTCCGCATACCCCTCGTAAATCCAATCCCAGGTGAAATTCTCGACCAGCACCGAGGGGATGCCCAGTTGCCGGGCAGCAGCGATGCCCAGGGGCGCGATGTCGCAGAGCACCAGCCGGCAGCCGGCCAGGAGATCGGCAAGCCGGGCCGTCTGCGCATCCGCCCGGCGCCGGAAATCGTCCAGGGCCTGTACGGTCGCCGCCACGTCCTCGGCCAGGGCGCTCTGCTGGATCAGGCCGACGTCCACGGCCTGGGCATGGAATTCGATCGGCATAGCCAGGGACTCGGTAAACAGCCAGGAAGGTGCGGTGGTGACCAGGGTCAGAGCCGCATCCAGCCGCCGTTCCAGGGCCTGGAGGATCGCGGTCGTCCGGGTGGCGTGCCCGAAGCCATGGCCGCTGACGCAGCAGCCGATGCGGAGCGGTGCAATGTCCATCGTTCTTCTTCCCGGTCGGCGCCCTTTAGGCGTCCAGCGGCAGGATGACGCGGAAGGTGCTGCCCTCGCCCGGCCGGCTGTTCACCTCGATGGCGCCCTGGTGCTTGTCGACGATGTTCTTGGCGATGGCCAGGCCCAGGCCGGTCCCTCGGTTTTTATCGGTGTAGAAGGGGGTGAAGATCTGTTCGAGTTTCTCCTCGGGAATGCCCAGGCCGGTATCGGTCACTTCGAGCATCACCGCCTTGTCCGCCGGCAGGGCGGTGGTTCCCAGGAAGAGGTCGCCGCCTTCGGGCATGGCCTGGATGGCATTGAACACCATGTTGAGGAGCACCTGGTACATCTGTTCGGCATCGAAGAGGATATCGGGCAGATCCTCGGCCATGCGCGTGTGCACCCGCACGCCTTTCTGCTGGAATTCGGCTTCCATGAACGACAGCAGCCGCTCGACCACGGCGTTGAGGGACCCGGAGGATTTGTACAGGTCCCTGGGGCGGGCGAAATCGAGGAACTGCCGGACAATGCCGTCCAGCCGCGAGGTCTCCTGGACGATGATCTCAGCCAGTTTCTCGTTGCCCGGCGCCACCTTGCCGATCCGGTTGCCGAGGATCTCGGCGGTCGAACGGACGATGCCCAGCGGATTCTTGATCTCGTGGGAGACGGCGGCCACCATCTTGCCCAGAGTGGCGAGGCGCTGGGCCTCCCCCAACTGCTCTTCCAGGCGCAGCCGTTCCTCGGCCCGCTCGGCCATGATCCGGTTGGCCCGCACCACGATCAGGCTGAGGATGGTGAACAGCACGGACATGATCAGCAGCGACAGCACGATCACCCGGCCCTGGAGCATGATGATGGCTTCCAGGTCCTCGGACAGGTCCTGGACGACCTCGATCACCCCCATGATCTCGCCGGTGCGTTCGCCCAGCTTGTTTTCCTGGCGGAAGGGCACATAGGTCTTCAGGGTGCAGAACACCTCGGAGGTGCCGGGCAGCAGGCTCAGCAGGCTGCCGCCGGTGATCAGCACCGAATTGCTTTCGCCCTTGGCCGCCTTCTGGTACTCCAGCCCCCCCATGTCGCTCTTGCCCATCAGCTCGGTGATGGTGGAATAGGCGATCTTGTTCTGCAGGGGCTCGTAAATGGTGACCGATTCGATCCGCATGCCGCGGGTGATGTTGGTGACGATCTGGTCCAGCCGCTCGAACTGTACCTGCTCGGAGAGGGCGATCTTGCCGTAGCGCACCACGGTGGGCAGCACGAACTGCAGGAACACCTGACGGTTGACATGGTCGGCGAACAGCCGGGAATAGGCCTCGCTGCGCTGGAGCAACACGCTCTTGGCGTTGGCGGCGATCATCCAGGACAACAGGAAGGAGGCGATCAGGATGAGCACCAGCGAGGCGAAGGCGAAGTACTTGACCAACTCGAACGGCAGCAGCGTGCTGCCGCGGTCGCGGGAGCGGATCCGGCGCCACCTCCGGAGCACGGCCGGGGACAGCAGTCGCAGGCGCAGCCCTTTCAGCCAGGGCAGGCGGAAGAGCCGCCGCCAGTGCGACAGATCCGGCAATGGGGGCAACTTGGGCAAGGCTGGCCATTTCGGCAGTTTCGGCAGCCGGAACCGCTTGCCCTTGGGGGCCTGGACGCGCCTACGGACGTGCATGGCACACTCCGCAGCGGCGGCAGATCGCCGGTTCGCACGGGCCGGTCGTTCGTCCGCGCAGGGCCCGTTGATATTCCTCCCAAAGATAGCCGGGCCGGATGCCCTGATCGACCACCTCCCAGCACAGCAACTCGTCCCGGCCGCGGGGCCGGACCGCGAACTGCCGGGGATCGAGGCGGGCCTGTTTGCAGGCCTGCTTGAAACTCCGGCCGGAGCCGACGGCGAGCAGAACCGGGCCGATCCGCCGGTCGGCACGGGCGTAGACCGCCTGCTGCAGAGCCTGCTCGGGATGGTCGACTTTGAGGCGAAGATTGGCTTTGGTGCTCAGCATCCGGCGAAGATACCTGATTTTTTCCTGCAACGCCAGCAGGGCCTGCGCGGTGTCGGCCGTACCCGCCTCGACCGCCGCCAGACCGCCGAAGGAACAGTACTGAAACGGCGTCCACGGTTTGGGCACGAAACAGTTGATCGACAGGGTCAGGGTCGACACCCGGCCCCGGCCCCGGCCGATCGGCAGGATGCGGGCCTGGAGCCGCTCGACCAGCCGGATCAGTTCGTCCAGGTCGGCGCGGGTCTCGGTGGGCAGACCGATCATCACGTAGAGCTTGAGGTGAAAGATGCCGGCACCCACGAGGCGCTCGGCCGCGGCCAGAAGATCGTCCTCGTCCAGGCCCTTGTTGATGAGAAGACGGAGCCGCTCCGAGGCCCCGTCCGCAGCGATGGCCACGCTCTTCAGATTCGAGGCGGCGAGCAGGTCCAGGGTCTGGTCGGAGATGCGGTCCGCCCGCAGCGACGAGAAGGACAGGGAACAGCCGTGCTCCTGCAGATACGCCGCGATTCGGTCGACGGTCTCGCCGCTGGCCATCTCCATGCCCAACAGGCCGATGCGGTCGACGGCCGGCGGTCGTTCCGCCAGCCCGCCGAGGATGGCATCGGCCGTCCAGAGCCGGGGCGGCCGGTAGATGAAGCCGGCGGCGCAGAACCGGCAGCCCCGGCTGCAACCGCGGCCCAGTTCGACCATGTACATGCCCAGCTCGGCCTCGGGCGACAGCAGGGTGGAATGGCCGGCCCGTTCCATCTCCGGGGCAACGACCTTGGCCACCCGCGCCGGCAGTTCCGCCGGCGCCTCGATCGCCGCGACCGTGCCGTCGTCCTTCCACGTGAATCGATAGAAGGCCGGAACATAGCAACCGGGCAGGCTGGCGCCGATCCGCAGCAGCAGGCGGTCGCGGGGCGTGCCGGCATAGTCGCCCAGGGCCTGCATGAGCGGCGCCAGGATTGGCTCGGCCTCGCCGATCACCATCAGATCGGCGAAGGACGCCAGGGGCTCGGGATTGAGAAAGACGCCGACCCCGCCCAGCACCACCAGGGGATTGCCGGGCCCCACGGTCCTGGCTCGGTCGGCCGCATAGGGCGGCAGTCCGCCCGCGGCCAGCATCGCGGCCAGGCGGGGATAGTCGTGCTCGAAGCTGATCGAGGCGAAAACCAGGGGAAAATCGTGCAGCGGCCGGGAGGATTCCAGCGAGCGCAGGGGCTGGCCGGCGTCGGGATAGACGAACCGCTCGCACACCACGTTCTCGTCGCGGTTGAGCAGGCTGTACACCAGTTGCAAGCCGAGGTTGGAAACCGCCACCGGATAGGTGTTCGGATAGAGCAGCGCCACCGGGATCCGGTCCTTCCATTTCTTGCGGACCGTGCCGGTTTCGGCGGCGAGGTGGGACGGCGAGGTGGCGGTCATGGGTCGGTGCAACGGAGGTAAGAAGACATGCCCATCACCCGGTCATGGCCGGCCAAAGACAAAACGGGGGGAACATCCCCAGGACATTCCCCCGTCGCGAACCATGGCGGCGCCGGCGGCCGTTCACCGGCCCGCCTCCGGTCTCTTCAGTTGGCTTTCTTGCGGAGATAGGCCGGCTCGTCGTACTCGTTGTTGATATCGTGATCGTCGAAAATCGGTTTGGGCATGCGCGGCAGGCCCTTGGGCAGCAGATTGGGCTTGGCGATGCTGACCGGGCTGGTCTCCGAAACAGCGGGGTCCTCGTCGAAGACCCGCGGCAGGCGCGACCGGCTGGACGCCGCCGGCACCGACTGCGTCTGGTGGGGCCGTTTGACCTCGATCTGCGACATCTCGGGTTCCTCGATGCTGGAGATGCCGGTGGCGATCACCGTGACCCGCAGCTCGTCGCCCAGCGACTCGTCGAACAGGGCGCCGATGATGATGTTGGCGTCGTCGTGGGCCTTTTCCTGGATCAGGGCCGAGGCCTCCATGAACTCGTTCATGGTCAGGGTCTCCTTGGCCGCCGAGATGTTGATCAGGATGCCGCGGGCGCCGTCGATGCCCACGTCTTCGAGCAGCTGGTTGTCGATAGCGCGCTTGGCCGCCTCGGTGGCTCGGTTGTCGCCCACCGCCGAACCGGTGCCCATGATCGCCGGCCCGACCTCCTTCATGACCGTCTTGAGGTCGGCGAAGTCGACGTTGATGTGCCCCGGCAGGTTGATCAGGTCGGTGATGCCCTTGACCGCCTGCAAGAGAACCTGGTCCACCATCTGCATCATATCCACCAGGGTGGAGTTCTTGTTCATCAGGCTCAACAGCCGGTCGTTGGGCACGGTGATGATGGTGTCGGAGAACTCCTTCAGCTTCTCCCAGCCGGACTCGGCGTTACGCATCCGCTTTTTCGCCTCGAAATAAAACGGCTTGGTGACGACGGAAACCGTGAGCGCCCCGGCCTCCTTGCTCAGTTTGGCGATCACCGGCGCCGCACCGGTGCCGGTGCCGCCGCCCAGACCGGCGGTGATGAAGACCATGTCCGCCCCCTTGAGCACGGCCTGGAGGTCGTCGTAACTCTCCTGGGCGGCCTCGCGGCCCATCTCCGGGTCGGCGCCCGCCCCCATGCCCTTGGTGATCCCCGGCCCCAACTGCAGCCGGATGTCGGCGCGGGACTTCTCAAGGGCCTGCATATCCGTATTGGCCGCGATGAACTGCACGCCCGCCAACCGGCTCTCGACCATGGTGTTGATGGCGTTGCCGCCACCACCACCGACCCCGATCACCTTGATTACCGCTACAGTTTCCTCTTCGGCCATCCTGAAAGCCATGATTCTCTCCCAAGAAAAATTTCCGATAAAATTCCCCTAAATATACCACCGAGCCTTGGCGATACCAAAGGGAAAAATCCGTCTGATTAGACGATATTCTTCATCCACTTTTTCAGCTTGTTGACCATGCCGCCGGACTCCTTCGGCACATAGGTCTTGGCCTTGCTGCCATACAGCACCAGCCCGACCCCGGTGGTGCACCGGGGCGAGCGGACATCCTCGACCTTGCCGGTCACGCCCTGGGGATACCCGATCCGCACCGGCAGATCGAAAATCTGCTCCGCCATCTCGACGATGTTGGCCAACAGCGCGGTGCCGCCGGTGATGACGATACCGGCATTGATCCGGTTCCGGTATCCGGAGGAACAGATGTTCTTGTTGACCATTTGCAAAATCTCTTCCATCCTGGCCTCGAGAATCTCCACCATGATCCGCTGCGACACCTTGCGCGGCTTGCGGTCGCCGACCGTGGGCACCTCGATGATATGGTTGTCCTTGATCATCGAGGAGAGGGCGCCGCCGTACAGGTATTTCAACTCCTCGGCCTCCTGGAGCGGCGTGCGCAGCCCCACGGACAGGTCGCTGGTGAGGTTGTTGCCGCCCAGGGCCAGCTCCCAGGTGTGCTTGATGGTGCCGTTGCAGAAGATGGCCAGATCGGTGGTGCCGCCGCCGATGTCGATCAGGGCCACGCCCAGCTCCATTTCGTCCTTGCCGAGCACGGTCAGGGACGAGGCCACCGATTCGAGCACGATCTCGGCCACGTTGAGGCTGGCCCGGTTGCAGCTGGTGACCACGTTGTGCAGGGCAGTGACGTCGGCGGTGACGATGTGCACGTTGGTCACCAGGCGAACCCCGGTCATGCCCAGCGGGTTCTGGATGCCGGTGTGGTCGTCCACCATGTACTCTTGCGGCAGGACGTGGATGATCTGCTGGTTGTCCGAAATCTTGACCGTCTGGGCCGCCTGGATCACGGCCTCGATGTCCTTTTCCTTGATCTCCTGGTTGTTGATGGCGATGATGCCCGGCGAATTGAAGCCCTTGATGTGGTTGCCGGCGATGCCGACATAGACCGACTCGATGTCGCAGCCGGCCATGTCCGAGGCGGTCTCCACGGCCTGGCGGATCGACTTGACCGTGGACTCGATGTTGACCACCACGCCCTTCTTCATGCCCGACGAGGCGGCGGTGCCGACGCCGATGACCTCCACTCGGTCGTCGAAGACCTCGCCGATCATGGCGCAGACCTTGGTCGTGCCTATGTCCAGGCCGGCGACCAGTTCTCCGGGCTCACGCGGCTCCTGCTCTTCCAGTTCTTCATCCATCAATTTGGACTCCGGTAACCAAGACTTTATCATCTAAATAATCCATTCGAATTTCTTTAACGGCATCCACCTGCTTCTTCGCGTACAGCTGTTCCAGCACCCTGACCAGCCGACCGTACTTCAACGGGAACCGGTCCGTCCCGAAGTAGACGGGAAAGGGCCGGTCCACCAGATACAGGATGAGGCCCTGCCCCTGGTCGACATGTACCTCGGAAACCGCCTGGATGGGCAGGATGGCGTTGCCCCTGGCCGCCATCTCCAAAAGGCTGCATGCCGCACCGGCCAGGCTGCCCTTGGCCAGCCGGTCGCCCTCCATGTCCTTGTCGGGCCGGACGCCGGTGATCACCGGAAAATCCAGCTCCTGGCCCTGGCCGGCCTCGGCGAACAGGCGGCCGGAGCGGTCGATATAGTACAGGCGCCGCCCCTTGGCCTCCTCCAGATTCACCAAGGCAAACGGCCGATGTTCACGGATGGCGATTTCCACCGCCGAGGGCCAGTTGGTCGTGATCTCCGCCCGTTCCACCCAGGGATGGCTCTCGATCCGGGCCACCGCCGCCTTGGCGTCAAACCGGAGCAGGCTGCCGCCCTGCTGCAGGCCGACGAGATCGAGAATCTGCCGCTGGGTGGCGACGCGGGTTCCGGTCACCTTGATATCGGTCAGTCGGAAGATGGTCGACCGGAACAGCAACTGCGTCGCCCCCCAGAGGACCGTGCCCGCAACGACCAGCAGCACTCCGACCAGGACGGTGCTTCTGGCCAGCCGTTTCCACTGCCACAGCCGCTGGGCCCCGGCCACCATGGTCTGGGGACGGACCGACTTGGGCATGCGCTTGTTCCGCCGGAACAGCCTGGCGAGCAAGCCGCCCGTTTTGCCGGGCTTCTTCGCCCCTCCCTTCCGGGAACGGGACGACGACTGCCGCGGAGTATAGATCGCCATCGGCCCGCACGTCCCCTGCCTAGTAAATACGCACTTCAGGTTCCAGCAGGACGCCTGAATGCTCGAACACCTTTTGCCGGACCGCCTCCATCAGAGCGACGATATCCTCGGGCACCGCCCCGCCGGTATTGACGATGAAATTGGCGTGCTTGGGCGATACCATCGCCCGGCCGAGGGTCAGTCCCTTCAATCCCGCCTGTTCGATGAGGCGGCCGGCGAAATCGCCCTGCGGATTCTTGAAGAAGGAGCCGGCCGAACCGACCCCCTGGGGTTGCTTGCCCCGCCGCTGCGCGATGATGTCCCGGCAGCGCGCCGTCACCTGCCCGCCGTCGGCAGCGGCAAGGCGGAACACCCCGCCGGTGATCAGCAGCCGGACCTGGGGCTCGCCGGGCAGGCGGGTGGAACGATAGGCGAAAACCGCCTCCTCCCTGGCCACCGTCACCGCTTCGCCCCGTTCGTTCAGACAGTGGACCGCGGCCAGCATGTCGCCGATGGTGCGGCCGAAGGCGCCGGCATTCATCCGGATGGCCCCGCCGACGCTGCCGGGAATGCCGGCCATGAACTCCAGGCCACCGAGATTGCCGCGGGCGCACCAGCCCAGCAGGGCAGCCAGGCCGCATCCGGCGGAAGCCCGCACCAGATGCGCGTCGCCGTCCTGTTCGCGGACAATGTCCTGCGCCATGCCGCGCAGCCTGATGAACACGCCCTCGTGATAGCGGCCGGTCACCAGGATGTTGGAGCCGCCGCCGATCACATGCCACGGGATGCGCTCCCGGTGCAGCCAGCGCAGCAGGGTCGCCAGTTCCGCCACCGTGCCGGTTTCGGCCAGAGCCTCGACAATGCCGCCGGTGCGGAAGGTCGAATAGGCCGCCATGTCGACATCCCAGCGCACGGTGCGGCAGAGCGCCGCCAGTTCAAGATGCTGCCGGCTGTTCATCGCTCATCCCTCCTGCGCCGGGCCGCAGCCCGTCGAGGCGAGCAGGGGCAGCAACTGCTCGCCGGCGCGGACGATATTGCCGGCGCCCAGGGTCAACACCAGATCACCGGGCGCGATCAGCGGCAGCAGGGCCTGCGGCTGCTGCACCAGTTGGGGAATGTAATGGGTCTGCCGCTGGCCGTGCTGCTTGATTGCCTCCTGCAGCCGCTCCGAACTGACCCCTTCGATGGGCTGTTCGCTGGCGGCGTAGATGTCGGTCAGCACCAGCACGTCGGCGCGGCGGAAGGCGGTGACGAAATCGGCGAACAGCCCCTGCGTCCGGGTGTAGCGGTGGGGCTGGAAGGCCACCACCACCCGCCGTTCCGGCCAGCCCTCGCGCACCGCGTCGAGGGTGGCCCTGATCTCGGTGGGATGATGGCCGTAATCGTCCACCACCAGCACGCCGCCGGCCTCGCCCTTGACCTGGAGCCGGCGCTGCACCCCCTGGAATTGCTCCAGGGCGCGGGCAATCACCGGAAAGTCGATTTCCAGCTCCAGGCCGACGCTGATCGCGGCCAGGCTGTTGTAGATGAGGTGCCGGCCCGGCCGATTGAGGCGGATGACGCCCAGCTCGCCTGCGCGGCCGCGCACCGTGAAGGTGGAAGTGCCGTTGCCGGTGGCGATCTTGACGGCCTGGAGATCGGCCTGTTCGGTCAGGCCGTAGGTGAAGATGCGTTTCTGGATGCGGGGAAGGATCTGGGCGACATGGTCGTTGTCGATGCAGACCACGGCCACACCGTAGAAGGGCAGCCGGTCGATGAAGGCCAGGAACATGTCCTTGATGTGCTCGATGTCGCGGTAATAGTCGAGATGTTCGAGATCGATGTTGGTCACCACCTCGATCACCGGCGACAGCTTGAGAAAGGAGCCGTCGCTCTCGTCGGCCTCGGCCACCAGAAACTCGCCCTCGCCCAACCTGGCGTTGCTGCCCAGGCCGTGCACCTTGCCGCCGACCACCACCGTGGGATCGAGCCCGGCCTCGGCCAGGATGGCAGCCACCATCGAGGTGGTCGAGGTCTTGCCGTGGCTGCCGGCCACGGCGATGCCGTATTTCTTCAGCCGCATCAGCTCGGCCAGCATCTCCGCCCGCTGCACCACCGGCACGTGCGCCTCCTTGGCGGCGAGCACCTCCGGGTTGTCGGCCGGGATGGCGGTGGAGGTCACCACCACGTCCGCGCCGGCAGCCCAGGCCGCCTCATGGCCCTGGTGCACCACTCCGCCCAGCTCCTCCAGCCGCCTGGTGATGTCGGTGGCGCGCAGATCGGAACCGCTGACCCGGTAGCCCAGGCTCAAGAGCAGCTCGGCGATGCCCGACATGCCGATGCCGCCGATGCCGACGAAGTGGATATGTTTGGTCTTTCTGTACATGAAGGCCCTATAGCGATGAGTAGAAGGTCATTGCCGCCGTCTCCGGCACGCGGCGAGCCGGATGCACTCGTCCACGATCCGTTCCGTGGCATCCGGCATGGCCATGGCCTTCATGTTGGCCGCCATTGTATGTAACTCTTCCCTGTTGCGCAAGTGCTCGCTGATGGCGCCGGCGAGAATTTCGCCGGTCAAGCCGGACTCGCGCAACAGCCGGCAACCGCCGCCTTTTACGTAATATTCTCCATTCGTTGCCTGATGGTCGTCGGCCGCGTACGGATAGGGAATCAGCAGGGCGGGCACCCCCATGGCCGCCAGTTCGGCGCAGGTGGTGGCGCCGGCCCGGGAGACCGCCAGATCGGCCCGGCTGTAGACCCCGGCCATGTCCCGGATAAAGGCTTCCACCTCGGCCTCGACCCCGAGCTGGGCGTAGCAGTTGGCCGCCTGGTCGCGGTCGGCGGCGCCGGTCTGGTGGATCAGGCGCACGGCAAAATGCTCCGCCTGCAATCGCTCCATCGCCGCCATCATCAGCACATTGACCCGGTGCGCCCCCTGGCTGCCGCCGAGGACCAGCACCGTGGGGACGGTTGCCGCCTGCTTTTCCCTGCCGGCCGCGGCCAGGATCTCCCGCCGCAGGGGATTGCCGGTATGGACGGTCTTGCGCGGCGGAAAGGGCGGCGTGCACGGCAGCGAGATCAGGACACGGTCCGCCAGTCTGCCGGCCAGACGATTGGCCATGCCCGGCACCGAATTCTGCTCGTGGATGGCGATGGGGACCCGCAACAGCTTGGCCGCCAGCAGGACCGGTCCGGTGACATAGCCGCCGACGCCGAACACCAGGTCCGGCTGAAACCGGCGCAGCAGCCGCAGGGCCGCGGCCACCGCCCCCGGCATCAGCAGCAGGCTGCGCAGCCGGCCGGCCGGGCCGAGCCCCTTGACCCCGCCGCATTCCAGGGCCGCCAGTTCGAAACCGAGCCCGGCCAGAGCCTGCTGGTCCAGCAGCCGCGAGGTGCCGATGAACAGCACCCGCGATTCGGGCAGCCGCTCCCGCACGGCCGTGGCCACGGCGATGCCGGGAAAGAGATGGCCGCCGGTGCCGCCACCGGCCACAATCAGACGCATCGGCTCCCCTGCCCCCGCATGGTGGATCGGGATGCGGCCATCAGCACCCGCTGTGCCGCCCCGCCCCGCTTCCTTTGATGATCGATGCACCCCATCCGCTTCATGCCGCCGTCAACCGTTTGTTGTCCGTTCCCGGCCCAGTTGGAGCACCTGCTCGGCAAAAACCCGGCCCCGCTCCGCGTAGCCGGAGAACATGTCGAAACTGGCACAGCCGGGCGCCAGCAGCACCAGATCACCACCGGTCGCCACGGCCATGGCCCGGCGCACCGCCTCGGCCATGGAAGCCACCGTCTCCGTCGCCACCACCGGCTCCAGGGCCGATCGCATCAATCCGGCCGCCTCGCCCAGCAGGACCAGATGCTTGACCTTGCGGCCGACCACCTCGCGGAGCAGGGTGTAGTCGCCGCCCTTGTCGCGGCCGCCGGCAATGAGCACCACCGGGGCCTCGCAACCGGCCAGCGCCGCTTCCAGGGCGCCGATGTTGGTGGCCTTGGAATCGTTGATGAAGCGGACGCCGGCGATGGTCGCCACCTCGGCCATGCGGTGGGGCGGCGGCTCAAAACTGCGCAAGCCGCGGGCGATGGCCTCGGCCGCGCAGCCCAGTTGCGCGACCGCCAGGATCGCCGCGGCGGCGTTCAACTGGTTGACCGACGAATGCAGCCTGGTCGGGCCGAGGTCGTACACTTCCTCGCGCCGCACGCCGTCTTGTTCCAGATGCAGCTCCACCTTTCCGGCAACGATCCGGGCCGCGCAAGCCGCTGTCCGGCCGAAGGCATACCGCCGGACGCCGTCGCGAATCGGCGCGGCGGCGGCCATCGGATCGTCGGTACCGAGGATGGCGCAGTCGCCTGCCCGCTGATGCGTAAATAGCTGCATCTTGGCGCCGGCGTAGGCGGCGAGACTACCGTGGCGGTCGAGATGATCCGGCGAAATGTTGAGCAAAAGGCCGATATCGGGCCGGAAGTCGCCGGCTAGATCGAGCTGGAAGCTGGACAACTCCAGCACCGCCGCATCGTAGCCGCCCGGCTCGGCGAAATAGTCCAGCAGCGGCGTGCCGATGTTGCCGCCGACAAAGGGGCTCCGGTTCGCCGCCCGCAGCAGGTGGCCGATCAGGCTGGTCACCGTGGTCTTGCCGTTGGAACCGGTCACCGCGATCACCGGCACCGGATAGCGGCCGGCCGCCAGCGCCAGCTCGCCCAGAATCGGCAGCCCCTGGGCACGGGCCGCCTGGAGTACCGGCAGGTCCAGGGGTACGCCCGGACCGGGGATGACCATGTCGGCGCCGGCGAGGAAGGCGGCGGTGTGGCCGCCGTGCTCCAGCGCCACGCCGTTTTCCTGCAACCAGGCCACGGTGACCGGATCGATCCGGTCGAGACCGCGCTGGTCGGAAACCCGCACGCGCGCCCCCCTGGCCACCAGATAGCGCACCGTGGACAGCCCCGCCGCCCCCAACCCGATCACCACCGCCTGTATGCCGTCACGGATCTGCATGGCCTATCTCAGCTTCAGGGTTGCCAGGGCCATCAACCCCAGGATGATGGAGATGATCCAGAAACGGACCACCACCTTGGGCTCCAGCCAGCCCTTCTTCTCGAAATGGTGATGGAAGGGCGCCATGAGAAAAATCCGCTTGCCGCCGGTCATCTTGAAATAGCCCACCTGGAGGATGACCGACAGCGCCTCCATGACGAAGATGCCGCCGACGATCACCAGCAGGAACTCCTGCTTGGTGATCACCGAGACCACGCCCAGGGTACCGCCCAGGGAGAGGGAACCGGCATCGCCCATGAACATCTCCGCCGGGTAGCAGTTGAACCACAAAAAGCCCAGGCAGGCGCCGACAATGGCGCCGCAGAAGACGGTGACCTCGCCGGCGCCGGGCACATAGGGAATCTGGAGATAGCTGGCGACCACCGCGTTGCCGGCGACATAGGAGAAGATGAGATAGGTGGAAGCGGTGATGACGATGGGGCCGCAGGCCAGGCCGTCGAGGCCGTCGGTGAGGTTGACCGCGTTGGAGGCGCCCACGATCACCAGCACGGCGAACGGCAGGTACCACCAGCCCAGATCGGGATGGAAGGTTTTGATGAAGGGAAGGCTGAGGATGCCGTCATATCCCTTGGTCATGAGCAGAAATATACCGACCATCGACGCGCCGGCCACCTGGAGCACCAGCTTCTCCCGGGCGCTCAATCCCCGGGAATTGCCCTTGCGGATCTTCCTGATGTCGTCGGCCGAACCGATGGCGCCGAAAAAGAGGCTGATGCCGATCAGCATCCACACCAGGCCGCTGCGCAGGTCGGTCCACAGCAGCGCCGAGGCGGTCATGGCGAAGAGGATCAAGACCCCGCCCATGGTCGGCACCCCTTTCTTGGAAAAATGGGTTTCCGGCCCGTCGTCGCGGATCACCTGGCCGATCTGTCTTCTCTTCAACCAGGCGATGAAGCGGGGGCCGATGATGACCACGAGCAGGAAGGCCGTCACCGCGCTGCCGATGGAGCGGAAGGTGATGTAGCGGAAAACGTTGAGCCAGCTCAGCTCGGTATGCAGGGAATAAAGCAGGTTGTAAAACATGTGGAGTCGTTATTGGTTCGTTAGCAATCGTTGTTCCAGTTCGTCGAGGAGCTGTTCCATGCGCATGCCGCGCGATCCCTTGATCAAGAGCCAGTCGCCCGGCCCCAGGCTGCCTTCCGCCAGCATCCGGCAGAGGGCCTCGGCCATGGCCCGCGGATTCGGAAAAAGCAGCACCTGCTCCGGCCGCATGCCGCCGGCGAGCGCCGCCTCGGCCAGGGGGGCGACCTGGGTGCCGGTGAGCAGCAGGCGGTCATAGCCCAAATCGGCCGCCAAGGCGCCGATGCCGGCATGAAGTTCCGCCGAGGCCTCGCCCAGCTCGAGCATGTCCCCCAGCGCGGCCACATGGCGGCAGCCCGCACCGAAGGCGGCGATGGTACGCAGACCGGCGGCCATGGAGGCGGGATTGGCGTTGTAGGCATCGTTGACCACCTTGAGCCCGCCGGGCAACTCGCTGACCGCCAGCCGTTTGTCCACCGCGGGCGCATAGCGTTCCAGGCCGCGGGCGATGACCTCCGAGCCGATGTCCGCGGCATGGGCGATGGCGGCGGCGGCGGCGCAGTTGCTCACATTGTGGCTGCCGAAGACCGGCACGGTGAGCCGGCGCCGCCACGGGCCGATGTGCAGGGTGAAGCGCATGCCCCGGTCGCCGAGATTGTCCTGGCGGGTGACCCGGACCACGGGCCGATGCCGCCGGCCGGCCGGGGTGACCGCGAAACCGATGCGGCTGCCGCCGGACTTTTCCGCCTGCGCCAGCACCTGGGGATCGTCGCAGTTGACCACCCGGACGGCCCCGGGCCGCATGCCGGCAAAGAGCTCGCCCTTGGCCGCGGCCACGCCGGCCACGCTGCCCAGCCCCTGCAGATGCGCCGGGTGGACATTGTTGATGCAGCCGATGTCCGGATCGGCGATGGCCGCGAGCCGGGCGATCTCACCGGGCGCGCTCATCCCCATCTCGACGACGGCCAGCCGGTGGCCCGCCCCAAGGGGCAGGAGGGTCAGCGGCAGCCCGACCAGGTTGTTGAAATTCCCCTTGGTCTTCAGCAGCGGTTCGACACCGGCACCGGTCTCCGCGAGGGCTTCGGCGAAGATGGCCGCCACCATTTCCTTGACCGTGGTCTTGCCGGAACTGCCGGTGACGGCCGCCACCTTGACCGCGCCGTCGAGCAGGCGACGGCGGTAGGCCGCCAGATCGCCGAGGGCGCGGAGGCTGTCCTCAACCTGGATGTAGAGAACGCCTTCCCGGAAGGCGGCGGGCATCCGTGCGGCGATCACGGCGGCCGCGCCCCGTGCCGCCGCGGTGTCGATGTAGGCATGGCCGTCGAAGGTTTCGCCGGCAAGCGCCACGAACACGTCGCCGGCGTTCAGGGTGCGGGTGTCGGTCGAAATTTCCCCGAGCACGGCATGCTGGCCACCGGCCATCACCCGACCGCCGGTGGCGGCCAGCAGATGGCGCTCGTTCCAGTGCAGGAGGCCGTTGGTGGCCTCGAGGACGTCGTCGAAGAAATGTCTGGTCGTGCCGATGATCTGGTAATTCTCGTGGCCCTTGCCCGCGATGAGCATGGTGTCGCCGGGCGCGGCCAGGCTACAGGCGGCGGCGATCGCCTCCCGCCGGTTGCCGATCACCGCATAGCCGGCCAGCGGCTGCGGGCCGCGGAACAGCTCGGCCAGCGGATACGGCTGCAAGCCGCCGGCCACCACGCCGGGCACAATCTCGGCGATGATGGCCTCGGGTTGTTCGGTGCGCGGATTGTCGGAGGTGACGATCACCACCTCGGCGTGCCGGGCGGCAATCGCCCCCATCTGCGGCCGCTTGCCGCGGTCGCGGTCGCCGCCGCAGCCGAAGACGCAGATGAGACGGCCGCCGGTCAGCCCCTTCAAGGTCGCCAGCACGTTGTCGAGGGCGTCGGGCGTGTGGGCGTAATCGACGAACACCGCCGGCCCCGAAGCTGTTTTTTCTCCCGGCAGCCGCACCCGCTCCAGCCGGCCGGGAACGCTGGGCACCGCAGCCAGTCCCTCGCCGACCCGCCTAGCCGACAGGCCCAGGGCCATGCCGACGCCGGCCGCGGCCAGGACGTTGAGCAGGTTGTAACTGCCGGCCAGCGGCGAGGCAAAGGGAAGGCGCCGCCCCTTGAGTTCGAGCCGGCAGTGCAGCCCCTCCACGGTCTGGCGCACCTCTTCGGCGCGCACCTCGCAGTCCGGAGCAAAGCCGCAGCGGATCGTCGCCCTGCCCCCGACCGCTTGGCAGATCGCCGCGCCCCAGTCGGTCCCCTCGGCCTTCGGCCCCAGCACCACCACCGCTGTGCCGCCGAACTTGAGATGGTGCCGGAACAGCCGCTCCTTGGCGGCGAAGTAGTCGGCCATGGTGCGGTGATAATCGAGGTGGTCGCGGCTGAGATTGGTGAACAGGGCCACATCGAAAGTGGTTCGTCCCAGCCGTTGCTGATCCAGGGCATGGGAGGACACTTCCATGATCACATGGGTGACGCCGGCGTCGGCCATGGTGCGGAACAATCCCTGCAGGGTCACCGGATCGGGCGTGGTCAGGGGCGCGGCCTGAAGGATATGGACATCCTTGCCGTCGTGATAGCGGTAGTTGACCGTGCCGATGACGCCGGGCCGATGGCCGGCTGTCGCCAGCATCCCCTCGATCAGCCAGCTGCAGGTGGTCTTGCCGTTGGTGCCGGTGATGCCGATCAGGCACATCTCGTCGGCCGGAAACCCGTGCCAGGCCGCCGCCAGTTCGCTGACAGCCGCATGACTGTCGGGGACGCGCAGTACCGGCACCGGACAGTCGGTCCATGCATCCTGGCCTTCAACCACGACCGCCAGGCACCCCCTGGCAACGGCATCGGCGATGAACAGGCGGCCATCGGTTTTCGCGCCGGGCACGGCCACGAAGAGGCTGCCGGGCACCACCTGCCGGGAATCGGCGGTGACCGAGGCGACTTCCCTTGCCAGGACGGCCGGCGGCACGCCCCCTGCATCCGAGGAAGGAACGCTCTCAAGAAGTTCTGCCAGGGTGCTCATCGTCTTGCCCCACTCATTTGGAATCCAGCGTGAGCATGCATTCGTCAATCCCGAGCAACGGCTGCCCCGGCAGCGGGTACTGGGCGACGATCCGGCCGCTGCCGTTGATCCGGACTTTCATCTTGTACCGGTCGATCTGCTGCAATCCCTTGCGCAGACTCATCCCCCGCATCTGCGGCATGACGCCGACCGGCTCGCTGATCCTGCCCGGGGTCTCCCGGACATTCAGCCGTTTACTGATGAAGAACTGCCGCAGGTTCTCCTTGCTCCGCTCCGGAGGCGTTGCCGCCACGGCCTCTGTCGAGTTATTTTTGACAAAACCGGCGAGCAATTCCTTGCCCATGCTCTCCAGGGCGGCCAGACCGTTCCCCTTCTCCTTGATTTTCGGATAAAGGTGATCCTGCTCGATCGCCATCAGCAGCAGGAATTTCGGCTGTCTGGCCGGAATGAATCCGGCGAACAGCTCCTGGATGGAGAAACGGGAAAAATGCTTCTCCCGCCGCATCTGGGTATAGTCGGCGGTGAAGGCGACCAGGTTTTCCTGCTCCAGGAGCCAGTTGGTGAACAGGTCGCGCCGGATCTTCACGCCCAGGGCCGGATCGAGAATGTGGATCTTTTCCGTGGCGTCGTCATTGCGCAGATAGCGTTTGCCCGTCCTGCGATCGTAAAGCGAATCGACCACATAAGGCGTGATCCGCCAGCCGCCGTTGACCAGGCTCGCCAGGGTGACCCCCACCTGCACGCCGGTGACCACCGGTTCGGCTTCACCCTGTTCCGGTGCGCCAGGCCCCGATTCCCAGTTGCCGAACACCGAACCGTAGAGCTGGATCTGCTGCTCGAAGGTGTCGAGCTTTTCCCCTGAAAAACCGTAGTTGGGCGCAGCCACCGTGGGCGGCAGCAAGGCCGGGCCGTCCAGTCCTTCCCGCTCGATGGCGGCGGCCCTGGCCAGGATGGGTCGGATCAGCTCCTTGTTGAGCACGTGGTTGTACATGCGGTTGATCCGGTTGCTTTCGCTGGCCTTCCAGAAATAATTGGGGTTGAAGGAGGGCTGGTTGACCAGGGCCAGGATCCGGCCGCTTCCCGGTTCGATCACCATGCCCATGCCCTTGTCCGTCCCCTGGGCGGCGAGGTAGCCGCGAAACCGGTTTTCCACCTGCTTCTGCAGTTCCATGTCCAGGGTCAGCATCAGGTCGGCGCCGGCGGTTCCCAGGCTTTGCTGGCCCTGGAAATCGATGTCCGGGATGTTGGGTTTGCGGAAACCGCCGCCCTGCAGCACGGTATCGTATTTTCCCTCCACTCCCGCGAGGCCGACGCCGTCTCCCATGAAACCCAGCACATGGGAAGCGGCGGTGTGTCCGGGATAGAACCGGACCTCCTCGGATTTGCACGTCACCCCCCTGAGGTGCAGGCCATTGATCTCTTCCGCCTGCTTCTCGTCGACGTCCTCGGCCAGCAGCATGGAATCCTGCGTATTCTTCAACCGCGCTTCCAGCCGCTCCGGTCGCTCGTCGACGAACTGGGCCAACTGCTGCGCAATCTCATGCCGGTCACCGATTTCGGCGGGATTGACCTGGAGGGCATACAGCCGATAGGAGACCGCCATCTCCCGCCACCTTCTGTCATACACAGTGCCCCTTAAAACAGGTTCAGCGGGCGATTGGCCCGCTGAACGAGAGGAAATTTTGCCGACAGCAGACTGTAGTATCCTGCCGATATCCTGGAGGGAGGGATGGATTCTATACAGAACGGTGCCAGCTGCTGTCAGCAAAATAACCAAAAGAAGGAAGGGAAAAAACCATCGTTTTTTATTCTTTCTGGACCTGAGGGATTTTGTCATCGCCAAACTACATCCGACGCACCTGTCCTTGGTCAGGCTCGAACAGTTTCAGCCTGGTTTTGGCCAACGACGCGATTTGCGTTTTCGAGGCCACCTGAGCCCGTGCCGCCAGCAACCGGACATTTTCGTTGGCGATGGCCGTGTTTCTGGCCCGCAACTGTTCGGCTGCGGCCTGCATGTCCACCACCTGTCCATGGAAAACCTGGGTCAGGGCCAAACCGAGCACCAGGGCCACTCCTGCCATGGCGGCCAGCATTTTACCCTGCTCTCCCGGAACACGGAATGCAATCCACGACCGCTGGCGGGCCTTCGCCTTCGACAGCGCCAACTGACGGGGCCTGTATGCCCGGACACGTACGTTCGGCGACATTTCCGATCCTCCTGCTTTTCCTTGCCTTTCCCCCGAAACAGGTTTCGGAGATCCGTCACGCTCTCGCCGCGACCCTGAGCTTGGCGCTGCGTGCCCTCGGGTTGTGCTCGATTTCCCCGGCCGACGGCCCGATCGGCCGACGGCTGACCACCTGGTAGGCCGGATTGTGCAGAAACGACTGCTTCACGATCCGGTCCTCCAGGGACTGGAACGTGATAATGCAGATTCTGGCCCCCGGTTTCAACACCGCCGGCGCCGTGGCCAGCAACCGGGTCAGATTGTCCAGTTCCCCGTTCACCGCTATCCGCAGGGCCTGAAACACCTTGGTGGCCACATGCACCTTCGACGGATGATATTTCCGCGGCACCGCCGCGGCCACGATGGCCGCCAGCCGGCCGGTGGTCGCTACCGGCTCTTCCTGCCTGGCCGCGACGAGGAACCGGGCGATCCGTCGCGCCTGCCGCTCCTCGCCGTAGTGATAGAAAAGATCGGCCAGTTGTTCCTCGGACAGCTCGGCGACCAATGTGGCCGCCGTCACCGATCTGGAGCGATCCATGCGCATATCGAGCGCGCCGTCGCCCCGAAAACTGAACCCCCGCTCTATCCGGTCCAGTTGCAGCGAGGAAACGCCGAGATCGACGACCAAGCCATCGACACCCTTGATTCCCAGCCGGTCGAGTTCCGGAACCAGATCGGCATAGGAGGCCTGCACCAGAGTAAGCCGCCCGCCAAACCGGGCCAGTCGATCCGCGGCCATGGCCGCCGCGTCTTCATCCCACTCGAAACCGATCAACCGGCCGTCGGGCGCCGTGCGTTCCAGGATCGCCCCGGCATGTCCGCCCAGACCGAGGGTGCCGTCCACGTACACGCCCCCTGGTCGCGGCATGAGCCACTCGACCACTTCATCTCGCAGGACCGGGACATGCGCGCCATTTTGACCGTGCGACATCCGTCTCCCCGGCCTACATGATGCCCAGCTTGGCGAGCCCTGCCCTGTAATTGCCGAAATTCTGCCGGGTCTTGCTGGCTTCCTCGTCCCAGAGTTTTTTATCCCAGATCTCGAAATGCCGGAGCATGCCGACCACCGCCACATCCTTGTCGATCCCCATTTCGCTTCTCAGCGTCGGCGGCAGCAGAATACGCCCCTGCTTGTCCACCTGGCATTCGTTCACGCCGGCAATGATGTAGCGGACCAGTTCGTCGAAATCCGGCTGCCCCTCTTCCTGAGCGAGCAGCTTTTCTTCCAGGGCTTCCCACTCGGCGACCGGGTACGCCCGCAGATTTTTGTCCCAATGGGTGACGATCAGCATTTCGGAGTTGTACTGCTCCCGCAGCACGTCGCGGAACCGGGTCGGTATATTCAGCCGCCCTTTAGGATCGAGGGTATGTTCCGAGTGACTCCGAAATCGCTGCACAGCGCTTTATTCCCTTTTACCCGTCCCCAGGCAGGCCATCCCGCCACTTTCAACCTCTTTAAACCACTTTCCGCCACCTCATGGCTCATTTGTAAACGAACCAACCACGAGAGTCAAGAAAAAATACGTGAAGATAACGATGTCGCACGCGTTGATTCATCCGGCACCGCCATTGGCAAGAACAAAGAAAGAACAAAACGATATCAGACGGCAGGGCGACGGGGTCGTCGCCGGCATCACGGCTACATCGTCCCGTCAAAAAAGGAAAGCAACAGAGGCGTAACTCAGGAAAAACAGAAGGAAAGTGGACGCAACGAAGCGGAAGGACTCAGCTTCTCTTGTCGGAATCGTCGAACAGGCCGGGCTGCTGCAGGGTGCCGGCGCGGACCGGCAGGCCGAAATGCTCGTAGGCGGCCACAGTGGCCATGCGGCCTCGGGGGGTCCGGATCAGAAAACCGGACTGGATGAGAAAGGGCTCATACACGTCTTCGAGGGTGTTCTTTTCCTCGCACACCGCAGTTGACAAGGTTTCCAGCCCGATGGGGCCGCCCTGGAATTTTTCCATCAGGGTCAGGAGAATCCGCCGATCCATCTCGTCGAGACCGAGCGGGTCGACGTTGAGCAGGGTCAGGGCCTCGTCGGCCACCTTGCGGGAGATGACCGCGTGGCCGCCCACTTCGGAAAAATCGCGGACCCGCCGCAACAGCCGGTTGGCGATGCGGGGCGTGCCCCGCGAACGCCGGCCCAGCTCCATGGCGCCTTCGGCGTCGATGCCGATGTTGAACACCCTGGCCGTCCGCTGGATGATGGTCACCAGCTGTTCGGGGCTGTAATAGTCGAGCCGGAGGACCACGCCGAACCGGTCCCGCAGCGGCGGGGTCAGCAGGCCGGTGCGGGTGGTGGCGCCCACCAGGGTAAACCGGGGCAGATCCATCTTCACCGACCGGGCGCCGGGCCCTTGGCCGATCACCAGGTCGAGCTGGAAATCCTCCATGGCCGGATAGAGGATCTCTTCGACCACATGGTTGAGCCGGTGGATTTCGTCGATGAAGAGCACGTCGCCGGCCTGGAGGCTGGTGAGGATGGCCGCCAGATCGCCGGGCCGCTCGATGACCGGGCCGGAGGTCACCTTGATCCCGGCGCCCATTTCGTTGGCGATGATGTAGGCGAGCGTGGTCTTGCCCAAGCCGGGGAAACCGTGGAACAACACATGGTCCAGCGGTTCGCCCCGCTGCCGGGCCGCCTGGATGAAGACCCGCAGGCTCTGCTTGACCTGGTCCTGGCCGATATACTCGTCCAGGCTGCGCGGCCGGATCTCGACACCCGTTTGCAGGTCCTCGGCCAGCGGTCCGCCGGCGACGAGCCGTTTGCCGGTCAGCTGTTCCTCGTGTTTCATCGCCCTCTCCTGCCCCGCCGCCGGCCCTTACCGCGCCGCCAGGGAGCGCAGGGCCTGGCGGAGCAGTTCCTCGACCGCAAGCGGCGCCGATCCTTCGGCAAGCTGCTGCTCGACCGCGCGCAGCGCCTGCCAGGCCGTGGCCTGGGAATAGCCGAGGTTGATCAGGGCCGATACCGCATCGGCCATGGCGTCGGCTTCGCCGGCCGGAATCGATGTTGCCCTCGGTCCGCCCTCGTCCGCAGAAAATCCGCCGAGCCCGCCGACCTTCTCCGCCAATTCGACGCAGATCCGCTGCGCCGTCTTCTTGCCGATGCCGGGCAGGGCGGTCAGCCGCACCACGTCCTTGCCGGTGATCGCCCGGCACAACTCGTCGACCCCGATCCCCGAAAGCACGGTCAGGGCCAGGCGCGGGCCGATGCCGGCAACCGCGATCAGGAGCAGGAAAAGCTCCTTCTCCTCCTTTGCGTGGAATCCGAACAGGTGGATGGCGTCCTCGCGCACCACCGTCTGCACATGGAGAAAACAGGCATGGCCGGTTTCGGGCAGGGCATCGTAGGTCCGGCCGGAGATGAAGGCCTCATACCCCACCCCGCCGACATCGACAATGACGGCGTTCGGACTTTTGACGAGAACCAATCCACTGAGCGAGGCAATCATCGGCGGCAGCTAAGGGGGAGCATGGTTGGCAGAAACGGTTGATGCGGTTCAGAGTCGAAAGGCGGGAGCGCGGTGCACGGCCAGGTGGTGCGCATGGCAGATGGCCACGGCCAGGGCGTCGGCGGCGTCCTTGGACGGCACCGCGTCCAGCCCCAGCAGGGTGCGGACCATCTGCTGCACCTGGCTCTTTTCGGCCTGGCCGTACCCGGCCACCGACTGCTTCACCACGCGGGCGGGATAATCGTGGACCGCGAGCCCGTTGTGCAGGGCCGCCACCACGGCCGCGCCCCGCGCCTGGCCGAGCTTGAGGGCCGAGCGCGGATTGCGGTCGACGAACATGTCCTCGACCGCCGCCACCTCCGGCCTATGGGCGCCGATCACCTCGCACAGGTCCTGAAAAATGGTCAGCAGCCGCCGGGAGAAATCGCTTTCCCGAGCGGTGCGGATGGTGCCGCAGGCGATAAAGCCAAGGTCATGGCCACGGACGGCGATCACTCCGTATCCGGTGATCCGCGAGCCGGGATCGATGCCTAGGATGCGCATCCTCGGACGCGTCAGCCGTTCCTTACGACAACTGCTCCATCAGCTCGTCGGCGATGTCGAAGTTGGCGTGCACCTTTTGGACGTCGTCGTGATCCTCGAGATTCTCGAGCAGGCGCAAAAGCGATTTGGCCGTCTTCTCGTCGGTGACCTCGATGCTGTTCTTGGGCACCATGGAGAGGCCGGCATCGGAAAATGCGATCCCGCTCTTTTCCAACTGCTCCACCACATCGTTAAAGGCTTCGGGCGCGGTAACGATCTGGTAGCTGTCCTCCTCCTCGACCACGTCCTCGGCGCCGGCTTCCAGGGCCAGGTCCATCAGTTCGTCCTCGGCCACGCACCCCTTGGCCACCGACAGGGTCCCCTTCTTGTCGAACATCCAGGCCACGCAGCCGAATTCGCCGAGGTTGCCGCCGCTTTTGGCGAAATAGTGCCGAACATCGGCCACGGTCCGGTTCTTGTTGTCGGTCATGGCCTCTACTAGGACCGCCACCCCGCCGGGGCCGTAGCCCTCATACATGATTTCCTCGTAGATCGCGCCGCCCAGATCGCCGGTCCCCTTCTTGATGGCCCGGTCAATATTCTCCTTGGGCATGTTCTCGCCCTTGGCCGCGACAACGGCGCTCCGCAGGCGCGGATTGCCTTCCGGATCGCCGCCGCCCATCCGGGCGGCGATGGTGATCTCCTTGATCAGTTTGGTAAAAATCTTGCCGCGCTTGGCGTCATTGGCCCCTTTCTTGCGCTTGATCGTGCTCCATTTCGAATGTCCCGACACGGTCCGACTCCTTTCTTCTCATCGAGTTGCTGAACAATTCATCCCGTCCGGCGGAACCCCCGGCCCAGCACAAAGACCTCCCGGCTCTCCAGGCGTGAACTTTTGGGCTTCACCACCTTGACGGTCGCAAACAGCGGTTTGCATTCCTTGAGGAATTCGGGAAAGTCCTCGCCCTGAAAGACCTTGCAGTACAAGGTGCCGTTTTCATGCAGAAACAGAGCGGCCAGTTCGAGCACGCGCCGCGCCAGGCGGAGCGACTGCTGATGATCGGCATACTGACTGCCGGTGGTGCGGGGCGCCATGTCGCTCAGAACCACATGGAAACCCGGCCAGTGCTGCCGCAGGTGCTCGACGAACTCCCGAGAGGTGACATCATAACAGAGCCAGTGGATTTCGGCATGGGGTTTTTGCACCGCGATATCGGTACGCTGGAGATCGGCCGCCACCACCAGCCCGCCCTCGCCGACGATGCCGGCGGCATACAGGCTCCAGCTGCCGGGATGGCAGCCGAGGTCGAGCACCCGCTGGCCGGGCTTGAGGAACCTGTATTTCTGCTGCGCCTCCTCGAGCTTGTAGACCGACCGCGCCGGATAGTTGTCCTGCTTCGCCTTCTTGAAGTAATAATCCTGAATTTTTCGCATGGTCGCTACCTCGGCGGGTTTGCGGCGGCACGCTCCTGCGCCGCCATTGTGGTCGCCAGCCGCAGGGCGCCCTCGGCATCATGCACCTCGCCGGTCATGCGCGCCTCCTCGACGGCGGCGAGAATCCGCTTGAACAGCGGCCCCGGCGGCAGATGCAGATGGTCGATCAGGTCCCTGCCGGTCAGAAGCGGCGGGGCGGATCGTACCGGCACCACACGTTCGGCGCGCACCTGCGCCAGATGCCGGTACAGTCCGGCCAGTTCCCCTTCCATATTCTCGACCCGCGCCACGCCCCGGCCAGCCAGACTGTCCGCCATGGCGAGCAGGAAGAGCCCCTCCAGGTCGTCGCCGGCGGCCCGGAGCATCCGGATGGCGGCCCGCAGGGTCAGCCGGCCGGTCCGCGCGACATTGGCGAGATGAAAAGGACGCATGTGTCCTTCGATCAGCCGCCCCACCTGCTCGCGGGCCTCGTTGCTCCAGCGCAGCCGCAGGGCCAGCTCGGCGAACATTTGGGCACCGATCAGATCGTGGTTGTAGAAGGTGATGCGCCCTCCCTTGTCTTCGCGCACGCCCTGGGTGACCGGCTTGCCGAGGTCGTGGAGCAGGGCGGCCCATTGCAGCCGCAGCCGCCGCTCGGGGCCGCGCAGATACGCGGCCATCGCCTCGCCGGAGCCGGGAAAGAATGCGACCGGCGCGGCGAGAATCCGCTCCATCTGGCGCAGGGCTTCCAGGCTGTGCCCCCAGACGTCGAGGTGGTGGCTCTTGGGCTGGGCCATGCCGATGCCGGCGGCCAGTTCCGGGATGATCGCCCACAAAAGGGTGCTGGCGGCCATCGCCTCCACCATGGCTGGAGCGGCGGCCGTGGCCATGATCAGGTCCAGTTCGTGGGCGATCCGCTCGGGCGCGACTCTGGTGATCAAACCGGCTTGGCGGCCCGCCAGGGCCAGGGTTTCGGCCTCGACCGCAAAACCCAGGATGGCGGCGAACCGAAAAACCCGCAAGAGCCGCAGGGGATCGTCGCGGAAACTCTCGGCCCCGGCCGCCCGGACCAGGCCGCAGCGGAGATCGTCCCGGCCGCCGGTGGGATCGAGCACCGGCACCAGGGCCGTCTCGTCCGGCCGCGAATCGGTAAGGAGCGAATCGATCCGGCAGGCCAGGGCATTGACGGTCAGGTCGCGCCGGACCAGGTCGTCGACAATGGTCCGCGCTCCCTCGCGGAAGGAGGCGATATCAACGGTCACCCCTTGGCTGACCACCCGGGCGGCATCCTCCTGCCGGCCGAGGGGCACCAGGGCGCCGCCGGTGAGCGCGGCCAGCCGCTCGGCCCAGGTCCGGGCCCCAGCCGCCACGGTCAGGTCGATATCCGCCGGCTGCTGGTTCAGCAGCAGATCGCGCACCACGCCGCCGGCCAGATAGAGCTCGCCCCCCGACTCCGCCCGGATCGCGGCCAGCGCGCCCCGCAGCCAGTCCGGCAGCAGGGCCAGCACCTGCCGGACCCTGATATTTTCGGCAATCTCCATCATGTCAGATCCGCCAGGCAGCGAACTCGTCGTCCGCCAAGGGGGCAAAAACGCCCTGCTCGCCGCCGTCTCCCTTGTCGATCCACACCTCGGCCGCCGGGATTGCCCCCTGCTCCTTCCTCCCGAAACGGACCACCAAGCCGGCCAGTCGCCGGATGACGGCCTCCTGCCGCTCCGTGCCGGCGAGCGTGGTCCCGGCGTGGCGGAGCAGGCCGAGCGGGCCGGGCCGCGAGGTCATGTGCAGCAGCCAATCGTCCGGACCGCGCAGGGCCAGGAGGCGGTTGTTTTCCTGCTCGTTGCGGCCAAGGATGAACCAGGTGTCGTCGTCCAGCCTGAACTGGCGACCGGCGGTCAGCAGGCGGATGTCGTCCACGGCCCGCTGCCCGCCGAAGGAAAAGAGTCCCTGATAGAAATGTTTGATCCGGACGGCCAGGTTGGGATCGGTGAGCAGGCAGCCGCCGGCCGGCGTGGGATAATCGGTGATGCCGAGCCGGGCCGCCAATCGCTGCTGGTCCTTGCGGCCGCGGCCCGAAAAATTGTACAGCCGTTCCCGGTCCACCAGCCCCTGCCGTTCCGCCAGGATCGGCGGCAGCAGCTTGGCGCAGAGCGGCCGCAGCAGCAGGTCGGTGCAGCCGGAATCCCGCTCGATCACCCGCAGGGTGTCCCGCCGCTGGGACATCGGCCGCTGGCCCAGCACCTCGCCGGTGAGGAGAAAGGAGGCGCCGTAGGCGGCCATCAGTTCGCGCGCCCTGGTCAGCATCAGGATCTTGCAGTCGATGCAGGGGTTGAAGTGCTTGCCGAAGCCGTGAGCCGGGTGCTCCAGCAGGCGCAGATAGCCCTCGCTGATATCGATCACCTCGACCTCCAGTCCGTATTTTCGGCGCATGGCAGCGGCATATCCGCCCTTGTCCGCCAGGAGATCGTGATCGAAGAACGGGGTGACGAATTTGAGCGCCACCACCCGCACGCCCTGATCGGCCACCACTCGGCAGGCCAGGATCGAATCCAGGCCGCCGGAAAACAGGCCCAAGGCCACCCGCCCGCTCATGCCGCCTTTTTCCTGCCCTTGCGCTCGATCAGCTCGCCGGCGAAGGCCAGGGTCTGGGCAGTGGGATGGTCGCCGCCCAGCATGCGCGCCAGTTCGGCCACGCGTTCCTCGCGGCTCAAGGGGTTGATCACCGTCCGGGTCCGCCCTTCTTCGACCCGCTTTTCCACCCTGAAATGGAGATCGGCGCAGGCGGCAATCTGCGGCAGGTGGGTGATGCACAGCACCTGGTGATGGCCGGCCAGTTCGCTGATCTTTTCGGCCACCGCCTCGGCGGCCTGTCCGCCGATGCCGGCATCGACCTCGTCGAAGATGACCGTATCCACTTGGTCCCGCCGGGCCAGCAGGCACTTCATCGCCAGCATCAGCCGCGACAGCTCGCCGCCGGAGACGATCTTCACCAGCGGTTTCGGCGGCTCGCCGGGATTGGCGGAAAAGAAAAATTCGACCACGTCGCGGCCGGTGGGCTGCATGCCGATCATGTCCATGTCCTCCGGCTCGGTCATCGTCACCCGGAAAACCGCCTGGGGAAAGCTGAGCGTGGCCAACTCCCGTTCCATGCACCGTTCCAGCTTCCGCGCCGCCTCCTTCCGTCCCTGGCTCAGCTCGGTGGCCTTGAGCAGGGCCTCGGTGGCCACCTCCTCCACCCGCAGTTCGGCCCGGCCGATCTCCTCTTCCAGGCTCTCCATCTGGGCCAGGCTGGCTTCGGCCTGCTCGGCATGGGCGATCACCTCATCCAGGGTCGGGCCGTACTTGCGCTGGAGCCGCTTCAGGTCGGCCAGCCGCTCGGAAATGGCGTCGAGGCGGGAGGGGTCGGCAGGCAGGTGCTCCAGATATTTTTGCAGGCTTTCGGCCAGGTCTTCCAGCTCGTAGCCGGCGGAGGCGATCCGTTCCACCAGCGAACTCAGACCGCGGTCGAGTCCCGCGGCCTGCTCCATCTGCTTCCTGATCTCCACCAGATCGCCGCTGACCATGTCCGCCAACCGCCGGTTTGAGTTGCCGACCAGGCGTTGGAGCGCATCCGCGCTCTTGAGCTGTTCGCGCTCTTGGGCAAGGAGTTCGTCCTCGCCCGCCACGGGCTTGACCTTGCGGATCTCCTCCAGTTGGAAGCGGAGAAAATCGCGCTGCTGCTCCTTGTTCTGCTCTTTGTCCTGCAGCTGCCGCAACTCCGAGGATGCCCGCTGCCACCGCTGGAAGAGTTTGGCGAACTGCTGCCGCAGGCCGTGCAGTTCACCGAAGGTGTCGAGAAAGTCGAGATGATGGCGGCTGTTGAGCAGTTGCTGGTGGTCGTGCTGGCTGGCGATGTTGATCAGGCCCGAGGCCAGTTCCCCGGACAGGCGGCCGGTGACCGTCTGGTCGTTGACATAGCTCCGCGACCGGCCGTCCTTGCCCAGCACCCGGCGGACAATGCACATGGCCCCGTCCTTGAGGGCATGCTCGCCGAGCAGGGCATGCATCTCGGCATGGTCCGGACGGACGGTGAACACCGCCTCGATGCCGGCCTGGTCGCAGTCGCTGCGCACCCAGGAGGCCGCACCCCTGCTCCCGGTCAGCAGATTGATCGCCTGCAGGATGATGGACTTGCCGGCCCCGGTCTCGCCGGTGAGGACGATCAAGCCGGTTGCATGCGTTGACAGATCGAGATGCAGGGCATCGATCAGGGCGAGATTCTGAACTCGAAGTTCTTGTAACATGGCTTTTTTTTGCTTCTCACCGTGCCGCCGGCGGCGGCATTCCCCTTGACGCCCCGGCTTCAAGAAAGTATCGTCTCAATGATCCATGTAAAATCAACCAACCGGAGAGGACAGATGACGGATCTGCCACATCTTAGCGCCAGCCTGGAAGATTATATCGAAACCATCTACCACATCATCACCGAAAAGCAGGTGGCCCGGGGCAAGGACATCTCCGCCCGACTGTCCGTGAGCGGGGCTTCGGTAACCGAGGCCCTGCGGGCTCTGTCGAAGCGGGGCCTGATCAATTACGCCCCGTACGAAGTCATCACTCTGACCACGGAAGGCCGCAAGGTCGCCGAGGACGTCATCCGCCGCCACAACTCGCTCAAGCAGTTCTTCACCGACGTGCTCGCCATCGACGAGCCCCTCGCCGAGGAAGGCGCCTGCAAGATCGAGCACACCGCCCCGCCGGAGATCATCGCCCGCATGGTCGATTTCATCAAGTTCCTGGAGATCTGCCCCCGGGGCGGCAAGGATCTGATCGCCGGATTCGCCAACTTCTGCCAGCAGGGGCAAACCGCCGACGCCTGCGCCACCTGTATTTCCAACTGCATGGAGATCCAGGCGGGCAAGCGGATCGGCTGAACGGCCGGAGCTCATCGGACGGCTGCCACGGCCTTCCCTCCCGCGCCGTTATCTTAGCATACCCTTCAACCGGTGCAAGGGATACCTCCGCTCCCGAAAAGTGAACAACGACAATGCCTGTCTATGAATTCATCGCCCTGACCAATGCGGGAAAAAAGCTCAAGGGCGTCATCGACGCCGATTCCCTGGCCGCGGCCAGGCAGAAGATCCGCGGCCAGGGGCACTATCCGGTGGAATGCAGGGAAACCTCGGCCAAATCCGCCGCCGGCGCCGCCTCGCTTTTTTCGCGGCAACTGCATCTGGGCCAGCCCATCAGGCAGCAGGAGGTCCATATCGCCACCCGGCAACTGGCCACCCTGCTCGGCGCCGGCATTCCCCTGGTCCCGGCCCTCAACGGCCTGATCGAGCAGACCGGCAACCGTGTGTTCAAAACCGTGCTCGCCCAGATCAAGGAGGCGGTCAACGAGGGCAACTCCCTCACCACCGCCCTCGCCGACCATCCCCGGCTGTTTTCCAAGATCTACATCAACATGGTGCGGGCCGGCGAGGCCTCGGGTTCCCTGGACGTAGTGCTGGAGCGCCTAGCCGAGTTCGGCGAGAACCAGCACGCCATCCGCTCCCGCGTCAAGGCCGCCCTGCTCTACCCGCTGTTCATGGCCGTGGTCGGCGTGGTCGTGCTCTTCCTCCTGATCGCCTTCATCGTGCCCAGCATCACCTCGGTGTTCGAAGGCACCCAGCAGGCCCTGCCGACGCCGACCGTGGTGCTCATCGCCATCAGCGCCCTGCTCAAGCAATTCTGGTGGGCGGTGCTGATCGGCGTGGTGGCGGCGATAGCGGCCGGCCGCTGGTTCATCTCCACCCCTGCCGGCCGGCGGCGCTGGGACCGGCTCAAGCTGACCGCACCGGGGGTGCGCGACCTCAGCATCAAGACCGCCTCGGCCCGCTTCAGCAGGACCCTGGCCAGCCTCCTCCAATCCGGCGTCTCCCTGGTCACCTCCCTGCAGATCGTCAAGAACATCGTCGACAACGTGCTCTTGGCCGACCTGATCAACGCGGCCTGCGGCGAACTGGAGAAGGGCTCCAGCCTGTCCCAGTTTTTCAGGGGCAACGAATGGTTTCCGCCGATGCTCGTGCAGATGATGGCGGTGGGGGAACAGAGCGGCGCCCTGGACAAGATGCTCGCCAAGGCCGCGGACGCCTACGAGAAGGAGGTGGAGGCCAAAATCCTGGCCCTGACCTCGATGATCGAGCCGGTGATGATCCTGGTCATGGGCGTGGTGGTCAGCTTCATCGTGGTCTCGATTCTGCTGCCCATCTTCGAGATGAACCAACTGATCAGGTAACCCGGAAAACCTCCTCCAGGGTGGTCTGCCCGGACAGGACCTTGCGCAAGCCGTCCTGCCGCAGCGTCATCATGCCCGTTTCCCGCGAAGCCAGCGCCTGCTCCTTGATCTGGCCGGCATCCGAGGTGGTGAGGATCAGGCCCTTCATCGCCGGCGTCAGGCTCATCAGCTCGAAAATCCCGATCCTACCCTTGTAGCCCGTCTGCAGACACTGGGCGCAGCCGGCGCCCCGGTACAGTTCCCGGCCGGCGAACTCGGCCGGCGACAATCCCACCTTTTCCAGAAAGGTGTCGGTCGGCACGTAGGCCTCCCGGCAATACGGGCAGATTTTCCGCACCAGCCGCTGGGCGAGGATGGCGTTGACCGCCGAGGAGACCAGGAAGGGTTCCACCCCCATGTCGATCAGCCTGGTGATGGCGCTGGCCGCGTCGTTGGTGTGCAGGGTGGAGAAGACCAGGTGGCCGGTGAGGGCGGCCTGGATGGCGATTTCGGCGGTTTCCAGGTCGCGGATCTCGCCCACCAGGATGACGTCCGGGTCC
Organism: Desulfobulbus elongatus DSM 2908; assembly: GCF_000621145.1. GTDB lineage: Bacteria > Desulfobacterota > Desulfobulbia > Desulfobulbales > Desulfobulbaceae > Desulfobulbus > Desulfobulbus elongatus. The sequence continues at coordinate 51,854 of NZ_JHZB01000021.1, forward strand.
TGGCGGACGATGGTGCGCAGGCCGTTGGCAAAGCTGAGCCCGATCTTGGGATTGACCTGCACCTGGCTGATCCCCTGCATCTGATACTCGATCGGGTCCTCGACCGTGATGATGTTGATGTCCGGGTTGTTGATGATGCCGAGCGCCGAATAAAGCGTGGTGGTCTTGCCGCTGCCGGTCGGGCCGGTCACCAGGATGATGCCGTGTGGCGCCCTGATCAGCTTGAGGAAATGGTCGAGGTCCTCCGCGGAGAAGCCCAGGTCCGTCAGCGGCACCAGGGAAGCCGACTTGTCGAGCAGGCGCATGACCACCCGCTCGCCGAACGAGGTCGGCAGGGTGGACACGCGGATATCGATGTTCTTGTCGGCGATGCGGATCTCGATGCGGCCGTCCTGGGGCAGCCGTTTCTCGGCGATGTCCATCTTGGCCATGATCTTGATCCGCGAAATCAGCTTGCCCTGGACGTGGCGGGGCGGCGAGTACATGTCGTAGAGGATGCCGTCCACCCGCTTGCGGATCTTGACCCGGTCCTTGTAGGACTCGATGTGCACGTCGCTGGCGCTGTCCCGCACCGCCTGGGACAGGACCAGGTTGACCAGCTTGATCACCGGGGCGTCGCTGGTGTCGTCGAGCAGGTCGGAGGTTTCCTCGATTTCCGACAGGATCGACTCCGGGTTGTCCTCGTCCATGTCCTGCATGACCTGGTCGGCGACCTCCTGCCGGGTCATGTTGTAGGCCGCATGGATGGCCACGAACACCTCGTTCGGGGAGGTCAGCACCGTCTTGATGCCCTCCCATTGAATCCGGCGCTGCAGGTCGTCCAATTGCTGAAAATAAAAGGGTTCGGCCACGGCGATGTAGGACTCGGCCGGGGTCGCGACGGGCACCATCTTGAATTTCTTCAAAAAGCCGATGGGCACATGGGAAACGAAGAAGGGCGCGAAATCCGTGGGCAGGGTGTGGACCACCTCCAGGCCGCATTGCTGGCTGCGGGCGTTGAGGAGATCGCTTTCGCCGATCCTGCGGAGCTGGACCAGGATCTCCCCGATCCGGCCGCCCTTCTCCCGCTGCACGGCAAGGGCCGCCTCGATGCTCTCGGCGGAGACCCCGAAGGATTCCCGAAGGATTTCACCGAGCAGGCGCATGTCCCCTCCCCTCCCGTTCCGGGAAAAACCGCACCGCAGCCGCAAGCGCGTCCATGCCGCCTCGCCGTCCCGGCCCGCTCATTTCCTGAGCTGCACCCGTTGCAGCCCCGCCTGCGCCGCCCCCCGCAGCGGATCCTCGGCCGCCGGGCCGCCGCTCTCCGCTCCCGTCCGGGGGGGCGGGAGGGCCAGGATCTTCCGGTAGAGGGATTCCGCCTCCCGCCATTTGCCCTCCTGTTCGCAGACCGCGGCCAGGTTGATCAGGGCGGCGCCGTTGCTAGGATCAATCTTCAGCGCCTGATTGAAATACTCCCGCGCCCGGTGCAGATCGTTCTGCTGGAGCTTGGCGAAGCCGATGTCCGCCAGGGCCACGCTGTGGGCGGGATTGGCCACCGGATGAAAGAACTGGTCGGCGGGATCGCCCGGAATCCTGTGTACTTCTTCCATCGTGTCCCGCTTCTTCTGGTACAGGTCGGCGAGTTCGGCCGGGTTCTCGACGATGCGGGGGGTGATGAAGATGTAGAGATTGGTCTTTTCCTCCTTGTTGCCGTGCGACTTGAACAGCCAGCCGAACAAGGGGATGTCACCGAGCAGCGGTACCTTGTATTCGCCGGTGGTGCTGTCCTGGCCGATCATGCCGCCGATCACCACGGTCTGCTCGTTGTGCACCACCACGGTGGTCTCCGCGGTCCGGTTGAAGGTGGAGGGGGTGTTGTTGTTCGAATCCTTGAGCTTGATCACCTCCACCCCGATCTCCAGCCGCATCACCTCGGCCTGGTTGACTTGGGGCGTGATGGTCAGACTGGTGGCCACATCCTTGTATTCGTAGTTGGTGTAGTCCTGCTGGGTGCCCGAGGTGGTATTCTTGCTGGTGATATAGGGCACGTTCTCGCCGACCTTGATGGTGGCCTTTTTGTTGTCCGTGGTCAGGATCTGCGGCGTGGCGATGACGTTGACGTCGTCGTCGCTCTTGTAGGCGTTGACCACGGCGCCGAGATTCTCGAAGGTGACCCCGCCGATGTTGATCCCCTTGTCCAGCACGCCCAGGGTCACGCCGGCCGGCAGCGTGCCCGCTGCCAAGGAGTTGAGATTCGCATAGGAGTTGCTGCCGGTGCCACCGCTGAATCCGCCGACCACGGAACCGTCACCGCCGGCCCATTCGACCCCGATCCTGAAGTCCTTGGTGACCTTGACCTCCATGATCAGGGCCTCGAGATAGACCATCCGCCTGGGGATGTCGAGCTTCTTGACGATCTCCTCGATCGCCTCGTATTCCTCCTGGGGACCGGTGATGATGAGGGCGTTGGTCGCCGAATCGGCGACGATCTTCACCTCCTTGGAAATGGCCGCCCCACCCGGGACCGCCGCGCCTCCGCCCGTGCCGGTTCCTTTCTTCCCGGCCAGATCGTCGGGCAGGTTCATCAGCACCTTGACCAGTTCCTCCGCCTTGGCGTGCTGCAGGTAGATCAGCCGCATGCCCCCCTTCCTGGGCATGTCCTCATCCAGCTTGGCGACCAGGGCGCGGACCCGGTCCACGGCCGACTTGGAGGCCATCACGATCAGGACGTTGGTGCGCTCGAACGGAATCACCTTGACAATCTCGGGCCGCACCCCCTTCTGCGCCGGAGTGGCCGTGAACAGTTGGCCGACCGCCTTGGCCACGTTTTCCGCCGAGGTCCGCTGCAACGGGATGACCACCATTTCATTCGCGTCCGACGGCACGTCCACGGAACGGATGATCTCCAGCAGCCGGACGATGTTCGATTGATAGTCGGTCATGATCAGCATGCTCGAACTCGCATGGGCCATGAGCACGCTGTTTTTCGACACCAGCGGGGTGAGCAGGTTCTTCACCTCCTCGGCAGGGGCATATTTCAGCGCAACGATCTGGGTGACGATCCGGTCGTCCGTCGACAGCGACTCGCCGTCGCGCAGGGTGGCGATACTTTTCGTCCGCGCCGCGGCCGACGGGACGATCTTGATCACCGAACCGCTGGGCACGGTGGCGAAGCCATGCACTTCCAGCACGGATTCGAACACCCGCCAGGCGTCCTCCTCGGAGATCCGCGTGGGCGAGATGACGGTCACCTTGCCTTTGACATCGCGGTCGACCACGAAGTTTTTCTGGGTCAGTTCACTGATGTATTTGATGAACACATTGATATCGACATCGTTGAAATCGATGGTGACGAACCGTTGCCCGCCGCCGCTCCCCTGCGGCGCGGCCTGCGGACCGGCCGCACCGGGGCAGGGCGCGGAAAACGCCAGGGAAAGAAGAACCGCCACCAGGATGCCGACAGGCCAAGAGGACTTTCTCATAATCGTTCACGTAGCAGACGAGCGCCCGCGCACCGGCGCTCAGGCAAATTCATTGGTGCCCCCGACCCCTTGCCCGGACCGGCGGCCGCATCCTATTGCCCCTGGAGCGGCGCTTCCGGAGGCGTTTCCTTCTCCGTGCCCGCGGGCACGCCCTCGTCGGGCGCCGGGGGCTGGCCGTCGGGCGCCTCGGGTTGTGCCTCCTCGGGCACCGGCGGGGCCGGTTGTTCGGCCGCCGGCAGCGGAGCCGGGGTATTGCGGAAGCTGATGCGCCGCCGGGGTTGCGCTTCGGGCACCTTGTTCTCGATTGCCCCGGCGGGCGACTCAGGCGCCATCTCCGTTCTCCTGGCGTCGACCCGCGGCTCGGCCCCGCGCCCCTGATCGTCGCCGGCCGGGTCCTTGATGATCAGGACCTCCTCGCGGCCGCTGACCAACAGGACCACCTTGCCCCGGCTGATCCTGTTGATGCGCGCCCCCTGGATCTCGCTGCCGGTCCGGTACAGATCCTCCAGTTTCGTCTTTTCGTCGCGGATGATCGCCCTGGCGTCATCCGCGCTGCCGGTGACCGTGCCGAGCAGCGCCAGGTGCAGCGTGGTTTCCTCCAATCCCTCCTCTTCCATCTGGAAGAATGCCCCCCGACGGTCAGCCGAGGCCGACCCGGCCTGGAAAATATTCCTGGTCACGATGATGCCGTGGTCGGCGGCCGCCGGGGTCGGCTCCTCTCCCTTCCGGACCGGCGGCGCGCCGTTCTCCTGCTGTGCCGCGGGCGGAGGGCCCTGCCCCTGCAACCGCTCCTCCATCCGGCCGTACCAGAAGGTGACGCCTGCATACACCAGGAGAGCTATGACCGCCAGGCGGAGCGCAATGGATATCACGGCGTTATTCCAACTCCTTTTCCAGGGTCTGCACCAGCATGGCGAATTCCCCGTACCGGATGCCCGGGCTGGCCAGTTCGCCCGTTATGCCGAACGGCAGCGCCTTGTCCTTGAGTTGCAGGCGAAGCGCCTGCAGATGCACGGTATTGTCCAGCCCCTTGAAGAATTTGTCCGTGGGCTCGACCGTCCCGTGCACGTCGATCTGCCCCGGTCCCGGACCGGAGCGCAGGGTCGCCGTTCCCGAAAACCGGCCGTCGAACAGGTCGGACGCGATCGTCCCCTCGCTGAGTTCGAACCTCTGTCCCTGCCCGCGCACACGGGCCGTGACCCTGGCAAACGGCAGTTCCGGATGGCCGAGGATGGGGCGCTGCAACTCCAGCCGTCCGTCGGCCACGCCGAGCCGGGCCTCCAGGGACATCCCCCCGGACGGTGCCGCCGGCACAATGGCGGTGAAACTGCCGGAAACCGATCCCCGCACGGCACGTCCTAACTCACGGCTCAGCCAGGGGAGGTCCGCCAGACTGACGTCCCGGATGGTGCCGTCGATCCGGCCGCCGTCGTGCCCGCCGCCCCACCGCGCCACCCCGGTGACCGTTCCCCCGCCGACCCGCAGCCGGTAGCCGGCCTGTGCTGACCGGGACAGCACCGACGCCGGGAGATCCGGACGAATGGACAGCCGTTCCATCCGTACAAGCGGCAGCGCCTCATTCTTGCCCGCATACCCTTCGATGGCGCGGAAGGTCAAGTCCGCCGGCATCTCCAGGGCGACACCGTCCACCCGCCAATGCAGGTCCGGCCAGACCCGGCCGAGTTTCTCCTCAAGAAAACGGCGGACCGCATCCCGGGGAAAGAGCACCCACAGCAACAGCGCCAGCACGCCCGCGCCATACAGCCCGTACCCGAGAACGCGTCCCAGCCGTTGCCCGGCGGTGGTGCCCATGTCCCGTTCCCCGTGCCCTGTCAAGGAGATGCGGCGGTGGCCTGGTCGACGCTCACCATCAGCAGGGTGACGTCAAGCGTCCCCCCCTCCTTGGTGTTTTCCTGGATGGTGATCTTGTCGATACCCACCAACTGGCCGGGGGCCTCGACCTGTTCCAGGAAGGCGACCAGATGCCCCAAGCCGACGCCCTGGAGCTTCATCTCGACCTGACTCTGCCTGAACGGTCCCTGTTCCGTCGACTCGGACGGCTTCATGTAGGCGATCAGGTCCTTGACCTCGCTGGCGGCGGCCTTCTCCTCGAGAAAGGAGAAGAGACTGAATGCCGGGTCCCGCTGGGCGAGCACGGCGGTCAGCGAGCCCGCCTGCCGGCCGATTTGCCGATGGCGCTCCTGCAACAGCCGCATCTCGGCCACGGCCTTCTCCCGGCCAGCCAGTCGTTTGGTCAGCTTGGCCCGGCCGTCGACCAGCGGAAAGACGATGAATTGCAGGAGGACGAACAGCACCACCACGCCGCCGCCGAGGCCCACCGCCACCTTCTCGCGCTGATTCAGTTTCGGTTGCTTCATAGTCCCTGGAGTTGCAACTGGATCTCGAACCGGACGGCCCCCGTTTTCCTTTCCTTGTCCGCCGTGGCGGAGACGATCTGCACGGATTTGAATCGCGGCGAGGCGGCCAGGGTACTCTTAATGGTCTGCACGGCATTGAAGGTATCGGTCGTTCCCCGGAGCATGACCACATCCCGGTCGATGCTCAACCGGTTGACCCGCAGGGTGACGGTTTCGGGGATGCGGGCGGAGATGTCGGCCAGCAGGCCCAACACCCGCTGCTCGCCGTGCAGGAACAGGGCGGGCGAGGCCGGTCCCTGCGCGGATTGCAGCCGGGCCCGCATCTCGGCCATCGGGTCCTGCACTCGGGTCACCTCTGGGAAGGTCTCCTTGTACAGGGCGACCATCTGCCCGTACGTGGCCGCATCACGCTGTTGCAGCCGGCGGTAATCGTATCCCAGGAAACCGAGCAGGCCCAGCACCAGCACCGCGCCCGCCGCCACCGCCGCCAGCAGCTGCTTTCTGGAGGAAAACAGCGGCCGTTTCCTGGCGAACGCCTCCTTCCGGAAATTGATGCCCGTCCGCCGAAACCCCTGTAGGGCCAGGGCCAGGGCCCGATCACAGGCGTGTCCCCGCCATTGTCCCCGGACCTCCTCCGAACAGGCCAGCGCATTGGCGGCAAGAAGATCGATGCGTTCGACCGGCAGGCCCAGATCCGCCTCGACGGCGTCGGCAATGAACGTCCCCTGGGCCAGGGGGCCGGTGAGCACGATCCGTTCCGGCCGACCCTCTTCCCTGTACTCCATCCGGAAATAGTCCAGGCTCCGCTCGATCGACCGGCAGAGCAGACGGACGCACTCCGCGGCCGCTTCCGGGTCGACGATCTCGACCTGATCGTGCCCGCGTCGAAACGGCGGCCGGAGAATCATCTCCTCGGGATAGGCGAGCCGCCGGAACAGCGCCGGTTTGCCGTCCAGCACCAGTGCCAGGGAGCCGGCATAGAGATTGACGTGCACCACGAGAAAATTCGACCGGTTCTTGTCCTGCCTGGCCAGATGCACGGCCAGCGAGGCCATGGCGGGCGTGACCATGTCCGGATCGGCCACGCCTTGGAGGCCGTCGAGCAGGGCGCGCAGCCAGCTCTTTTCCAGGGAGAAGGCCACGACCGCCGTGCCGGCGCCGTTTTTCCCGGCTAGGGAAAAGTCGGTGATCAGAGTCTCGACCGGCACCAGCAGTTGCTCCTCCAGTTCAAAGGGGAGAACTTGGGCTATTTTCCCGGCATCCTGAAACGGCAGGGTCAGGTTGCGCACGCTGAGCAGCGAAAGCGGCAGGCCGCACACGCACACGCCTTCCCGCCAGTCAAGCTGCTCGCACAAAAGGCGGATCGTTTCGGCGGGCTCGGCACGGTCCGCCAGGGGCAGGGTGCCGCAACCGCGCATCTCCAGATGCCGCCCCCGCTGCGCGAGCACCACCCCGGTGATGTGGCTGTCGCCGATGTCGATGCCCAGCGCCTGCATGCCCATACTCCTCACGAAAACCGGCGGGACCGCCCCGTCGCCTTCATTCCGGTTTCCAGGACAGGAGCGTCTGCCGCCCGTCCTCGCCGCGGAACAGGATGCCCGTGCCCGTCCGGCTGAACTGGTGGAAGGCGGCGGTCACCCGTACCTCGAAATACTGCCCGGCCACGACCAGCAGGTCGTTGCTGAACTCGATCGCGGCGGGGAAGCCGCTGACCTCCCGGTACCAGCCGGGCTGAGCCAACAATTTGACATGCTGTCGATCTTCCCGGAAATCAATCAATTCCTGTGCCAATTTCGGCGTCATCTCCGGAGACAGGGCCTCGAGAACCGGCAGGGGCGCGGCGTTCAGGTTGACGGCGCCGTTGTCGCCCGCCACGGTGATGTAGTCGATCAGGCCCTCGTGTTCGGCATCGCCGAACAGAATCGCCCGTGTCATGCCTTTGACCAGCAGCAGTTCCTCCATCGTGGACAGGGGGCCGTTCCGGCAGGAATACGGAGGGGAGAGCCCCTGGTAGTACGCCGCCTCCGCTCCGCCGTGCCGCTCTTCGTCGTCCTCGTCGATCCAGTCGGCAAGGGCATCGAGCAGATCCTCGGCTTCATCGGCGCCGGCCACCGCAAAACGGCCGGACAAGAGGAACCGCAGCCAGATCTGGCGATATTCCTCCTTGGCGCCGCTGCCCAGGGCGTTGACCTGCAACCGGCCGCCCAGATCGCTCACCGCCACCCTGAGCGTCACCTCGCCGGTCAGGGAGGAGAGCCGGTCCGGGTCGAGGGTGCCCCAGGCATCGTGGGACGAGTCGAAGGTGTTTTCCTGCTGGTCCGCCGCCAGCGCCGCCCGCGCCAGGTTCAAGCCGGCCAGCACCATGCCGTCGAGGCGAACCTGCTCGCTCTGCACAGTCGCGACCGTGATCTGCCGGTCAACGGTGATCATCAGCCGAACGGTCACCGCCACCAGGAAGCTGATCGTCAACAGGGTCAGCACCAGGGCCAGGCCCGACTGCCTGTCCGCCTGACGGTCACCGCTCATCCCTGGGCTCCGCGGGGATCAATATCCTGGTGTCGAACGTCTGGGTGGTCTCCCGGTCCGGGTCGATCCAGAATTCCAGGGTACAGTGCACCGCGGCGGGCACGTCCCCCGCCTTTTCCTTGCCGCCGGTCGCCCCTCCCTGCCGCCAATCGTCGATCTCCTGACCGTCCCGGTCGTAATAGCGGAATTCCACCGAACGTAGCGAATCGGCCAGGAGAAACGCCGGTTCGGCGACGTCGCCGGCCGCCGCCTCGCCGGCGTCATCGGGTTCGGGCAGGACGAGGGTTTCCGAGCGCAACAGCTTCCAGGAGCGTTCGTCCTCCCCGTCCTCCTGCAGCAGGTACCGGATACGCGCCACCCCGGCCCGCTGTTTGTCCGGATTCAGGATCAGCCGGGCCTGGGAGGCGAAATCGAGGCTGTCGGCCCGCCGGTTGCGCACCGAATTGTTCTGCCCGGTAAAGGGGACTCCGCCGGTCGAAACCGCGGCGGCGAGGTCTTCGGTGATCCGGCGCATGGCCGTCTGGGCGAGGAAATAGACCTCCTCCTCCTTTTCGGTGGCCTCGACCACCCGGATGGTGCTGGTCAGCGCCAGGCCCAGCATGGCCATGACCACGCCGAGCACGGTGATCGCCAACAGCAGCTCCAGCAGAGTAAAGCCCCGATGCCCCATCGTCACCGCGCCGTCTCCGCCCCGGTTTCCCGGTTCCCGCCCGCTTCGGCTTTCCCGCTTCCGGCCGTTTCGGCTTCCCGGTCCGTGTCCGTCTTGTTTTTTTGGTTCTTGTAGACGATGGTCCGCGCAGTATAGGTCCGGGTCGGGTCGCCGTCCACCAGCACCGTCACATCGACGGTCTTCAGCATATCGCCGCTTCCCTTGATGCCGCTCTCGCTTTCGCCCACCTCCTCCACCTCCGACTTCCAGGAAAAGTGGGGATAGGCGTCGCCGAAATCGCCGCTGCTTCCGGTCAGTTGCCCGAAATCCTCGAGACTCAACTCGGTCAGCTTCCATTGCGCCAGCATGGAGGCCACGGCATCGAACCGCGCGCCGGTGGCGATGGCCACGCTGTGCGCCTGGGCGCCGATCAGGGTGACCAGGGCGATGGCGATCAGCGCCACGGCGATCATCACCTCCAGCAGGGTGAACCCCGACGCACAACGACCCCGTGCCGCCAACGGTCTATTGAAACAAGGCTTCCGTCTCGGGAAGGACATAGCCGTCCACAACCTTCACTTTGCCGAGGAACGGCGTCAGGATCACGGACATCTCCTGGCCGTCCTCCTCGCGGAGATGGATGACCGTCGGCTCGACATAGCCGTTTTTATTGAAACGGATGACCACGGCCTCCTCGTCGTGCAGACCGCCGTACCAGGACCACAGATCCCGGACCGTCACCGTGCCGGCGAGCGACAGCCGGTCCTCCCTGGGCGTGTCGGTCGCCCCCGCTCCGGCCCGCTCTTCCGGCCGGGCCACGAAGAGGCGCTCGCCGGGCCTGTAGGCCAGCACGTAGGGGAGCTGATGCCGCTGGGCCAACTGCGAGGAGCGGTGAATCAGCCCCACCAGTTTGCGGACCGTCACCTTCAACTGATCGGCATAAAAAAAATCGCCGATCCGGGGCATGGCGAACGAGGCGATCAGCGCCATCAGCGCCATCACCACGATCAACTCGATCAGGGTAAAGGCCCTGTCATTTGAAAAGCGGCAACGTGCGGCACCGACCGGAACGGGCATGGCCTCCTCTACTGCAACTCCCAGCTGTTGATGTCCGCATCCTTGTCATCGCCCCCGGCCTGGCCGTCGGGCCCGTAGGAACTGAGGTCGTAGTCGCCGTGCAGTCCCGGACTGATATAAACGAAATCGTTGTCCCACGGGTCCTTGGGGACCATTCCCTTTTCCAGATAACCGCCGGTTCGCCATTTCCTGGCCAGGTTGCCGGCGGTGGGCGGTTCGACCAGGGAGCGCAGCCCCTGTTCGGTGGTCGGATACTGCCCGTTGTCGAGCTTGTACAGCTTCAACGCCTGTTCGATCGACTGAATCTGGACGGCGGCCTTGGTCCGTCGGGCCTCCTCCGGCCGGTCCATGATCCGGGGCACGATGAGTCCCGCCAGGATCCCGAGGATCACCATCACCACCATCAGTTCGATCAGCGTGAATCCCCGCTCGCAGAGCGGGACACGTTTGTTTGCCGGCTGTCGTCCCATCGCGTTTCCTCGTGTTGAAAAAAACTCACAGTCGCCCGCACGCGGGCGTTCCCCTCAGCGGCGCGACCGCAACCGGTACGCCGCGATCCCGCCCAGCAGCGCCGTTGCCGCCGCCCCGCCAACCAGCGTCACCCCCAACCCCAACCGCAGGGCCAGCCAGGAAAAACCGACCCAGGGCAGGAGCAGGCCGCGGCCGATGCACCGAAGCGGCGCGCTCCCGGCAACCGCCTCGGCCAGGGGCGGCGACAGCCGGTAGTACAGGGCGACCAACCACCTGCCGCAGCTGTTCCGGAGCAGGTAGGTGTCGCGGAACTCCCGGAGGATACCCACCGAGGGATGGAGGAAGGTCCCGAAGGCGGCGGTGGCGACAAAACAGGCGTCCGCCGTCCGGACGCTGATCTGGTTGCCGTAATAGACCTCGCCCGCGGCCGTGAGCGCATAGGCGCGGATATAGTAGACGGTTCCGGGCAGGAGGTGCTCCAGCACGGCGCTGAATCCACCCGGCCCGTCGCCGCTGGCGGCCACCTCGCCCGCGGTCAGCAGGCGGCCGGCGAAGGTGGCCTGCGCGCCGGTCTGTCCGGAAAGCGGCCGGGACGACACGGAACCGGCGGCCCTGGCCTCGGGCAGCAGGAAGGCCGCGAGGGCATCGACTCCCCGCCGGAAGATCGGCGCCTGCGCCGTGATGGCGGCCCTGTCCGCATACAAGGGGCCGGGATGGATACTGAAGATCACGCCCCGGCGGACGACGTCCTGGCCGAAGGTCGGGGCGATTTCGCCGCCCACGGTGATCGAGTCCCTGGTGATCCCGGTCGGGGAGGCGGTGGCGATATGACTGCTGCGGTGCCCCGGCCGGTCCACGATGCGATCGACCATCTCCCCGGCCGTGAAGCGGGCGGCGACCATCGAACTGGCGTCGCCGCCGTCGGCGGCGCCCACGGCGACGCGGTTGCCCTGCCGGTCCGAGGCCAGGGCGTAGCTGACCGATTCCCCCTCGCTGAAGGTCGTGGTCAGAATCTTCGGCGGCATCGTCTGTACTCCCGTGCCGGTCGACTCGGCCGCCGAATCCGCCGCGGCCCGTGTCCCGGCGAGGAACAGGGCGGCGAGCGGCTCGCCGGTGCCGGTCGGTTCATCGCCCGAGGCTGCGGTGGCGGCCAGGGAGGCCGAGGTGTGCAGATCCCGGATCAGGATGGCGTTGTTCCACAACTGCAACTGCCTGATCTGCACCCTGGTGGCGCCGTTCGACCGCACTTCCTGAACGGGCGCGGAATCGGCAACGACGCTGTCCTGCCCGGCCTCGGTGGCCTGCCCCTGGGCAGCGACCTCGGCCGTGTCTCCATCCGTGGGACGGCTCAGCAGCAGAAACTGACGGGTGCCGGCGTCGGTGGTGAAGCCGCCGGCCACCACCCCGTCGGCGCCGACATCGACACTGTAGAGAATGTCGTCTTCCCGGCTCACCGGCGTGACCATCGCCCCCCGCTCGCCGAAGGACGGATCGGCCGCGCCCTGGGCGGTGAAACGGAACAGAGCAGTGTCCCGCCGGCCGGGCAGTCCCACCGCCCCGGCGACATAGAGCAGACCGCGCTCGTCCGCCGCGACGCCGTATCCCTCGCTGGCGGCGAAACCGCCCGCCGGAATAGCGACGCCCTGCTCGCCGAAAGCGGCATCGACCGTGCCGTCCGCGTGCAAGCCCACCAGCATGGCCGAATAGGTGTTTTTTTCCGCATAGGAGCCGGAAAGGACGAAGGTGCCGTCCCGCCGCTCGAGGATACCCTCGGCCGAGGCGTCCCCACCCACGCCGATCAGGCTGATCCCCTGTTCGCCGAAATGGGCATCCGGTTCGCCCCCGGCGGTATAGCGGGCCGCCACCAGAATCCTGCCGGCCGTGCCCTCGGTCGAGCCGGCGACCGTGATCATGCCGGACGGACCGATGGCGAGGGCGGTGATCTCCTCGTTGCCGTTGCCGATCGAGGTCAGCACCACCCCTTCGTCGCCGAAGCTCCGGTCCAGCTTGCCGTCCGGCCGATAGCAGATCATGGCCATATCCCGGTCCCGGCCGTTGTGGGCGTAGCCGGCGGCGACAATCCGGCCATCGGCGAGCAGGCCCAGGGCCAGGGCCTCGTCGTCCCCCGTGGACAGGGAGGTGATCACCGTGCCGTCGCCGTTGAAACCGGGATCAAGGGTGCCGTCGGGGTTGAAGCGGAGCAGGGAAACGTTGAGGGCGTTGTGCTGCGACGAGGAACCGGCAACCAGAATCTTGCCGTCCGGCTGGACGAGGACCGCGTGTCCGCTGCTCCTGCCGCCAAGCTCGACCGCCACCCTGCCGTTCAGGCCAAAGGAGGCATCGAGCCGGGGCAAGGCCCAGACTGCCCGCGCCCCGCAACAGATGACCATGGCCCAGAGCGCCATGAACACGGAATATCGACACTGCATCGTCACGCCTCGGGAGAACCAGAATTCGATCGCCTGCCACAACCGGAATCGCCTGCGGTGTGTCTGCCAACTGTACTGCAATTCCCATGAAAAAATCCATCCTTGAATACGTCCCTGTCGTTTTTCTGTCTCCCCGAACGTCCTGCATGCCGCGGCCGCGACAAAAAAATGTGCCCGGATGCCGCAACACCATCCGGGCACATCGTGCAATCGCGTTCGGGCCCGCATCCCGGCCCACTCGAGCGAGACGGACGTCAGCCAGGAGCGGGCTCCCCGCCGTGCGGATACGGGCGGTCATCGATGGCGGCCGGACTGACGCCGCCTCTCGCCTGGCCGCCCTTGCGGGTCACTTCCTTCTGCCCGCCGCCACGGCCAGCAGACCGGCGCCGAACAGCAGCAACGTCGACGGTTCGGGCACCGGGGAGGCGTCGATATTGTCGAACTGATGGAAATAGTCCGATTGCAGCCAACTGACCGAGACCAGATTGGTGAAGGTGGCATCGAAGGTGAAGGTTTCGGCGCCGAACAGGCCGTCCAGGGTGAAGGACTGGCTCACCGTGCTGCCATCGCCCAACAGGCCGGTGAACGTGACCGCATACGGTTCCTCCAGAGGATACAATTCGGCCAGGGCGATGCTGTTCAACCGGAACCAGCCGCCGTCCGTTCTCGTCAAGACGGTCGTTCCCTCCCAATTGTCATTGAACAGCGCCGTCGAACCGGTGAAGAGTCCGTCCATGCCGGTCCCGAACGTGGCGAACGACGGATCGTCGGCCGTGTTCGTCAGCCGGAACCCGTCCTCCTCGTAGGTGGCGCTATGCGCCGCAATCTGATCGTCATCATGCCGCAACGATTCGAAATCCAGAACCGCGGCCTCGGCGGCGCACGCCATCCCGAACAGCAACGCCACGCCTGTCAACAACTGCATTCCCTTGTTCATGGTACGACTCCTTGTATGAATAAACAGCGAGATTAGATGAACTTGGCGACAAAATCGCCTTCCTGGTCGATCACCGCCCACACCGTGGCAGTTTTGGGGTCCACGCCATAGGTGCCCAGGCCATAGCCCTGTTTCCAGGGGCCGTAGACAAACTTTTTCGTGCCGCCGGCATTGAGGTCCACGGCATTGTGCCACACCTTGGTGTCGTCGCGCAGGGCCAGGGCAAACTTGCCGGTCACCAGTTGGGACGGCCGCACTTTCGCGGGATCGTAACTCAACGACAGGGTATAGACGTCCGTTGCCGTGCTTTCCTTGGCCGCGGGCAGCAGCCCGGTCAGGCTCGCATTGTACAGGCTGAGATTGTCGACCATGCCCCAGAGGCTGAAGATACAACTGGCGGCATCGGCCACGGCATCGGACCCGGCCCAGCCGGTGTTGACGGTCTTGGCGAGCCGACGCTCGAGATAATCGGTCTCGCTGTTGCCGTTGACGCCGCTCAGAATCCGGGCCGAGGTGCCCTGGTACTGCCCCTGGATCGAGGTATAGGCCTCGCCGCGGTTGACCAGGTACTGGTTGCCGTTGAGGCTGTAACCGAACCGCTCCCGCAGGTAGAAATTGAAGGAAGACGGCGGGTTGACCAGATCGAAATCGCCGTAGTCGTGCCCATGGCTCGACGAATAGAAATCGACCGTCACCCGCGGGCCGTCGACGGTGACGATGTAGTAGCCCAGGGTGAACAGCTCCTGGCAGACAGGGGTTTCGCGACCGTCGTCACCCGATTTGGGAATATAGAATTTGTAGCTGTTGGACGAGCAGATGATCTGGTCGACCGCGTACTGCTTGGTGGAATCGGTGACGATGGAGCGATGGTGCATGTGGTCGTGGCCGCCGAAATAGTAGCGCACGCCGTTGGTGTCCAGGCTCCGGAGGAAAGCGTCCCGTGCCTCGGCGTTGCTGGCCAGGTTGCCGCCGAACAGGACATCCTTGTGGTTCTGGCCGATCAGGTTCTTGTGGGCGAAGACGAAGGCGTGCCGGTCGTCGCCGGTGTCAGCCAGCCTCTGGTCGACCCAGTCGACCTGATCGACGACGTTGTTGTTGGTGCTGTTGTTGTAGCTGGTGTTATCCTTCCGCGTAAATTGGTCGACCAGCACGCACCGCACGTTTTCCCAATCAAAGCTGTAGGAAAGGCCCTGCAATTTCTCCATGGGACTGGTGAAATTGGTGGCGCCGAACACATGGGCCCCTGTTCCCGTGGTCTGCGGAAACAGAACGGGCAGTTCGTTGGCGGCCGTCGCGCTGGCCTCGTGATTGCCGCGCACCGGAAAAAACCCGATGCCGGCGTCATAGAGCGCCTGGCAGTGCTCCGCGCGGGTGGGCAGCGACCGCACCCCATTCACCGCTTCCGTATCCACCAGGTCACCGACCTGGATGACAAAGGCGCACTGATGCCCAATGAACTGCTGGTTGAGGGCATCGATCACCGCGACCGCGCAGGAAGCGGGTTCGCCGCCGGCATTGCTGCCGGTGCGCCACTGGGTGTCGGCCATGATGCCGAAACACCAGGCATCTTCCGAGATGGCCGTCGCCAGGGCTGGCTTGTAGGACAGCCACGGCAGATCCAGGCCGGAAACCGCAAGTCCGGCAAGGCTTGCGCCACCGATCCGTAAAAATTTTCTTCGATCCAACTGCATCATCACTCCCTCCCAAAACACGATTGTTGTGGCAACCGGACGGGGCTGCGACGCACCCCCATCACCCGTTTCTTCCCCGCCGCGCACGGCGCGCGGGCACGCACTCCTCATACGCGGTCGTCGAATGTAGCGGGGCAGTGTTAGCCTCCCGTTCATGGCAGGTTATTTTTGAATGAGCGCACGGTGAGGGACGAAAGCGGGATGCCGCCCGAAGGGCTCGCACCACAGGCGGGAAGGGATCGACGTAGCGCGAATCAGGAGCCGGAATGGATGCCCGCTAGTGGCACCGGCATGGAGAACTGGACGGATTGGCTCGAGTTGAGAGGGGGAATATGGCGTGATGCCGGGGCCAGCGGCACGGCCGGCGCAGGTGGAAGCCTGGCTCAGGGAAAAGTTCGCGGGACAGGTAAAGAGGGGAAAACGATCAGGGCTTGCCGAAGCTGCACATTGGGTAGCGGCAGGGCTCGCAGTGGCGGCACAAACCGCCGTGGCCGAGCGCGGCCAGTTCCTCGCGGCCGATATGCTCGCCCGTGAGGATGCGCGGCAGCACCAGGTCCAGCACCGTGATCCGGTGGAACATGCCGCAGGCCGGCACACCCAGCACCGGCACCGACCCGATCCGCCCCACCAGGAACATCGCCCCCGGTAACACCGGCGTGCCGTACACCATGGCCTCGGCGCCCGCCAGCCTGATCCCCAGCCGAGTGACGTCGTCCGGGTCCACCGACATGCCCCCGGAGGTGACGATCAGCTCGGCGCCCTCCTCCAGGCAGGACCGGATGGCTTCGGCGATCAGCTCCGCATCGTCCGGCGCAAACCGCACCGGCCCCACGGTCGAGCCCAGGCCGGTGAGTTTGTCCCGCAGCACCTGCTCGAACCGGTCCTCGATCCGACCGTGAAACACCTCGCTGCCGGTGATCACCAAGCC
>NZ_JHZB01000022.1:7500-66649 GCF_000621145.1 Desulfobulbus elongatus DSM 2908
AGTACGCCGTTGAGGTGGATCATCTGGTCGGTCAGCATGGTCAGGGGGCTCAAATCCTGAAGATTGAGCCGAAGGGTAGCGCTCATCGGCGCCTGCAGAAGGGTCTCCGGGGAAAACGGGTCACCTGCCGAGGTCAATTCGGCCTGGATCGTGCCGTTATCCGTGAACTCGCTTGCCAGGACCGCTTGGAGCCGATTGCCGGCATACCGGGCGGTGAGTCCGTTTTTTTTCCAGGCCACCTGATGAGTGTCGCCGTCCGGCAGGGGAATGCGCAGATGCATATCGTTACAGGTGGCGGTGAATTTTCCATCCAGGAGGCGGGCTTGCTGACCGGTCAGGTCAAAGTCCGCATCGATTCGACCGGTGAGCGGCCAAGTGAGCATCCAATCCGCCGACAGGATCTCCAGGGGCAGGGCGGAGCCGGTGCCATGCGCATGCCAGTTGAGGGGGGAGGGCTGCCATGTGCCGCCAATACAGAGGGAGCCGGCGGATGCCGACTGCAGGCACCAGGGTTCGACTTCGACCTTGCTGGCGGAAAGCGTCAAGGCAACGGGCTGCCGCTGCTGCCAGTCGCCATACTGTCGGCTGGAGAGGTGGCTTCGGTTCAACGTCGCCTGCCAGCGGCTCTCCTTCCAGGCGCCCTGCAAGGCGAGGCCGGCGGAAAATGCCGCGTTCTCGCCACGCAGTTCAAGGTTGTGATCCTCCATCGAACCCTTGAGCAGCAGGCGGCTCGAATCCATAACCACTGTGCCCAGCCGCAGCCGCTCTGCCCGGGCCGAGACTTCGAGAAGGTCGCTACGGTCCAGGACACCCCTGGCTTCCATGCGGAGTGTCCCGAGACCGTACGTGCCCATGGCGAGATCGCTGCCGTTCACCTGCGCATCGATCCGTGGCTTTTCCCGGCTGCCGGTGATACGGGCGAGGGCTTTGATCGATCCCCGGGCGCCCGGCCAGAGTTCGGCCAGGTTGTTCGAGTCGAGCCGGAAGTCGAGGTCGACGGCCTCGTCGACCGTGCCGCTGGCCCGCAGCACCGAGTTGCCGCTCTTGATGCTGAGATGGGGCAGATGGAGCCGGTTGCCCGTCAGCGACAGTTCGCCGTTGCCGGTCAGGGGAAAGCCGCGCAAGGTGCCGTGGAGGGAGGGCAGGGTGAAGGACGCCTGCATCCCCTGGGCCGTGGCTTGGCCGGAGGTGGTCAGCGAACCACTGAAGTCGCCCGGCCAGTCGGCAAGAAAAAGTCCGGGATTCAAATGGGTGCCGCTGACCTCCGCCTGCCAGGAAAAGAGCGGATTCCAGGTCAGGCCACCCTTGGCGGCAAGCCGGGTTTCGCCGTGGGCGAGGTTCAGGCTGTCGACGGCCATGCCGTTGCCGTCGCCCCGGATGCTGGCGGTGAGGGTGCCTGCGTCCGCAAGCGCAGGCAGGCCTGCCTGCGACTGCACCTGCAGGATGTAGTCGTCCAGGCTGCCCCGGCCATTGATCACCACGCGGGAGAAGCGCTGTTCCGGCCAGTCCCGGCGGATGGCGGCCAGGGTCATCTCCGGGATGGTCAATTGCGCCCGCCAGGTGGTGGCGGCGAGGAGTTGATCGAGGCGGCCGTTGAGATGGGCGGGGAAGGGGGCTTGGGTGTCGGTCTCGATGTTCAGTGCGTTGAGCGGACCGTTGACGGCGCTCTGCCCGGCAATGGGTTCATAACCTTCCGGATGTGCCTGGAACCGCGCATTCAGTTCCAGGGGATAATCGCCGTCGGTGCGCAAGCGTCCCTCGGCCTGGAACGTGAGCGCATCGCTGGTCAGGGACAGATCACCGACATGCAGATCCCTCCCTCGGAAGGAGAGATCGTTGATCGTGGCCCGGGCAACGGCCCACACCTCGTCCTCGCCGGAGAAGATGGCGATTCTTTCCGCCGAGATGGCGTCAAGCGCCAGGTCAAGGGGCAAGGCAAAGGGGGTGAGGATCGTCTCGCCCGTGCCTTCGCCCAGCACAACCCGCACGTCCGCCCCCTGAATGGTACGAATGCGGAGTTTCCCGTTCGCCAATTGCGCCGCATCCCAGTCCACGTCCAGGGTGCCGACGGACACGGTATCGATCCCGTCGGCATAGCGGATCTCCTGCAGATGGATCGGTCCGAGCAGGGTGCCGGAGGCGGCGCCGATGGTGAGGATGCCCGACGACAGCCGGCTGCCGACCAGGACCAGGCAGCGGAGACCGGTCTCGGTGCCGGCCAGGAACGGGATGCCGGCGAACATGAGGAGGAAAAGCAGGCCGACAAGACGGCGCAGCCAGGTGCCCATCACAGATCGGCCCCCATGGTGAAGTGAACGCGCCAGCTCCCGTCCTCGTCCAGGGACTTGGCCACGTCCAGGCGGATCTGGCCGAAAACGCCGTTCCAGCGCAGCCCGACGCCGGCACCCGAATGGAAGGTGGTCTCGGAGAAATCGTTCATGACGGAACCGCTATCGTAAAAAATCGCGCCGCTCCAGGCATCGAAGAGCGACCGTTCCAATTCCACGCTGTAGGTGAGCAGGTTCTTGCCGCCGAGAATATTGCCGCCGGCATCGACCGGGCCGATTTTCTTGTAGCCGTACCCGCGCACACTCTGGTCGCCGCCCGCGTAGTAGCGCAGGGTCGGCGGCAGGGCATAGATGTCGTCCACCAGGGTGGTGCCGATCTCGCCGCGACCGAGCAGGCGCCACTGGTCGAAGAAGGTGTAGATGGCCTTGGTGCGCAGGGTCGACTGGAGAAAGGTGGTGTCGGCGAGCACGTTCTCCTCGCTGCCGATCACGGTGGCGGTGAAACGGATACCCCGTTTGGTGGTGATGCGGTCGTCGGCCCAGAACACGCTGCCCTTGAAGCCGGGAACGACGAGCGAATCCTGGGCGGTTCCCCCGGCGCCGATGCTGTAGCGCTCGTCGAGGAATTGGGCGTAAGTGGAATATTCGCCCCATTCCCGGAAATGATCGTGGCTGACGGTGGCGTTCAACGTTTTGATGTCGGTGTTGTCGAACTCCTCGGTTTCGTACTTGCCGGTGAGGGCCAGCCGGTCTTTTCTGGGATCGCCGATGGGGATGGTGTAGGTGCCGCCGAGGTTGCTTTTCCATTGTGCCGGCTGCAATTGGATATCCAACTGGTGGCCGAACCGGTTGACGAGGCGGTTGGTGTATTCCAGCGTGCCGCGGGCGCCTGTGTCGGTGCCGTATCCCAGGCCGATGCTGTATTTGTGCGTCAGATTGGGGGTCAACGCCACCCTGACCGGCACCCTGCCGGCGACGGCACGGTCGGGATCGTATTCGAGATCCACGGTCTTGAAATAGCCGACATTGAACAGGGATTGCCGCAGCCGGGTCAGGGCCCTGGGGGAAAAGGGATCGCCCTCGCGGACCGGGGATATTTTGCGCAGGAGTTCGTGGTCGATGACGTCGGTGTCAAAGGTGAGGGGGCCGACGAGGTAGCGGGGGCCGGTGTCGAGATTGAGCCGCATGGAGGCGCTCAGCGTTTTTCTGCTGATCGCCACCCGGTTGTTCCGGAACGCTGCCCGGTGATAGCCGTTTTCCAGGGCAGCGGTGACCAGTTTGTCCTTGCCGTCCTCGTAGATTTGATGATCGAGCGCGTCGCCCCGGTGAACCGGGAAACGGCGGATCGCCTCTTTGAGAGCGGCGTCCTGCTCGCCCGGTCCGGACAGGGCGATGGTCACTTCCGTGACCGTGACCGGTGGGCCGGCCGCCACCTTGATCTCCACATGGCGGCTGCCGTTTTGCGACCACTGGCTGGTCGTGATGTCCGGGGTGTAATAGCCGAAGGGCTCCAGGGCCTTGGCGGCTTCCGGCCGCGCCTTGCCGTACAATCGGTTGAAGACTGCCTCCGAGGGCGTTTCGTTGTCCGGGAACCGGGTCAGCGAGAGATGGCTGCGGATATTCTGGCGCTGTTGTTCGGTGAGGTCACCGGCAATGTCCACCGTGATGGCCGGAGGGGCGGCAACGGCATGGGCACAGGTCCAGACGGTCAGCAGCAAGGCGGTCAGGAACAGGCGGCCGGACAAACGTACCGGCACGGCACGGCATCGGTATCGCCACGCCCGGAACGGACGATCTCTTCTCTGCTTCGGACGGAAGAACAGAAGGGCACGCTGGCGCAACAGGGAGAAAACCATGCCGGAGTCTCTGCCGCAACCGGTTTACGGGATACCGTGATCCCTGACGAGACAGGTGAGGGGATGTCTGCCGAGCATGGCGCACTCTACTGTGTCATGCTTTTTTTTGAAAGAATTGTTTTGCGCAGCCTCCCGGGATGGAGGCCGCGCAAAGCCGGTCGGACGTTTACTGGCGGGTGAAGGTCAGGCGGTTGTCCTGCTGCCGGTCGATGAGGATGTGGTCGCCTTCGGCGAAACGGCCCTCCAGGATTTCCAGGGCGAGCGGGTCCTCGATGTACCGTTGGATCGCCCGTTTCAGCGGCCGGGCACCGAAGGCCGGGTCGTAGCCGGTGTCGACCAGGAACTGCTTGGCCTCTTTGGTCAGGGTCACCTTGAACTTGCGCTCGGCCAGGCGTTGCGCCATCCGCCTGATCTGGATGTCGACGATGGCGGCCAGGTTGTCGCGGGTCAGGCCGTGGAAGGTGATGATCTCGTCGATGCGGTTGAGAAACTCCGGCTTGAACTGGCGGTGAAGCAAATCGTCGATCTGCCGCCGCATGGTTTCGGGGTCGGTCTGGGCCATCTCCATGATGATATGACTGCCGAGGTTGGAGGTCATGATCAGGATGGTGTTCTTGAAGTCCACGGTCCGGCCCTTGCCGTCGGTCATGCGGCCGTCGTCCAGGACTTGCAGCAGGACATTGAACACGTCCGGATGCGCCTTCTCGATCTCGTCGAGCAGGATGACCGCATAGGGCCGCCGCCGCACCGCCTCGGTGAGCATGCCGCCCTCGTCATAGCCGACATAGCCGGGAGGGGCGCCGATCAGGCGGGCCACCGAATGCTTTTCCATGTACTCGGACATGTCGATGCGGATCATGGCCTGCTCCGAGTCGAACAGGAACTCGGCCAGGCTCCGGGCCAGTTCGGTCTTGCCTACGCCGGTGGGGCCGAGGAAAATGAAGCTGCCCAGCGGCCGGTCCGGGTCCTGGAGCCCGGCGCGAGCCCGGCGCACCGCGTTGGCCACGGCGACGATCGCCTCCTTCTGGCCGATCACCCGGCTGCCCAGGGCCTCCTCGGCATGCACCAGTTTTTCCTTTTCGCCCTCCAGGAGCCTGTCCACCGGAATGCCGGTCCATTTGGCCACCACCGCGGCCACGTCCTCGGGAGAGACCTCTTCCTTGAGCATCTGGTGCTGCTGCTGGATCTCGCTCAGGCGGGCGTTGGCCGCCTCCAGTTCCTTGGTCAACTGGACGATCCGGCCGTAGCGGATCTCGGCCACCTTGCTCAGTTCGCCGGCCCGCTCGGCCCGCTGTTCCTCCATGTGGGCCTGATCGATCCTGGCCTTGATGTCGCGGATCGACTGGATGATGTCCTTTTCCAGGGTCCACTGGCCCTTCATCGCCTTGAGCGAGTCGTCGAGGTTGGCCAGATCCTCGCGCACCTTGGCCAGGCGCTCGCCGGAGGCCGGGTCCTTCTCCTTTTTCAGGGCCTCCTGCTCGATTTCCAGCTTGATCTTCTTCCGCTCCAACTGGTCGATCTCGGTGGGCATGGAGTCGATTTCGATGCGCAGGCGCGAGGCGGCCTCGTCGATGAGGTCGATGGCTTTGTCCGGCAGGAACCGGTCGGTGATGTAGCGGCTGGACAGGCTGACCGCCGCCACGGTGGCGGCATCCTGAATGCGGACGCCGTGGTGCACCTCGTATTTCTCCTTGATGCCGCGGAGGATGGCGATGGTGTCCTCCTCGCTGGGCTCCTGCACCATGACCGGCTGGAAGCGCCGTTCCAGGGCGGCGTCCTTCTCGATGTACTTGCGGTATTCGTCCAGGGTGGTGGCGCCGACGCAGTGCAGTTCGCCCCGGGCCAGGGCCGGCTTGAGCATGTTGGAGGCGTCCATCGAGCCCTCCGCCGCGCCGGCGCCCACCAGGGTGTGGATCTCGTCGATGAACAGGATGATCTCGCCCGTCCGTTTTTCCACCTCCTTGAGCACCGCCTTGAGCCGGTCCTCGAACTCGCCGCGGTATTTGGCCCCGGCCACCAGGGAACCGAGGTCCAGGGCGATGACCTGCTTGCCGTTCAAGGTGGAGGGCACGTCGCCGTTGACGATGCGCTGGGCCAGACCTTCGACGATCGCGGTCTTGCCCACGCCCGGCTCGCCGATCAGTATCGGATTGTTCTTGGTCCGGCGCGACAGCACCTGGATGACGCGGCGGATCTCCTCGTCCCGGCCGATCACCGGGTCGAGCTTGCCCCGACGGGCGACATCGGTCAGGTTGCGGGCGTATTTTTCCAGGGCCTGGTATTTGTCTTCCGGATAGGGATCGGTGACCCGCTGGTTGCCGCGCACGGTCATCAGCGCCTTGAGGAAGGCGTCGTCGGTGATGCCATGGCGGCCCAGCATGGCGCTCGCCTTGAGCGACCGGTCGGCCAGCATGGTCAGGAACAGGTGTTCCTGGCTGACGTACTCGTCCTGCATGTTGGCCGCGGTCTTGAAGGCCTGCTCCAGCAGGTTCCTGAACGCCGGCGAGGCGTAGGTCTGGCCGGCCCCGGCGCCGCTGACCTTGGGCAACGCGTCGATCAGCTGGTTGGTCTCGCTGAGGACGATGCTCGGGGTGACGCCCATCTTCTGCAGCACGGGCACCACCACCCCGTCGGGCTGCTCGAGGATGGCCTTGAGGAGGTGTTCGGGCTGGAGTTCCTGGTTGCCGGCCGTCTGGGCCAACTGCTGGGCCGCTTGAATGGCTTCCTGTGATTTGAGGGTGAATTTGTCGAGTTGCATTCTTCTCTCCTTCCCCGCTGCCCGCATCGGGCCCGCAGGGTGTTGATATCGTTATTCGGAGGAGACGATAAGCTTGAAAACAACCGGGTCAAGATTTTGGCACGATCGGTGAATGTTTTTCGGGCCAGGCATAAAAAAAGCCCCCTGCCGAGATCGGCAAGGGGCTGGTTGACGCGGAAGAACAGCCGGCTGAATCAGCCGCAGGAGCCACCGCAGGAACCGGAACTGCAACTGCCGCCACCACCGAGGGGGTTGGCGGAGGTGATGGCGAAACCGGAGCGGTAGCCGGCTTCGATGAAATCGACCTTGACGGTCCCGCATTTTTCCAGCAGATCTTCGTCCACCAGAAATTTCAGACCGTCTTCCTCGAATGCCTTATCGCTGTCTTTTGGCTCATCCAGAGCCAAACCAAGTGACGGGCCACTTCACCCACCCTGCATCAGTGCGACCCGAATGGCAGAACTGATCTTGTTCTGCTCCAGGTAGGCTTTCAAATTATTTACAGCAAGCGCTGTGACTTCAAACATTTACGCCTCCTCAAAAGTTTAAATGCTCCTTTTCCCGAGGGATAGGGAGTGGTACGGGTATGGCTGCAAGAGTAAGGCGCAATCAGGTTCGCGTCAACCATTGATGCGCCCGAAGGCGGCAACCACAATGAAAAGAGGGGGCAATGCCTGCATTCGGCTCCGAGAAGGTCCGCATAAGGCCATGAGGACAACCGATCGGAATGATGCGGAAAAAATCGGTGCGCCGCGCGGTTCGGATGGAAAAAGATTGTCAAAGTGCAGGTGTCCTTCTACAATTATAGATTGTATATTGAGAGCACGACGGCAAAAAATTTCACCTGCGGGAACATCATGCAAAAGAAAATACTCATATCGACCGGCGGCGGCGATGCACCGGGTTTGAACGCGGTCATCTTCGCCGTGGTCAACTCGGCCACCAGGAAAGGCTGGGAGGTCTACGGCAGCAGATCCGGATACGGCGGGCTCATCGACCGGGATGATCTCGTCCGACTGATGCCCGAGGATGTGGAGGGCATTCTGTCCCAAGGGGGCACCATTCTCGGCTCCACCAACAAGGGCAACCCCTTCGCCAAACCGGTGGAGAACCTGGCGGGCGAGATCCAGATTGTGGATATCTCCGATAAAATTCTGGCCACGTTCAACAGGATGGGCTTTTTCTGCCACATCGCGGTGGGCGGCGACGGCAGCCTGGAAATCGCCCATCGCTTCGCCCAGAAGGGGATGCCGGTGATCGGCGTGCCCAAGACCATCGACAACGATCTGGAGGCCACGGACCGGACCTTCGGTTTCGACACGGCCGTGTCCACCGCCACCGATGCCATCGACAAGCTGCATTCCACCGCCAAATCCCACGACCGGGTGATGGTGGTGGAGGTCATGGGGCGCGATTCCGGCTGGATCGCCCTGTATTCCGGCATTTCCGGCGGTGCCGATGTCATCCTCATCCCGGAGATTCCCTTCAAGCTCGATGCCATTTGCGCCAAGATCAGCGACAACGAACTGCACGACAAGCACTATTCGATCGTGGTGGTGGCCGAGGGCGCCCGGGCCGAGGACGGCGAGGTGATCAGCAAGGGGCAGGGGGAACTCGGCCGCTCCGAGGTGGTCCTCGGCGGCATCGGCGAGTGGGTGGCCAACCAGATCCGGCAGCGCCTGGGCAAGGATACCCGCTCGTTGGTGCTCGGCCACCTCCAGCGCGGCGGCTCGCCCACCACCTTCGACCGGCTGCTGGCCCTGCGCTTCGGCGCGGCGGCGGTCCGCATGGCCGAGGCCGGCATCTTCGATCACATGGTGGCCTGGGTGCCGCCGACCATGACCGCGGTGCCCATCGCCGAAGCCATCCGGCGGCGAAAGAAGGTCGATCTGGAGGGCGACAAGGTACGGACCGCCCGCGATATCGGCATCTGCCTGGGCGACTGAGTCCCCGCGTCCGTTCCATGCGCACCGCCGACCGGCTGCACGCCTTCTACGACCGCATGCTGTCCCGCCTGGGATCGCAGCACTGGTGGCCGGCGGAGACCCCCTTCGAGGTGATGGTGGGGGCCGTGCTCACCCAGAACACCGCCTGGAAGAACGTTGAGCGGGCCATCGCCAATCTCAAGGGGGCGGGGTTGATGTCGCTGGCGGCGCTGTCCGCCCTGCCCACCGGGCTCCTGGCCGAATACATCCGGCCGGCCGGTTACTACAACATCAAGGCCGGCCGGCTCCACAACCTGCTGCATTTCGTCACTGCACGGCACGGCGACGATCTCGGCGCCTTCCTCGCCCAACCGCTGCCGCAGTTGCGCGAGCAACTGCTCTCGATCAAGGGGATCGGCAGGGAAACCGCCGATTCCATCCTCCTCTACGCCGCCGGGCTGCCGATCTTCGTGGTCGACGCCTACACCCACCGCATCCTGGTGCGCCACCAGGTGATCGACGAAGAGGACGACTACGACGCCATCCAGGAGTTGTTCATGGACAGCCTCGATGGTGATGCGCAGCTCTACAACGAATACCACGCCCTGCTGGTGCGGATCGGCAACGTCTACTGCAAAAAAAAGAATCCCGACTGCGCGGCCTGCCCGCTGCAGGGAATGTAAGCGTTCGGGGCTTATCGGACGGTTTTTTCTCCGGCGCGATCCTGGTCAGCAGGCAGGTCCGGGACTTGGCGGCCGTGCCAGAGCAGCTTGCGGCAGATGCCGCGGATCATGCTGGCTTCCTTCTTTTTCAGCTGCACCCGGCCGAGGAACTGGCGGATATTGCGCATCCAGTAGATGCGGTTGGTGTCATGGAGGAAGGTGATCTTGCCCAAGGCTGCCTCGATGTGCTCGTACATGCCCTCCAGGTCGAAGGAATTGGCGAACTCCGACCTGGGCACGGCGGCGAAGGGGTGGGGGTGGACGGCGGTGTACAGCTCGTAGCAGTGGATGGCCACCGCCTGGGCCAGATTGATGGACGAGAAGCCGGCGGTGGGGATGGTCGAGGCGAACTGGCAGAGGTCGAGGTCTTCGTTGCTCAGGCCCGTACTTTCCGGGCCGAACATCAGGCCGATGCGGTTGCCGGCCACAAGCGGCGCGATTTCAGTCATCACCTCGCGCGGGGTCTGGTCCTCGGGGCGGTGCCGTCCCTGGCGGGCCGTGGTGCCGACGATGCAGTGGAAGGGCGCCGCCGCCTCCGCCGTGGTCCGGCAGGCCCGCATCTCCCGGATGAGGTGGGCGGCCTTGTGGGTCGCCATCTTCAGCATCCGTTCCTCGTCGAAGTGGTCGTCGCTGACCACAACGAGTTCGCCGATGCCGAAGTTGGAGGCGATCCGGGCCGAGGCGCCGATGTTCTCCGGATACTTCGGCCCTACCAGGATGATCCCGGTTTGGCCGAGGCGCTCGCACAACGATTGTCGGTTCACGTGGACGGGGTCCGGCCGGCGATCAGTGGCCGGTGGATTGCTCCAGTTCCAGGGGTTTTTTGGAGGATTTGTCCGAACCCGGACTGCTGTTGGTCATCCGTTTGAAAAAGGGGATGATGCCGCGCTCGGCCCGTTTGATTTCCTCCTCCGCCTCCCTGACCGTAATCTGCCAGGCCGGGGCGAATCCGGGCGATTTCTCGAACATGATCTCGATCGCTTTCTGATATATCTGCACCTGGCGCAGTTCCTGGCGGCCGGGCTTCTGATTGAGCACCTGGACCATGTTGCGCAGGTTGTCCCGTTCCTGCCTGAGCTTGTCGATCTCGCCCTTGCGCCGTTCGTTTTCGGCGGAATCGATTTCCAGCTTGGTGTGCAGGTGCTCGCGCAGTTTTTTCAGGTTGGTGTTCAGTTCCCTGGCCTTCAGCCATCCCCGTGCCCAGAGAATGGCCGCGATCAGCAAGCCGATGCACAGGCCGCGCAGAAAGGGATTGGAGAACACTTCCCCGATCCAGCTCGTATTTTCCATGATCTCTCCCTCGGAGGAAAAAGGATGCGGACCAGGTTCGCCGGTTCCGCATTTCGCGATATCAAGCGGTGTTCAAGGCCATCATTCTTATTTGAATCGCCATGGTTCGTCAAGCAAAACCAGGGTGGTTCGCCCCGACGTGCCGGTGGCTGCCGCCAGGGGAAACCTTCATTGGGGCGCCAGTGAAAAAGACAGTCGTTTTGCCGCGAGATCGACCTGTTCGAGCCGGACCAGCACGCGGTCGCCCAACTGGTACATCCGGTTGCTGGCCTCGCCGATGAGGCGATAGCGGCGGCTGTCGTGCAGGTAATAGTCGTCGGTCATGCCGGTCAGCGGCACCATGCCGCTGATATACGAATCGTCCAGGGAAACATAGAGGCCAAAGGCGGTGACGCCGGAGATGACCGCGGCAAAGATCTCGCCGATCCGGTCCATGAGCAGGAGGCAGGAGCAGCGGGCATGGACGTTGCGTTCGGCATCGATGGCCCTGCGTTCGCATTGGGAGAGATGGAGACCGGCCTCGGCCAGGTCGGTTGCCTTGCCGGGCACCGGCCGGGCGCTGTCCGAGGCGTGTCCCGCCAGCAGGGCGCCGAGCACCCGGTGCGCCACCAGATCGGGATAGCGGCGGATCGGCGAGGTGAAGTGCAGGTAATAGGGGGCGGCCAGGCCGAAATGGCCGCTGTTGTCGGGGGAATAGCGGGCCTGCTGCATGGTGCGCAGCAGCAGATTGTTGACGATGTACTCGGTGGGGGAATTGCGCGCCTGTTTGATGATCTGGGCGAACCAGGCCGGATTGACCTCGGCCTGGGGCAGATGGAAGCCGAGCGCCTTGGCGGCATCGGTGAACGATTCCAGCTTGGCCGGATCGGGATGCTCGTGGATGCGGTAGAGCACCGGCCGCCTGACCTTGGCCAGGGTCTCGGCCACTGCCTCGTTGGCCGCCAGCATGCAGTCCTCGATCAGCATGTGTGCCTGGTTGCGTTCGGCCAGACGGATGGCGGCCACCTTCTCCCCCTCCAGGGTCACCTCCGGTTCGGGGATGTTGAATTCCAGGCTGCCGCGTTCGATCCGGCGTTTTTTCAGGAGTGCCGTCAGGGCGCGGGCCTGCTCCAGCATCGGCACCAGTTCGCCGTGGGCGGTGCGGGCCTTTTCATCGTGCAGGTACAGGATTTGGTTGACCGTGGTGTAGGTGAAGCGCTGCCGGCTCCTGATCAGGCTTTTGGTATAACGTTCGCCGGTGCGCCGGCCGGTGGCGTCAAAGGTAAGGATGGCCGTGAAGGCCGGCCGGTTCTGATCCGGCACCAGGCTGCACAGGTCGTTGGCCAGCCGTTCGGGCAGCATGGGCAAAACCCGGTCCGGCAGATAGACGCTGGTGCCGCGCAGATAGGCCTCCCGGTCGATCGCCGAGCCGGTCCGCACGTAGTGGCTGACATCGGCGATGGAGACGTAGAGGATGAAGGCCTCGCCCTCTCGTTCGACGCAGATGGCGTCGTCGAAATCGCGGGCGGTTTCGCCATCGATGGTCACATGGGGCAGATGGCGCAGGTCCTGGCGGTCGCCGGTACAGGTCGTCACCGGCACGAGCCCGGCCGCCTCGGCCTCGACCTCGGCCGGGAACGGCTCTCGCAGCCCCGCCTGGATGACGGCCATGCGGATCTGGACGCTCGGGGCGCGGGCGTCTCCGAGCAGTTCGACGATCCGGCCGGTCGGCCCCTGCCGCTCCGAGCCGTAGTCGACGATGTCCGCCACCACGGCCATGCCGTCGCCGGCCGCCAGGGTATCGCCCCGGCGGATCAGAAGCGTTGCCGGAAAGCGGTCGTCATCCGGGGTGACGTAACCGCCGGCGCCGCTGGCGGTGAAGATGCCGCAGATCCGGGTGAAGGCCCGGCGGAGCACCTGCATGACCCGCCCCTCCCGCCGACCCCGGGAAGAACCGGTGACCGCCACCAGGATGGTGTCGCCATGGCTGGCACCGTTCAGGTTGTGCGGGGCGATGTACACGTCCTTGCCGCCCTTGGCCTGTTCACCCTCCGGCACGGCGTAACCATAGCCCTTGGAGGTGAGGTCGAGGGTGGCCCGCAACCGTTCCAGGCCGGCGGCAAGGGCAAAGCGCCGTCCTTTCTTCTCGACGACACGATGCTCGAAAAGATACCCCAGCACGGCGCGCAACGGGAACAGTTCGTGGCGCGAAAGGTGGAGCGCCTGGGCGATCTCGGTTTCGTTCATGGGCTCGTCCTGCCCGGCGAGCACCTTGAGGACGGATGCCTGCAGGGAAGGTGGCGCGTTTTTTTCCGGTCCGGGCGACCGCCGTTTTTTTCCGGGCGATCCCGGTGGTTTCCGTCTGCGGATAAATCGTCTGGCCATCTCTTTTCCGTTGATTGTTTGATGAATACCATGAAATTGAATGCAACGCGGATTTCCCTTTGTTCGCGGGGAGGGTGTCTGCTATAACGGTGCGAATCCGCGCGGCTGCAACGACCATACACCATTTTGGCGGTAAGAAAAGGAAAAGCCTGAATAATGGGCACGACTTCAGATGCAGTACGTCAAATACGATCTTGATGCATACCGCCAGGTCATGCGGTCGTTCATCGGCGACGGGCCGGAAACGGGCGTGTTCTGGAATGCGCTCGATTTCGCCTACCAGGCCCACGGCAACCAGTGGCGGCGTTCCGGCGACCCCTACATCATGCACCCCTGTTCGGTGGCCCGGATTCTGGCCGAGGAGTTGGATATCCGCAATCCGGAAATCCTGGCCTCCGCCCTGCTCCACGACACGGTCGAAGACGTGGAGGCCATCACCGGCGAGGTGATCCGGGAAAAATTCGGGCCCAACGTCGAGGCCATCGTCGAGGGCTGCACCAAGGTCACCCATTACACCGGCGACCGCCAGAGCTTCAAGAAGCTGGTGCACCGCAAGATCTTCAGCGGCGCGGCGGCCAAGCTGGAGGTGATGCTCGTCAAGCTGGCGGACCGGCTCCACAATCTGCGCACCCTCTCCAGCATGCCCAGGGACAAGCGGCAGAAGATCGCCGACGAAACCCTGGACATTTACGCCCCGCTGGCCACCATTCTGGGGCTGTTCGCCATCAAGCGGGAGTTGTACAACCTGGCGCTCGCCTACAAATTTCCCAGGCAGGGCAGCAAGTTGCAGATGCATATCAACAACCTGCGCAACGATCCCGAGGTGCTGCGGATCGTCGACAACGTGCAGAAGGCGATGGAACGGGAAGGGCTTGCGGGCACCGCCACCCTGCGCACCAAGGGACTGTGGGGCTACTACGATGTCCGCAACCGCATTCTGATCAAGGAAATCGAGATACCCCAGGAGATCCTGATTCTCATGAAGACCCGGGGCGGCTGTTACCAGGCCCTCGGCGTGCTCAACGAAATCTATCCGCCCATCCCCCGCACCATCCGCGATTTCATAGCCAACCCCAAACCGTCCGGGTACCAGGGACTGCATGCCCGTCCCAATATCGACGGCCGGAAATACCTGTTCAAGATCCGCACCGAGGAGATGGCCCGCCGCGCCCAGCGCGGCATGGTCCGCGACTGGGGGGGCGACAGCAAGGCCAGCACCCGCTTCTTCAAGGAAATCCAGGAGATGTTCGATATTCTCGGTAGCGACGATTCCGTCAGCTACCGGGATATGATCGCCGCCAGCGGCCGCAAGGAGATCTACACCTACACGCCTCAGGGGGATCTGATCTGCCTGCCGGTCAATTCCATCCTGCTCGACTTCGCCTTCCGGGTCCATACCGCCATCGGCCACACCTGCATCGGCGGCATGATCGGCAAGCAACGGGTCGGGACCGACTATCAACTGCGCGACGGCCAGGTCATCAAGGTCATCCGCCAGGAGGGACAGGTCAATTTCGACCCCGCGGTGCAGATCCTCTGCCAGACGCCGAAGGCCCGGTCCGAACTGGCCAAGGCCTTCCGCGTGCGGCGGGAACAGGTCTGCCGCCAGATCGGCGCCTCGCTGCTGGCCCAGGAACTGCGGCGCTACGGCGTGCCGTACGAGGTGATCGAAAAGGAGGGCATGGCCGATATCCTCGCCTATTTCGACATCAGCTCCATGGAGGATCTGTTCCAGCAATTGGGCGAGGGCCGGGTGCGGTTGCGGGAACTGATCTACGAAATCCGCAACGGCCTGTACGTCGGACGGCCGACCCTGTTCCAGCCGACCGGCATCTTCAACCGGGTGGACCTGACCACGCTCGATCCGGTGGTGATCAAGTCGTCGGCCTGCTGCAAGCCCGGACCGCTCGACAAGGGGGTGATCGGGCTGCTCAGCGAGCGCGGCCTGTCCCTGCACCGCAAGGACTGCACCCAGTTACGCAAAATCAATTTTCAGCGGGAAGATGCGGTGGAGGTCCGCTGGAAGCTGAAGAGCACGAAAATCGAGAAGACCCAGCGGATCATCGTCATGCAGGCGACCCGCAACCGGCTGCTCATGCTCCTGTCGGTGGCACCCGAAGAGATGAAGATGATCGACATCGTCTATCTCGGCAAGGGGACGGCACCGATGGGCGACTGGGAGGTCCATTTCCAGGTGGTCAATCTTTACGGGCTGAAGAAGGTCGCCCGCCATTTTTCCCGTTCCGGCCTCCGCTTCGAATTCGAGCTGGAGCAGTAGGGGCTGCGGCCGGGCTTCTCTCCTTTCGTCTTCCCCCTGTCACCGGGAAGACGTTCATGCCGCCGGCGGCAGCGATAGACCGGTTATCCTGTCCCCTTGACCTGGACGGGCCGATTCCGCCCCCTCTCTCAGGGCAGCGGCCAGCGCCATTTTTTCTGGGGCAGGCAATGGTCGATGTGGGTCTCCAACTGTACCTGGAATGTTTCCCGTGAGAGTTCGCGGGCGCCGAAGCGCAGCAGATGGTCGGTGGTCATCTGGCAGTCGATCAGGGCGATGCCCAGGCGAAGGGTATGCTGCACGAGCGTTGCCAGGGCCACCTTGGAGGCGTCGGTGATGCGGGTGAACATCGATTCGCCGAAAAAGATCCGGTCCAGGCAGACGCCGTACAACCCCCCGGCCAGTTCGCCGTCCCGCCAACACTCGATGGAATGGGCGAAACCGAGTTCGTGCAGGCGGATGTACGCCTGCTGCATTTCGGGAGTGATCCAGGTGCCGTGTTCCCGGCGCCCGGAGGCGGTGGCGCAGGCGGCAACCACCTCGGCAAAGGCGGTGTCGGCCGTGACGGCGAAAGGGCCGGCCTTGAGGAGGCGCGCCAGCCGTCGGGGCAGGTGGAATTCGGCGGGAAAGAGCACCAGCCGGGGGGCCGGTGACCACCACAGGAGCGGATCCCCCTCGGAAAACCAGGGGAAGATGCCCATGCTGTAGGCCGTGACCAGCCGGGACGGATGCAGGTCGCCGCCGATGGCCAGAAGGCCGTCGGGTTCGGCGAATTCGGGTGAGGGGAAGATCGGTTCGTCGATCAGGCGAAAAACGGGCATGGATTCCTGAGCCGGGCAGACGTGAACAATAAATGCCGCAAATCCTACCGCGACCGCGGAAAAAGGCAAGCCCGAAGGGGGCCGCGCGCACAACGGGGAACGGGCGGAAGCAGGCAAGCCCGAAGGGGGCCGCGCGCACAACGGGGAACGGGCGGAAGCGAAAGGGCGGCGCGGCGATCCGGTCGTCCGGCGCGGAACCGTCTTGAAAAACACGGTCGGCGGGCGATGGTTCCGGAATGATGGCATGGTGTTCCCGTTTTCGGAAATTGTGGGTGATTTTTCCGGCATGTTGGATATTTTGTCCTGTGGCCGGGCCGGAATCGGGGCGGAACGATGGGCCGTGTCCCTCTTTTTCATCCGTCCGCGAAAAGAGGGGAGAGCGTGAAAAAGGGGTTTACAGGAGAGGCCAACTCATTGATAATTGCTTGAACCTGTTGACAATCCACAGAGGGGTAGAGCAGCGCGATGTACCTTGAACATTTCCATCTGACCCAGCCTCCTTTTGCGGAGGAACCGGATCCGGAGGTTTTCTTTCCGGAGGCACGGAGAGAGGAGATTTGTCAGTCGCTGATTCTCGATGTCCTTGCCGGGAAACGGCTGGTGAAACTGGTCGGCCGGGAGGGGGCGGGCAAGACCTTGCTGTGGCGGACGATGGCCGAGCGGCTGCCTTCCGAGTATGCCGTGATCTTTCTGGACAATCCCATCGGCACCTTTGACGAACTGGTTCGCTTGATCTGCCTCGATTTGGGCATGGATCCCAGGAGCACGGAACAGGATACCGATTACCTCGAGGTCCTGCACCGCCTGCTCGCCAGAAAAAAGACGGAACAGGGCAAGGTGGTGCTGATTGTCGACGAGGCGGAAAAACTCCATCTCGCCACGCTGGAGCGTTTTCTGGTCCTGGTGGGCGACAGCCCCGATGACCTCGAATGGACGACGATTCTCGTCGGCGGGCCGGACCTCGACGCGCATCTCGAGCAGCTGGCCGTTTTTCGCGCCACCATCGATGTCCATGCGGGGTATGCACTGGAGGAACTCACCGAGAGCGAAACCCGGCAGTATCTCCGCTTCCGCCTCAATGCCGCCGGGATGCGCCGCGAGCAGTTCGAGGATCTCTTCACCGATGGGGCGGTCGCCCAAATATTCGACGAGGCGCGCGGCAACCTGCGCCTGACCAACATCCTCGCCGAGGAAATGCTCCAGGCCGCGTGCGCCGACAAATCGTTCATGGTGCTGCTCGAGGGGGTCGAACCGGAGGATCAGGAGGAGCGGCCGTCCTTCCACTGGGAAAACAGGATCTTGGAGCTGTATGAACTGCTTCGCTACAACAGGTTCATCTCCGGCGCGCTGGTCGGGGCCGTGGTGGCGGTCCTCCTCACCGGTTTTCTGTTGATGGGCAGGGACGGCGATCCGGCGCCGGCCGAAGCTCAGCCCCAGGTCGCGGCGGCAACGGAGGGAGAGGCAACAGGCGGCCAGCCCGCGTCATCGAGCGATCCGGTCGCAGCGCCGGCAGTTCCCGTATCGGCTGTCACCGTGGCGACCCGGCCGGAGACCACTGCCGCGACGGTCCGGCGGGATGGCGGCGGTTTGTTCCGGGAGCGGTTGGCGGCCAGCGCCAGTTGGTTGACCGGGACCCGGAAGGGGAAATACACCATCCAACTGATGATGCTCACGTCGAATCAGGCCCAGACGAGCATCGCCCAGACCCTGACCGGGGACGATTTCTACTCGATCCGCGAGCAGTTGTTCATCTTCCGCAAGAAATCGAGACCACCCACCATCTTTGTCTTTCATGGCCTGTACGACAGCCTGGATGCGGCCAGGGAAGCGCGGAACAACATGCCGGTTTTTCTCCGCAAGCACCACCCCTATCCGCTCGCTGTCGACGATGCCATGAAGAAACTGAGCAACTGAAGCGGTCCTTGCGGCCGCATCCCGTCATCGCCCCATCATCGTGCCACGAGTTCCCATGGACATTGTACTCGCCAATCCCCGCGGCTTCTGCGCCGGTGTCAACCGGGCGATCGCCATCGTGCATCAGGCCCTGGAGCGCTACCAACCGCCGGTGTACGTGCTTCACGAGATTGTCCACAACACTCACGTCCTCGAGGAACTGCGGCAGCGGGGGGCGGTCTTTGTCGAGGAACTCGAGCAGATTCCCCAAGGCGCCGTCACCATTTTCAGCGCCCACGGCGTCTCCAGGGCGGTGGAGGATCAGGCGCGGGCACTGGGGTTGCGGACTATCGACGCCACCTGTCCGCTGGTCTCGAAGGTGCACCGGCGGATGAATCGGCTCCACGAGATGGGGTACGATGTCCTGGTGATCGGCCACAAGGGGCACCCCGAGGTGGAGGGCACCTGCGGCCAGGCTTCGGGGCCGGTGCATGTCCTGTCCACGCCCGCCGAGATCGCGGCCCTCGAGGTGGCCGATCCGGCCAAGGTCGGGTATGTCACCCAGACCACGCTCAGCGTCGACGACACCGCCGAACTCCTCAAGGCCCTCCGCCTTCGCTTTCCCCTGATCGCCGAGCCCGAGCGGACCGACATCTGCTATGCCACCACCAACCGCCAGGCAGCGGTGCGGCGCCTGGCGGACATGGTCGACCTGGTGCTGATCGTGGGTTCGAAGAACAGCTCCAACTCGAACCGCCTGCGGGAGGTGGCCCGCCTCCGGCACACCCCGGCCCATCTCATCGACGATGCCGGCGAGATCGATCCCCGCTGGTTCGCGGGCGTGCATCGGGTCGGAATCAGTGCCGGCGCATCTGCGCCCGAGCATCTGGTGGCGGAGGTGGTCCGCTGGCTGCAAGGGCACGGGGCCGGCGTTGTCAGCGAAATGACCGGTCAGGAGGAGCGCGTCAGTTTTCTGGTGCCGGATCTGCACGTTTGACTGGTGCCCGCATCGGCGGGGAGGGCTAGGCGGTCCGGCCGGTTTTCTGTCAATGGAGCAGCCGGCTGACGCCGACCAACTCCACCGGCTGCAGGGCCTCTTTGCCGCATTGGGTGAGGGCGGTGAGCATGGCCTGGTTCGGATGGCCGATGCCGATGGCCTGTCCCTGGCGTTGCGCCAGCGCGGTCAACTGATGGAGCTGGCGGCAGATGGCTGCCGCCTCGTGCTCGTTGTCGAGAAACAGGTGCCGCCGGGCCGAGGGCAGGTGCAACCGACGCGCCACGGCCAGCCCCTGCGAGTCGGGAGTGGTGGCGGAATCGACGAAATACAGGCCGCGCGCCTTGAGGGTTTCGATCACGACCCACATGCCCTGCGCGTTTTCAGTAAACAGCGACCCCATGTGATTGCTGGCGCCGGCCGCATGGGGGATCGCCGCCAACATCGCCTCCACCTTTTCCCTAATCCGATCCGGGCCGTCGGCCTTCAGCAGGGTTTCGGGCTCGAGTCGCCATTTTTTTTCCTTGGGTTCCATCGGCAGGTGCACCAGGATGTCGCGCCCGCTTGCATGGGCCAGGCGGGCCAGTTCCCCGGCATGGGGCGCATGCGGCAGAAAGGAGAAGCTCAGGCGGGATTCCAGTTGCAGGAATTGGCGGCCGAGCTGCAGGCTGTAGCCCATGTCGTCGATGATGATGGCCACCATGGGGCGGGTGGCCATCTGCGGGGAGGCGGGTGGCGCGATGGAAGCCGGGGCCGCTGCCCTGTGTTCGGCCGGAACCGGTTGGTCGGGCCGCTCGGGAGGAGACGCGGCGGGCGCTGCCGGCTCCGGCAGGGACTGGACAGCCGATTGCCGGCCTGTTGCCGGATCAGCGGTTGTGGCCTCGTCGTTGCGGCAGCCCGCCAGGGCAAAAAGGCCCACGGCAACGAGCAGGAGGCAGCGGTTGCACCAACGGCAGGCAAGAGAAGACACGGGAAGGGGCGGACTACTTGTTGCGGGCGAGGATGTAGAGGGCCAGTTCCCGCAACAGCCGGATACTCTCATCCTCGCCGCCTGCGCGGGTGACGGGCGCGAGGGCGGCGATCGCCCGGTCGATCAGACGCCGGGCTTCATCGGCGGCGCCGGCAAAACCGTCGTAGCGTGCGATCAGGGCCACCACCTGCCGGTAGGAGGCGGGATCGGTCCGGTCCGAGGCGAGCAGTTCCTCGATGCTGTGGCGGTCCGTTTCGCTGGCCTGCCTGAGGGCATGGAGCAGGGGCAGCGTCATCTTGCCTTCCACGAAATCGTTGCCGGTCTTTTTGCCGGTGGTGCCCGGATCGCCCTGGAAATCGAGGAGGTCGTCCACGACCTGAAAGGCGGCGCCGATCAGGTCGCCATAGGCGGTCAGCGCCTGCACGCGCCGCTCGTCCGCGCCGGCAAAAAGGGCGCCCACGGCACAGGTGGAGGCGATGAGGTTGCCGGTTTTCTGGCGGATCACCTCGAAATACTGTTGTTCATCGCTCTTGGTGTCGCCGACCAGGCGGAGTTGCACGAATTCGCCGTTGACCATCGACAGGGTGGCGGCGCAGAAGATTTCCAGCCCGCTCGGGCCGGCGAGCCGGCCGATCAGGTACATGCTGCGGGCATGCAGCCAATCGCCCGCCAGGATGGCGGCGGTCAGCCCGAAACGGGCCACCACCGTGGCCTGGCCCCGCCGTTGCGCCGCCCGGTCGATGACGTCGTCGTGCACCAGGGTGGCCACATGGAGATATTCAAAGGCAGCGGCCAACAGGTAGAGATCGTTGTCGTCCCGGCCGCAGCAGCGGGAACTGAGCACGGTGAGCAGGGGGCGGATCCGTTTGCCGCCGGTGAACAGGGTGTACCGGATGACCTCGACGAGCAGGGGATCGCATCCGGCGAGTGCCGTTGCCAGGTCGTCACGCATCACGGCCTCGACCCGGCCGGCGATGGCTGCGGTCGCGGTGCGCAGGTCCGCAGTCTGCCTGGGTGTTGGCGGGGTCATGCTGGCCGTCCGCATTGCGCGGTCTCGTTCCGGAAAAAGGCCGCCACATCGTCCAGGTCCCGGGAAACGGGGCTGGGCGGCAGGCTGCGGCGGAACTGCCGGCCGTATCCCTTGCTGAACAGCCGGGTATCGAGGATGGCGATGACGCCCCGGTCGTCGGCGGTGCGCATCAGTCTGCCCACCCCCTGGCGCAGGGTCAGGATGGCGCGCGGCACCTGGTAGTCGTTGAACGGATTGCCGCCCAAAGCCTTGATTCGATTCATGCGGGCCATAATAACAGGGTCGCTCGGGACTTCAAACGGTAATTTGTCGATGATGACCAGACTGAGCGCCTCGCCGGGCACATCGACCCCTTCCCAGAAGCTGGACACGGCCAGGAGCACCGAAGCGGTCTCCCGGCAGAACCGGTGCAGCAGCACGCGGCGGGGCGCCTCGCCCTGGATGAGCAGGGGATAGGACAGCCGGTCGCGGAGGGCGCGGTAGGCCTGGTCCATGGCGGCCAGCGAGGTGAAAAGGGCTAGGGTCCGCCCGCCGGCGAGACCGATCAGGTCGGCCAGGCATTCGTGCAGGGCCGCGGAATATCCCGGCGCCGTCGGTTCGGGGAAGGGAGTACCGGGCACGTAGAGCAGGGTCCGGCCGGCATAGTCGAAGGGCGAGGCCAAGGAGAGAGTCGGGGTGTCCGCCGGCAGGCCGAGCCGTTCGAGGACATAGCGGAAGTTGCCGCCGGTGGTCAGGGTCGCCGAGGTGAAGACGCAGTGGCGGACCTGGGTGAAGAGGGCGTCGTGCAGTTCCGCGGCCACATCCACCGGCGTGGCGTACAGGGTCAGGTTGCGGTCGGTCCGCTCGTACCAGTAGGTGTGGCCGATCTCCTCCGGCGCCACGTCGTCGAAGCGCTCGACGGTGATTTTTTCGAGGCGGCCAACCAGTTCCCAGGCGCGGTCGGCGTATTGCGACCACGGTCCTTCTCCGTCCGGAATGGTTTCCAGGGACTGGACGAGCCGCTCCAGGGCCGTTTTCAGATCGTCGTGCAGGGCAGCGACTTCCGGATGACCGGTGAGCACCTCCTGGAGCGGAAACCGTCCCTTGTGTTCGGGAAAGGCGGCGGTGAACCGTTCGGCACTACCCTTGAGATGGCCGGCCGCGGCGAGAAGCCCCTCGCTCCGGGTGCCGGGGAGGTCGGCGGCGCTGCTGCGCTCCACGTCGCCGCACAGATCGAGGACCTGGAAACGGGAAAAGGTGAAGCCGAAAAAGGTGGTGGCCACGTTCTCGACATGATGGGCCTCGTCGAAGAGCACGGTCTCGTAGCGGGGCAGCACCTCGCCGTACCCGGTCCTGCGCACGGCGAGATCGGAAAAGAGCAGGTGATGGTTGACGATCAGCAACTGGCTGGCGGCGGCATCGCGGCGCAAGCGGTTGAGCAGGCAGCCAGTGGCTTCCGGGCACTGGCTGCCGAGGCAGAAATGGGACTGGCAGCAGATCCGCTGCCACAGCGGCGACCCGGACCCGAGCCAATGCAGTTCGGAACGGTCACCGTGCACGGTCTCGCCGAGCCAGGATTCGATGGACTCTTCCTCGCCACCGGCAAGGAGGTCGGCCTGGCCGGCGGCCTGAAGCTGGCGCCAGCGGTAGAGGCAGAGATAGTTTTGCCGGCCCTTGACGCACAGCGCCTTGAGGTCCGGGGCGATCCGTTCCCGGATGAACGGGATCTCGCGCTGGAGGATCTGGTCCTGGAGATTGCGGGTGTTGGTGGAGACCACCACCCGCTGGCCGCTGAGCACGGCGGGAATCAGGTAGGCCAGCGTCTTGCCCAAGCCGGTTTCCGCCTCGATCACCAGGCAGGACGCCCGGTCGGCGGCATCGTCCTCCGGTTCATCGAGCAATCGGGCCACCGCCTGCGCCATTTCCAACTGACCGGGCCGGTATTGATAGGGCGCCAAGTGGCGGGCCAGCAGGCCGTCCGGGCCGAAGACTCTATCCATGTCCGGTGGAATCCAGAATGTCGCGCACGACTTCGACAACCTGGGGCGACGGGTCGTGCAGCAGGGGGGGCAGGACGGCCAGGGCCTCGTCGGTGGCAATGGTGCCGAGGACGCTGGCCGCTTCCCCGCGCACCCGGGCGAGGGGATGGCACAATTGCACGGTCAGTCCGGGCACGGCCAGGAAAAGATGTTCGGGGCAGATCGCGGTCAGATGCTCGAAGAGGACGGCCACGCCGAGCCGGACCGCATAGCGCTCGTCCTCGAGCAATTGTCCGGTCCAGGCAAGATAGCGGGGTTCCTGGCGCACCATGGCCACGA
This sequence comes from Desulfobulbus elongatus DSM 2908, assembly GCF_000621145.1. Classification (GTDB taxonomy): domain Bacteria; phylum Desulfobacterota; class Desulfobulbia; order Desulfobulbales; family Desulfobulbaceae; genus Desulfobulbus; species Desulfobulbus elongatus. The sequence continues at coordinate 30,984 of NZ_JHZB01000022.1, forward strand.
TGTTGTCCACATGCCCCAGGGCGAGGAAGTCGGCGATGACCTGCCGCACGACATCGTCGCTGATCTCGGACGATTGGGAGGTGGTGGGAGACTGATCGGCCATGGGACATTCTGATTCGAAAAAGACGGTCCCTGTCCAATACCACGGGCGGTCCGGAGGGGCAATCCGAGAATGGCCGGAGGGGTTGCTTGACACAATTTTTTTTCGTGAGTAGAAAAGTGCGAAAGAAACGGGCAAATACAGATAACCCCACCGTGGCCGGACCATGATCGAACCGCAGCTCTCTCCGCCTCCTTCGGCTGTTGCCGAGGATGAATTGCTTGACGGGGACGAGTGCATCGTCATCGTCGACGATTTTCCCGACATTGTCGGCCTGGTCCAGGATTTTTTGGGGCAGCGGGGGCTCGCGACCGTCAATGCCGGTTCCGCCGACGCGTTGCGCCGCCAGTTGGCCGAACGCAAGGTGGCCCTGGTGCTTCTCGATATCGGTCTGCCCGATGCCGATGGCACCACGCTTTTGCCGGAGTTGAAACGTGATGACCCGGATCTGGCGGTGATCATGCTGACAGCGGTCACCGACCTGCAGACCGCGCTCGCCTGTCTTCGGTACGGTGCCGACGATTACCTCACCAAACCGGTCCGCTTCACCGATCTTCTGACAACCGTGCACCGCGTTCTGGAGAAGCGGCGCCTGACCATTCGCAATCGTCTCTACCAGCGACAGATCGAGCAGGCCACCTTCCGCATCCGCTTGGCCCATGCGTTGGCCGTGAAGATGAATACCGCCTACCTGAGCACCACGGAACTGGACGAGATCCTCCATGCCATCCTTGTCGGGATCACCGCGCAGGAGGGGCTGCAATTCAACCGCGCGTTTCTTGCCCTCTTCGACGAATCCGGCATCCTTCTGGAAGGCCGGCTGGCGATCGGACCCGGCAGCCGCGACGACAGTCGGCCCACATGGCCGGGATTGGCAATGGGTGAGGGCGAACTGCCCGCTCTCGCGTCCGGCGCCCAGGCGTATGCCCAGGAGGCTCATGCCGAGATCAACCGGATTGTCCGCGCCCTGCGGGTCGAGGCGCGGAACAGCAACCACATCTTGATCCGCGCGGTCCGGGACCGGCAGCCGATCAACGTGATCGACGGCCAGTGCACGCATACGGTGCCCCTCGAACTCCTCGGGCTCCTTCAGGAAGACAGCTTCGTGGTCGTGCCGCTGTTTTCGCCCAGCAGGGCATTGGGCGTGATCATTGCCGACCATTTTGTCAGTCGTGCCCCGATCGACGAGGTGCAGATCCATGCCCTCGAGAGTTTTGCCAGCCAGGCCAGCCTGGCCATCGAGCATTGCCGACTGTATATGGCCATGCAGCGCAAGATCAAGGAACTGGAAGAGGTGACCAGCGAGCTGCAGAAAAACAAGGACCTGCTGGTGGAGACCGAGCGATACTCGGCCCTGGGCCACATGGCGGCGCAACTGGCCCACTCCATCCGCAACCCGATCACGGCCATCGGCGGAACGGCGCGACTGCTGGCCCGAAAAATCGATAACCCCGAGTGGTTGCAGTTTCTGTCCATGATGGCGGGGGAAGCGGAAAAAATCGAGAAAACCCTGGAGGACCTGTTTAATTTTGTCGAGCGGAGCAAGCCCGTGCTGGAACGCACGCATCTGTTGCCGTTGATCCGGAAAGCCCTCCTCCTGCACTTCAATGCACTCAACGACCGGAAGATACGGAAAACGGTTCTTTTCCCGGAACACGACCCGCTGGTCAAGGTTGACCCCCGGCAGATTCAGCAGGCGCTGGTGCACCTGATCCGCAACAGTATCGAAGCCATGCCGCAGGGAGGCGAGCTCACGGTGGAAGTTGTGGAGAAGGAAGAGCAGGTCGTGATTATTCTGACTGACACCGGTCTGGGGATGAACCGGGAAAACATAGGGCATGCCACCGATCCTTTCTACACTACCAAGATCATCGGCACCGGCATGGGCTTGGCGTTGGTGCGACGAATCGTCGAGGATCACGCAGGGGAGTTGGTCCTGGAAAGCGAGGACAACGGCGGGATGCAAGCGAGAATCGTTCTGCCTTCCGCCTCGAGGTAGATCAGGAACAGCCGGGCTTGAAATGGGAAGAAAAAAAGAGGGGAAAGGACAACGTCCTTCCCCCTCTTTAGTCTGACGAGATTGAACCTTTGAAACCGTCTTAGAACTTGAGCTCGAAGCGGCTCATGGCAGCAAAAGCTGCATCGTCTTCTTGCATGTAGTCATACGCAAAATCCGGAATCAGGTAACCGGCGGAGAAATAGACATCCGCACCTTTGCTGATGGTGTATTGCAGGATGGCGGAAAGCTCCCAGGCGCTGTCGAGAGCTTCACGGTTATTTGTGCCAGCCCATGCACCTTTGGGACCCTCGCCCAGCGGATTGGTTCCAGACCAAGCGTCAATATCCGCATAGACAATGTTACCGGTCAGCTTGAGATCTTCTTTGATTTGGTAGGAGGCCACCAGGCCGGCCCACAGCCAGTCGCCACCCGCACCAATGCTATAGTTGGAGATTTTACTGTTATCCTTGGAGCCGAGCATGACAAAACCGAAAGCAGTGTCCGGCTGGAAGCCATCCTGGGTGAAACCGATGTTCAGACCGATGTTCAGCTTGTCGATCTGATAGTTCGGGAAAATATAGCCGCCAAAGCCGGTATCGTCGGAGCCGATGTTATCGACCTTAGTAATATCCAAGTTGCTATCATCATACCAGGAGTTGAACCCGTTGATATCGCTGCCAGTGACCGCGAGTTCGCCATAAAAACCGAACTGCCCGCTCTTGCCGGCGGCATAAATGGAGCCGAAGAAGCCCTCGTTGGCTTCAAAAACACCAAGGGTTTCCACACGTTCATCCGTTTGGTAACCGACCATGCCGCCGATGGTCCAATCCTTGTTCAGCTTGGCCTTGGCGTGGACACCAAAACGAATTTCGTCGTTATCCTCGTTTTTATCCTGGGGGCTCACATCGTCACTCTGAGCCTCTTCCATCCACTCGACAAAGGGGTTGATCTCAACGTTGTCGACCTTGACGATGCCACGGAAACCGGTCAGATGGACATCGTCGTAGAAGAAGTTGTAGGTCGTCGGTTGGGGACCATAGGTGGAACGATATTTACCGACTTCCAGAGTGAACATGTCGCTGAAGGGAATACCGACATAGGCCATGTCGACCCAGATGTCACCGGATTTCGAACCGAGAGGCGAAGGATCAGTGTCGTTGTCGCCCATCAGGCTCTCGTACATACGGATGCGGGCCTTAGCATAGGCGCCGCCGGCAGCGGTGCCGGTGACGTTGAGGCGGACACGGGAGTCCATGTTGGTTTGCGAACCATAATGGCCGACATTGGGGCTCTTATTGCCATAACCATCTTTGTATTCGTCGCTCATGTACCACAGACGGACACGGGCGTCACCGGTGATCTTGACACCCGGTTCGACAGCGGCGGCGGAAGCGGTCGAGGCAATGCCGCTTACCAGCATCAGGGCCGCGCCTGCAACAAGTACTTTCTTCATATTCCTCTCCTTTTTCTGTTGTTCATTGCATGTTTCCCAGCAACGGGAAACCTTTTCCCTCAATGAGTTATGGCTGCACGGTATAGTAAGTTTGCCTAGCCGTCAAGTTTTTTTTACCGCAGGTAAAAAAAATTTTACTATCATTTTGTTCGAAATGTCGAGCATCTCAGCACAGATGTTTCCTGTCACCGGGAGGTTGCCGGACATTTTTGATACTCCCGGCAACGGATGGCAAGATTTCCTGGTCATTCGGCAAGATCACCGGTTACGGCGGGTTGATCTTGCAGGTATAACTGGCTGTGAGGCTTGACCTTGAAAGTGTAACAGTTGAGATAGGTTGAGGAGCCGTGCCAGAACACGAAGGGGTAGCTGGTTTCCGCCTCGGCGAAGTACACGCGGTACTCGGTGCTGCCCTTGTCGGCACCGGCGACCTGGTAGTTGGCGATATAGCCGGGAATTTTCCTGCTCTCCCAGAGGCGGACCAGGCTGTTGCTCTCCCAGGTCAGGGCGGAGAGCGAGCCGCCGTCGAAATAGCGGAGATTGGGCATGAACGGCACGGTTTCCAGGCGGTTGCGGCCGACCAGAATATCGTTGATGCCGTCGCCGTCAAGATCGGCCACCACGATGCGCGTCCGTACCCAGGCCGTTTCCTTCTCGGAGAGCGCCGCATTGTTGGGGCTGGTCAGGGTTCCGAAAAAGTTGTTGCTGGCTCCGAACGCATCGGGGCTGGTCCAGCGCAGGGTTCCCACCGTATCGTAGAGTTGCAGGCGATTGTTGTTGCCGAGGGCAATGGTGACCTTGGAACCGCCGCCTTCGATGTCGGCCTGGACGAAGTCAAAGATGTTCACTTCCTTGGGCAGGTTCAATCGCGCCCCTTCCGTCAGGCTGTTGTCCGGGTTGAGCGTCATCTGGTGGATATTGCTGCCGCCCAGGTCGTCGCTCAGGCTGCTTTGACCGATCAGGACGGGTTCCTCGCCCTGCGCCCCCATGGTGCGCAGGTACCAGGAGACGTGTTCGAAGAGAAACGTCATCTTCTTGCCGTTCCATTCCAGGGCGGAGGAGTCGGGCAGATCCTGGTTGCTGCCGCTGATATAGATTTCCTGCAAGCCGTTTTTGTTCACATCCCCCAGGGTGACCGAGTGATAACGGATGTGATTGGGCAGGTTGACGGTCGCCAGCATGCGGAACTGGCCGTCGTCGTTGCGGTACAGTATCAGGCTCGATGTGGTCAGCAGCACGATCTCTTCCTTGCCGTCCCCGTCCAGATCGCCGACGTTCATGTCCATGGTCTCGACGGGAATGCTTCTGCTGCGGAAGGTGTTGACCAACTCGAACGGGCCGCCCACCTCGAGCCCGGTGGTCATGCCGGCAAGGTGGCCCTCGCGGTACGCCCGGTCGGGATGCGCGGTCTGAAAGGCGCTCGTGCCGCCGGGTTGAGCGGGGCCGGACTTCATCTCGGGGCGGGGTTTGTCAAAGACGGCGCCGCTGATGTCCCAGGCCAATTCATCGATGGCTGTCATGGCGTCGTCAACGGCGTTGAAGCTTTGCAGGAATCGTTTCGGCGTCTGCCCCGACGTCTGTGTGAAGACATAGCCGGTCAACTCGAACTGATTGCTCTTGGGAGCCAGCGAACCGATGATGAGATAATCGGCCCCGGATTGGCGGAGCTGCTGGGCAAAGGCGACGTGGTCGCCGGATTTGAGCGATTTGGCCATCCGCTCGGAAGCCGTTCCTTGCGCGATGGCGGCGACGTTGGCCCGCGCGGCGAGCCTGCTGGCCAGGGTGCTGGCAAGCCCGTTGCGCAGATAGGTATAGGAGCCGGGAATTTCGACGTCGAAGGGGAGAACGATCACCTGCGGTTTGGCCGGCGCCGGGGATTTGGCCGGTGGGGCCGGCGTCGCCGGAGCCGAGTGTGCCGCCGTGGCAAAGAGCATGCAGCAGCCCAGCAGGAAGGTCACTAGGAATCGTGTCCGGTGCAAGGCGGTCAAGGGTGTGCGCAAAGAGAGAACATTCACGGTAAGTGCTCCTTTCTCAATTAAAAGAAGGGGATGTCAGCAAAGACCAGAGGGTATTGTTGACCGTGCCGATGATAGCACAAATTTCTCAAATTTTCTGTGTTTTGGACAAAAAGGGAAGAAAAAACTGAGCGGAGACCGGAAAAACGCGCCATCCGGGGGAATGCGCTGAAGGGTGCCCCTTTCCGGGCCGATCCGGTCGATCCGGTCAAGTCAGCCGGGTGGCGATCAACCCGTAGAACGAATCGTCGTTGCTGAACAACCAGCCCAGATGGGTGTGGCAGACGGCACAGAGCACAATCTGCCAGCGGTAGCCGGGAAACCAGGTGAACTCGGCGGATGGGGCGCTGCGGGGCGTGGTTCCCGGTGCCGCGCGGAAACAGCGGATCTCGAAGGCGATGCCGGCGGGATTGAAAAAGGCGTGCTCGTGGCGGCCGTTGACCGTGGTGGCCTGCTGCCGGCGGGTGATTTCGGTGCCACAGACGGCGCAAAGGATGGCCTCATTCTCCCGTTTTTTCGACGAGTCGCCCGGATGAGCGGTCGGTGGTCGGCCCACTGTGGCGGCCGGCCGGCGGCTGCGGCAGGCATGCGGTTCAACCGGCTTGGCGTGCTGCGGTGCGGTAATGGGCGACAATCGCTTGCACCATGTCGCTGATGGTATACCGCTCGGGCTGGATGTCGACCGACAGACCGTATTCCCGGATGGTTTCGGCGGTGATCGGCCCGATGGCGGCGATGGTCACCCGGTCGAGCAGCCGGTGCAGTTCCTCCTCGTTGGCGGCGTCGATCAGGGTGAGGAAGTTGGTCACGGTCGAGGAACTGGTGAAGGTGAGCACGTCAATCGAGCCCTCGAGCAATTGATCGCGCAATTCCTCTTTGGGACCGGGCGGGGGGACGTTGCGGTAGACCGGCGCAATGGTCACCTGGGCGCCGGCATCGGCGAGCATCTCGGGCAGGATTTCGTTCGCCCGTAGGGCCCGGGGCAGGAGGATGCGGTTGCCCTGCACCTCGGTCCGGAGCAGTGCCTCGGCCAGCCCCTCGCCGGTGAATTTCTCCGGGAGCAGGTCCGGCTTGATGCCGTATTTTCGCAATTCTTCTGCGGTGGCTCTGCCAACCACGGCAATGCTGATCCCGGCCAGGAGGCGGCTGTCGTGGCCCAGGGCGAACAGCCGCCGGAAGAAGTGGGTGACCGCGTTGATGCTGGTAAACAGCAGCCACTGGTAGCTGCCGATCTCCGCAATGGCCGCATCGACGATGCGGTAATCGTCCACCGGCTCGATGTGGATGGTGGAATATTCGAGCACTTCCGCGCCCTGCTCCTCCAGTTGGGCCACCAGGTCGCTGGCCTGCTCTCGGGTACGGGTGACGACGATCCGCCGGCCGAACAGCGGCCGCTTCTCGAACCAGTCGATGGTGGAGCGGAGCTTGACCACCTCGCCGACGATGATCAGGGCCGGGGGCTTGATGTCGGCCTGCTGCACCACATCGCAGATGGTGGCCAGGGTCCCGACCACCGAGCGCTGCTGCGGGGTCGAGGCCCAGCGGACCACCGCCACCGGCGTGTCCGGCGAACGGCCGTGATCGATCAGTTTGCGGGTGATGCCGGGCAGGGTCTTGATGCCCATGTAGATGACAATGGTGCCTGCGCCGGTGGCCAGTTTCTCCCAGGAAATATTGGAAAATTTCTTGGTCGGGTCCTCGTGGCCGGTGACGAAGGCCACCGAGGCGGTGTAGCCGCGGTGGGTGATGGGGATGCCGGCGTAGGTGGCGGCTGCGGTGGCCGAGGTCACGCCCGGCACCACCTCGAAATCGATGCCCTCGGCTACCAACTCCTCGATTTCCTCGGCGCCCCGGCCGAAGATGAAGGGATCGCCGCCCTTGAGCCGCACCACCATCCGGCCCTGTTTGGCATGGTCGACCAACAGTCGGTTGATCCCTTCCTGGGTGAAGGCGTGCAGGCCGCCGCCCTTCTTGCCGGCGTAGATCAACTGGGCGTTTTTCGGTACATATCCGAGCAGTTTTGGGTTGGCCAGGTAGTCGTAGACCACCACCTCGGCATGTTCGAGCAGGTATTTGCCGCGCAGGGTGATCAGGCCGGGATCGCCGGGACCGGCTCCAACGAGATAAACTTTGCCGGTCGCGGTTTGGGGGGAAGATGTGTTAGTCGTCACGGAGGTGGTCTTCTGCAAAATTATTCGGCGGCCGGCGAGCCGGCGCAATAGACGGCGTCGAGGATGGCCTTGCCTCCCCTGGCCAGCAGGGTTTCCGCCAGGGCGGTACCGAGTTCGGCGGCCTGTCCGGCCGGGGCGCTCGCCTGATCGCGGATCAGTTCGCGGCCGTCGACGCTGGCGATCAGGCCGGTCAGGGTCAGGGTATCGCCAGCCAGGGTGGCATGGGCCCCGATCGGCACCTGGCAGCCGCCTTCGAGGCGGAGAAGGAAGGCCCGTTCGGCGGCCACGGTCACGGCGGTGGCCGGATCGTGGAGAAACTGCAAGCCTGCCAGCAGTTCGGCGTCGTCCCGGCGCAATTCAATGCCCAGCGCGCCCTGGCTGATGGCCGGGAGCATCTGCGCCGGCTCCAGCAGGGCGGTGATCCGGTTTGCCAGGCCCAGGCGGTGCAGGCCGGCCCCGGCCAGGATGACGGCGTCGAACACGCCCTCGTCGAGCTTGCGCAGCCGGGTGTCGATATTGCCGCGCAGATCGACGATGGCGAGATCGGGTCGCAGGGCCGCCAGTTGCGACCGGCGCCGCAGGCTGGAGGTGCCCACGGTGGCGCCGGCGGGCAGGGCCGCGATCGAGTCGTATCCGACCGAGAGGAAGGCGTCCTTCGCGGTCTCGCGTAGTGGGATGATGCCGATATGCAAGCCGGCCGGCAGCTCGGTGGGCACATCTTTCATCGAGTGCACGGCCAGATCGACCTCGCCCGCCAGGAGAGCATCCTCGATCTCCTTGACGAAGAGCCCCTTGCCGCCGACCTTGGCCAGCGGCACGTCCAGGATCCGGTCGCCCTTGGTGGTGATTTTAACCAGTTCCACCCGCACGCCGGGATGGGCCTGTTCGATCCGGTTCTTGACCCAGGTGGATTGGGTCACCGCCAGGAGGCTGGCGCGGGTCCCTATGCGCAGCAATGTTCTCATGCACCGGTCCTGTTGCGAAAAAATCGATCCGAGGAAAGCAGTAGCGGCGATATACCGCCTGCACGGTTATTTGTCAATTTCGTCGACAAGGGCGGCGGCCAGCAGCGGCAGCATCAGTTCGTGGTGGCCGGTGAAATGGAAGCCCTTGCCGCCCTCCAGGGTGGGACGGTGGACCACGTTGGTCGCCGGGCGGTAGTGGCGGATGAAGTCGAAGTTGGCGGTGGTGAAACACTTGACCTGATGGCCGAGGTTGCGGACCACGGTGAGCGCCTTGAGGAAGACCTCGGGCAGGAGCACCGCCGAGCCCACATTGAGGTAGACGCCCCCTTCCAGTTCGCTGACCAGGCGGCAGAAGACCCGGAAATCGTGGTGGCCGGCCTGGCCGATGGCGCCGCCGTCCGCCGAGGGATGGATATGGATGATGTCCGTGCCCATGGCCACGTGCACGGTTATTGGTATTTTTAATTGGGCGGCCATGGCCAAAAGGCTCTGGTCGTTGTGGGGGAACCGGTTGGCCAGCAGGGTTTCGCCCACGGCGTGGCCGATGCCGATGCCCCGCCTGGCCCCGTCGACGATGGCGCCGTTGAGTACTTCGCCGGTTTCCTTGGCGGCACCGAAGGCACCGGCACCGAGGACATCGGCCACTTCCTCTGAGGTCCGGCCGACCATGGCGATCTCGGCGTCATGGATGATGCCGGCGCCGTTCAAGGCGATGGCGGTGAGGATACCCCGCCGCATCAGATCGATCAGGATCGGATTGAGCCCCACCTTGATCACATGGGCGCCCATGCCGAGGATGACCGGCCGGCCCTGGCGTCGGGCCGCCGCGATCCGCTGCACCAGATCGGGGAAGTCGGCGCCGGCCAGCTGGGCGGGCAGGGCGGCCAGCAGCTGGCGCACGGTCATGCCCGGTTGGACCGGCGAGGCGAAATCGTCGACGCTGACCTTGGAGTGGCGGCCATGGACGGAATAGGTGTGCAGACCGCTGAAATCAAGGGGAGCGGGATAGTTTGCCATGGATGGTTCGGGGAATGCGGAGGAAAAACGGAAGGCAGCGTCAGGAGGCGCCGAACATCTGGCGTTCGACGATCTCGCAGACCACATGCTCCAGCCACAGGTGCGTTTCCTGGATATGGGGGGTCGAATCCGAGGGCACGTTGAGCACCAGGTCGCAGATGGCGGCGAGATCGCCGCCCGGCCGAACCGTGCCGCCGGTGAGGGCCACGGTTTTCATGCCGATGTCCCGCGCCGCCTGCATGGCCTTGACCACATTGGCCGAGGTGCCGGAGGTGGAGATGCCCAGAGTCAGGTCTTCCGGCTTGCCCAGGGCCTGAATCTGCTTGGCGAAAACCAGTTCGTAGGAAAAATCGTTGGCAATGGAGGTGAGCACCGAGGTGTCGGTGGTCAGGGCCAGGGCCGGCAGGGGACGGCGGTTGATGAGGAAGCGGTTGACGAACTCGGCGGCCAGGTGCTGGGCGTCGGCCGCGCTGCCGCCGTTGCCGAAAATGAGCAGCTTGCCGCCGTCCTCGAACACTTCCCGAATCCACTCGGTCAGGCGGATGATGTCGTCTGCGGCCTCCTTGACAAAGGCCTCCTTGGCCATGATGGACTGGACCAGATTGGTCGAAAGCAGTGTATTCATGTCCCCCACCATATAGAAAAAGCCGGGGCTGTCAAACAAAAAAACGTTTCCGCGCCAGGAAGGCGCGGAAACGTTTTTTCGTGAATATGGGCCGATCCGCTTATGGCAACTGCTGCATGATCAGGGCGGAGACTTCCTTGATGTTCTTGGAGCCGTCAATGGAAATCACCGGGGTGCCGGCCAGTTTCTTGAAGTAGTTGACCGCGGCCATGGTACCGGTCTTGTCGTCGTAGTAGATGTCGTGGCGCTTGTTGATGGCGCCCTCGTCCTGATCGTCGGCGCGGGCGGACAGATCGCCGCCGCAGACGCGGCACACCAGCTTGCCGTCTTTCTCAACCGGCTTGATGGCCTCGAAGGCGATGTGGTTGGGATGGTTGTTGTCGTTGGCGCAGAGGCGGCGGCCCATGATGCGGTCCTTGGCGATCTGGCGGTCCAGCATGATCTCGACCACGTAGTCGAGCTTCATGCCGGCATTCTTCAGGGCCTTGTCCAGCGCTTCGGCCTGGGCCAGCGAGCGGGGGAAACCGTCGAGCAGCCAGCCTTTTTCCTTCGATTTGGCAAGGGTTTCAAGCACCATCGGAATGGTGATCTCGTCGGGCACCAGGTCGCCCCGATCGATGTAGGCCTTGGCCTTCTTGCCCAATTCGGTCCCGCCCTTGATATGCTCGCGGAAAATGGCGCCCGATTCGATGTGGTCGATGCCGTATTTTTCCTTGATGATGGCGCCCTGGGTGCCCTTGCCGCTGCCGTTCGGACCGAAAGTCAGGATGTTCATGCCGGATTCCTCCATGTCTTGTTCAGAGAATTGTTAGGTAACGCCCTTATATTGCAAGAAAAAGATCGGTTCGAAAAATGAATGACCTCTCATTGGCCGATGAATATACCGTACCTTGGTTGAATGCGCCATGAAAAATGATGGTTTCGATCAGGCGAAGTGATGAGCGGGGCAAAACACAGGAATACGCCCCGATAGTGCCAGAAAAATGGCAGCATTGCGGCAGGCGGCGCGCGGCCGGCTTGGCCCGCGCGGCGGGAGGGGCCGGAGCATATTTTTTGACAAGGCGCCGGAAAGAGGGTAGAAAACGGCGCAGACGCGTCTCTTCTTCAATTTTTTCGGGTGATGACAGGTATGAAGGAAATCAGGGTCGGATTGATCGGGTTTGGCACCGTGGGCAAGGGATTGGCGGAAGTGCTGCTGTCGCAGCAACAACGGCTGGCCAGGCGAACCGGCATGTCCATCCGCCTGGCGGGCATCGCGGATCACAGCGCCACCGGACTGCCGGAGCGATTCAGCGGCATCCCGTTGACCAAGGACGGCATGGACCTGATTAACAACCCGGATCTCGACATCATTGTCGAGCTGATCGGCGGCATCGAGCCGGCCAAGACCTTTGTCATGCAGGCCATCGCGGCGGGCAAGCACGTGGTCACCGCCAACAAGGCCCTCTTGTCGCAGGAGGGCGCCGACATCTTCGCCGCCGCGGCCAAGCAGGGGGTCGAGGTGGGCTTCGAGGCCAGCGTCGGCGGCGGCATCCCGGTGATCAAGGCCCTCAAGGAGGGGCTGGTGGCCAACAAAATCCTCTCGATCATGGGGATCATGAACGGCACCGCCAACTACATCCTCACCCGGATGACCGACGAGGGCATCCCCTTTGCCGAGGTGCTCAAGGAGGCGCAGAAGCTGGGATTTGCCGAGGCCGACCCCACCTACGACGTCGAAGGCATCGACACCGCCCACAAGCTGGCCATCCTGATGACCATCGCCTACGGCACGCCGATCACCCACAAGCAGATCGCCACCGAGGGCATTGCCCAGATCGAGCCCATGGACATCGAACTGGCGCGGGAATTCGGCTGCCGCATCAAGCTGCTGGCCATCAGCCGCAACCACGGCGACCATGTCGAGGCCCGGGTGCACCCCACCATGGTGCCGCAGAACCACCTGTTGGCCTCGATCAACGGCGCTTTCAACGCCATCCATTTCCAGGGCGACACCGTGGGCAAGGTCCTGCTGTACGGGCTCGGCGCGGGCATGATCCCCACCGGCAGCGCCGTGGCCGCCGACGTGGTCGACATCGCCCGCAACATCGCCTGCGGCTCCATCGGCCGGGTGCCGGCGCTGTCCTACCTGCCCGATCAGATGCAGGTCCGCCGCATCACCCCCATGGACGAGTTGCAAGGGCCCTACTATTTCCGCTGCACCGTGCTCGACCGGCCCGGCGTGCTGGCCTCCATCGCCGGCATCCTCGCCAAGCACGAGATCAGCATCGAGTCGGTGATCCAGAAGGGCCGCAAGGAGATCGGCGCCGTGCCGCTGGTGGTCGTCACCCACAGTGCCAAGGAATCAGCGATCCGCGCCGCTTTAGACGAGATCGGCCGGCTCGACAGCGTCACCGCGCCGGTGGTCAAGATCCGCATCCTGGAGGAGGAGTGAGCCCCCGAGGGTGCACTCGTCTGACGCGATGAAATATATTCTTCTGATCGGCGACGGCATGGGCGATGTGCCCGTTCCGGCCCTGGGCGGGCGCACGCCCCTGGAGGCGGCTGACACCCCGACCATGGACCGGCTGGCCCAACAGGCCGAGATGCTCCTGGTGCGGACCGTGCCCGAGGGCTATTCGCCGGGCAGCGACGTGGCCAACCTGTCGCTCATGGGCTACGAGCCGGAGCGATACTACACCGGCCGGGCGCCGCTGGAGGCGGCCAGCCTGGGCGTGGAGCTGGCGCCGGCGGAAACCGCCTTCCGCTGCAATCTGGTCCATGTCGACCGGCCGGGCGACGGCCGCCTGATCATGATCGACTACAGCAGCGGCCACATCACCACCGGCGAGAGCCGGCAGTTGATCGAGGCGCTCCAGGCCGAATGCGGCAACGATCTGCTGCGCCTCTATCCGGGCGTGAGCTACCGCCATCTTCTGGTCTATCGCGGCGAGGTGCCCGCCGGCTTCACCACCGTGCCGCCCCACGATCATTCCGATCAGGACGTGGCGGGATTTTTTCAGGCATACCGGCAGATCGAGGCTTTTCCGCCGCTGCTGGCCAGGGCCGAGCGCATTCTGGCCGACCATCCGGTCAACCGGGAGCGGCAGCGGCAGGGCAAACGGACGGCCAACGCCATCTGGCTGTGGGGCGAGGGCAAGCGGCCGGCCATGGCGACTCTGGAGGCCCGTTTCGGCATCCGGGGCGGCCTGATTTCGGCGGTCGACCTGCTCAAGGGATTGGGTGTGCTCGGCGGCCTGACCGTGGTCGATGTGCCCGGCGCCACCGGCTACCTCGACACCAACTACGAGGGCAAGGCCCAGGCGGCGCTCGATATTCTGGAGAAGGACGATTTCGTCCTCGTCCATGTCGAGGCCCCGGACGAGACCGGCCACCAGGGCCTGGTGGAGGAGAAGGTGCGGGCGGTGGCCGATTTCGACCGGCGCATCGTCGCCCCGATCGTCGAGACGATGGAACGGCGCGGCGAACCCTTCCGCCTGGTGGTGACCATGGATCATTACACGCCGATCCAGCGCCGCACCCACGAGGACTGGCCGGTGCCGATGTTCCTCTACGATTCCCGTGGTCTCGCCGTACCGTCCAACCGGACCTACACCGAGGCCAATGTACTCGCCGCGGTACAGGAAAGCGGGCAGGCCATGCTCTCCGGCGCGGCCTTTTTCCGGCGCTTTGTCGAGCGGGAGGTGCACCAATGAGCAAACTGGAGGTCAGCCTGGCGGAACCGGTGTTCACCACCACCTACCGGGTGATCTACGGCGACACCGATGCGGCGGGCGTGGTCTACAACGCCAACTATCTCCGCTATTTCGAAATCGGCCGCACCGAGATGATGCGCGCTTGGGCCCTGCCCTACAGCGCCATCGAGGAACTGGGCTGCATCCTGCCGGTGACCGAGAGCTACCTTCGCTTCAAGGCGCCGGCCGCCTACGACGACCTGCTCACCATCGCCACCTCGCTGGTCGAGGTGAGCAAGGTGACCTGCCGTTTTCATTACGCCATCTCCCGGCAGGAGACGGCGGACCGGGCGACGCTTCTGGTCAGGGGATTCACCGTGCATGCCTGCGTCAATCGCCAGGGAAAACTGACGCCCTTTCCGCCAGTTGTGCTGGAAAAGATCAAGGCGATCTTGGAAAAGAGGACGCCAAGCCAACAGAATGGTTGACTTTCCAGCCCCATCGGGTATTATCGCCAGACCGTGACGCGGGGTGGAGCAGTCTGGTAGCTCGTCGGGCTCATAACCCGAAGGTCCTAGGTTCAAATCCTAGCCCCGCTACCAAGAAATTCAAGGGTTTAGATCATTTTGGTCTAAACCCTTTTTTGTTTTTCCTACCCTATTCCTACCCTCGCTCAAAATTTCCTCGCGCAAATTTATTCTGGTTAAACGATATAAATCTTGGGTGTATGTGAAAAATCGGTATAAAATTTCCTTAAACTTGACCAAGGGTTAGAACCCACCTGGGCTATTGTCATCCTTCGCCTGGACCAACCCCAAAGATATCCCCCGGTTGTTCGGGATGAAGCAAACAAGGTCGTTACCGAAGCTGTAGAGGCCTCTCGTATGCTAAATGCCAGGCGGCCCAATCAAATTTTCTGGAAATGGGTATCCCTTTTGGTTCGGAAATTAAATTGGTCGGTACCGATATTACCACCACCACGACCTTAGAGCGGAAAGCTTCTTATCAAGGTCAAAATTATTCCCTTATCATCCGATCCTGTCAGTTGGCCCGGACACTAGGTCGGACAGAAGAGATTTCGTAATACCATCTAGGAGAAATGATGATTCTTAAGGAGAAAGTAGAGCACGTCGGGCAGGACGAACGATCAAAAGCCGGCTATCAACAGGAGAAAGACGTTGCGTTCTATTTGCGGCGCGAATTTGGCAACGACCCTTCGATTCTGATAATCAACGATCTGCGCTTCGAATACAATGGGGAACGCGCTCAGATTGATCATCTTGTGATTCACCTATGTGGATTAGTTGTGATCGAGTCGAAAAGCATTTACGGGGAGGTAAAAGTGAACGGCCATGGGGAATGGTCGCGCAGCTACCGAGGCGAATGGTACGGAATGTCATCTCCTGTGCGACAAGCGGAGTTGCAGGTGGCATTACTGAAGAATTTGCTAAGGGACAACGTCGAGAAGTTTCTCGGTCGACTTCTAGGGCTTCAAATACAGATCGGTGGGCGTGACTGGAGGTCGCTCTGTGCGGTATCCAGCAGTACGATTCTGCATCGGGACGAGATGCCTAGGGAGATAACCGATCGGGTGGTAAAGAGCGAGTTTATAGCAGAAAAAGTACTAAAGTTGGTGGGTTCTCGCATGAAGAGTCTCGTTACGGCGAAACCACGTTTTAGTCAGAAAGAGATCAAGGGAATCGGTGAGTTCCTTCTCAAATGTCACCTGGGCGATGCTCAAACATCTCCCTTGACAGCAGAGTTGGCGGCACATCAATCGCAGATCACACCAGTTCAGGTCAAGCCAAATCGGAAATTTCAACCGCAGCAAATGAACCCAATTCCTGGGAAGCCAGAGCAAAAAATGTCCCATCAGATACCATCTAATCATGCCTGCAAGAAGTGCGGCGAAACAGGCAATCTTCATGGCCAGTATGGCAAATTCGGCTATTACGTCCGCTGCGGCTCATGTGGGACAAATACCTCTATGAAAGCAAACTGTCCGTCATGCCAGTCGCATCAAGTTCGAATACACAAATCAGGCCCGGTGTATACCTCGACATGCCAGAATTGCGCTCATGAATGGGTTGTTTTTCAGCAACCTAACATAGAAAATTGGTGACAGGCCTGCCTTATTCAGTTGAATTAATCGGGAGTTAAAGTTTATTGGAAGTCATGACAGGTTGGGGAAAGACACTGCTTCTTTAATCACAATCACCCTGTCACTTATTGCCTTTGTTTTTTTCATGAATCTAACCAGGGTTGTTGTTTTAAATCACTAAAATTATGTGAATAAGCAATAGGTTTTGCGGTTGAAAATTTGATATAATAATTGGCCTATTCATACTGTTGGCCATCAAAAAGAAAGGAAAGCATGAGTGTATATCAATTAAGATATTGGAATTCGCTAAAGGAATTTAAGACCCATGTTTTATATTTACATAATTATGCATCACATTGCGAATGGTGGGATAAAGCTATTAATATATTTCTGGCAATAACTTCGTCTTCAAGTATCGCAGCTTGGGCTATTTGGCAAAAACACCAAATAGTTTGGGCAGTAATTATCGCACTTTCACAGATAATTACTGCAGTAAAACCATTTCTTCCCTTTAAGCTTCGTTTAAAGGCGGTTGCTGATCTCAATGACAGAATCCAGGAAATTTCATTAGAATGTGAGAAAGGATGGTTTGCTGTAGCTGAGGGTGAGTTAACAGAGAAAGAGATTCATGAACAGTGCATCAAGCTTCGAAATGACGCCTTGATGGCGGAAAGAAAATGTTTAAAAAACATTGTGCTGCCGAAAAATAAAAAACTTTTGAAAAGAGCAGAAGAAGATGCAGATCTATATCTTACTAAAAACTACCACAAAGGGATTTGAGAAATGGCAGAAGAAAGAGACAGAGGCTTAGATTGGAGTAGACCTGAACCTATGAGTGAAGAGGGTAGAGGTTTACCCATCACAAACACAACCACACCAATTCCTGAAGTTAAGCCACCAAAGCAATCTGACAATACTAACAGCGGTACCAATAAAAAAGAAGAATAATTGGGCCAACAACCTGCTACACCGGACCCGCAAACAGCGCGGGCCCGGTGAGCAGCACGTTATATTTCTAGCCGATATGTCGAAAAAGAATGATAATCTATTATTAACCTATCAAGTTTTACATCTTTCCCAGATTGACTTAAGCCAATCTGCATTCTATGCAGACCATCTTTGCTCACAACAAATGCATCATGAGTCTTGGGAAATCCATTGGAAAGAGTATTGGCACCAAATGGCTTATATGACCGCGATGATCATTTCTTATAGTCGTCCGTTTTCGCCTGGTCGAGGATTTTCAAATTTTCCAAGCAAGTTGCTAAAGGATTTAACCGTAGATGAAAAATCACTACATGAGCAGCTTCTGAGCTTAAGAAATAGAATTTATGCACACACAGATTTAGATTTAAAAAAGGTAAGGCCTATAATACACAATGGAATTCCAACGGCAATTGAAGCGCATCCTCAGTTGCGGATGACTGCGAGTGAAATTAAAAATGTACGTAAATTGATTCAAAAAATTAGCATTGCCATTCAGGATAAAATATCGGAAATATCGAGTAATAACAAAGAAATGTTCATCGTTTATGAAGACGAAAAATAATAATATAATAATCTGCTGCAAGGGACCTGCGTAAGCTCGCGGTTTTTCGAAGTTCACCTTGTTATCATGCTCAAAGATTTATCGACGTTTGTAGCTGTAAAATCCGCAGGCCCCTGAGCAGCACGTTATAGAGTGGAAATAATAAGTCCGCTTATGACCCAAAGCGGACATTTTAGGATATGTAAGATAGATAGTGATGATAGAAGAAAATGAAATTCGCACGGAGAAAATCTCACCCTCTCAATTTATGAGAACTCTCCGGCCTGAATATTATTCAGATACAGAAGATCGGATAGCCTATCTTCTGGACGCTCCTACCTTAGAATACCATCTAAATTCCATTACTTCCCGCAATCAAACACATGACTTCGAAATCTTTTGTCGGAAACTCTGCGAACGGACGGTTTGTCCAAACTTGCGCGCGCATACGGGGCCGGATGGTGGCGGCGACAGCAAAGTAGATACAGAAACTTATCCTGTTGCTGAGGAAATCGCCGCGTTATTTTACATCGGTGAACCAAAAGCCGCACAGGAAAGATGGGCTTTCGCATTCAGCGCAAAAGAGAATTGGAAAACCAAGGTAAAAGACGACGTAAAGAAAATCGTTGAGACTGACAGAGACTACAAAAAGATATTCTTCGTTACGAGCCGGTTTGCCAAAGACAAAGACCGTGCAAATATGGAAGATACTCTTTCAAAAGAATACGGCATCTCGGTTACGATTCACGACCGATCATGGATCGTAAAAGAAATCATAGAAAATGACCGTAAAGACATTGCCTATAATTACCTGAAAGTCGGTGAAGCCAAAGATGATCCGCTAAGACTGGGGCCAACGGACTATTCACGGACACAGCAACTGACAAAAATTGAACAGTCCATTGATGACCCTGATGCCTTTTCAGGCATGGAACAACAGCGGGTTACAGAAGCCCTCTTGGCGGCAAAGCTCTCCCGGAACATGGAACGTCCACGCCACGAAACAGACGGAAGATTTCTCCGAGCTATCCGACTGGCAGAGGCAGACGGTACTTACCGGCAAAAGCTGGAAGCCAAATACGAACATATTTGGACGGCATTCTGGTGGTTTGATGATTTTCAGTTTTTAAAGGATTCATATGAAACCTTTGAAACGCTGGCGCTTAAATCCGATCATGCTTTGAATCTGGAATTTTTAAGCAATCTGCTTCAACTCTTCGTAAATTCCGTTATTCATGACCATATGTCCCGCGATGAATGCAGGCTGGAGGAGCGCACAGGTAGGCTCAAGGACGCGTTAAAAAAGATAGCAACAGATATAGATCGTCCCAATAACGCACTTGAAGCGCAAACCTCTCTCCTTATTATCCGGATGAACCAAGTTATGCTTGATAATAAGCACGAGGAATTGGCCAGCGTCTGGAGCGATTTTTCCGCAACCTTGGAAAAAGCAAGCGGGCTTGGTGAGTATAAAGCTGACCGGTTGGTGCAAATGGTGGAGGTCGCCGGAAATGTGGCAGGAAATGTTCCCGCTTACAACGATCTGGTAGAAAAAACGGCAGAATTTGTTTCCAAACGAAAAAGTGAAGCCGAAGGCGCTCTGATACTCCTTAAACGGGCACAGAAGCTGGATTTTGATGATAACTTTGAAATGATCCGCCTGCTTGGAAAAGCCGCTATAGGGCTGACAAAAAAGGAGTACACGGACCATCTCATCGAAGCCCTTCAACTGTTGATGCTTGCCTATCGGAGTGCTGGTCTGTTGTGGGCAGCGCGGGCAAGCTGTGCCTTCCTTGCCGCATCCCTTGTTATGGAAGGCGAAGAAGACAGTGAATTGCCAGTTAGCTTTGTTCCAACGATGAAAATCTGGGCGTGGATAGCGCTGGAATTGTGTCATATTCCCGATTTCCTCTTTGCGATTCAATTATTAAACGGCGCTCTGGCCACTCTTCCATTGACAGACGATTCGAAAGAAAAGGTCAGCGAAGATATTCGGGAATTAGATATGGCGCTGGGCAGCCTGTTTCTGAATTTGGCTGAACCCGATCTTCGTAATCTGGAGAAACTGCCGGATATCCTTGATACTCTCGGATTATTTATGGCGCGGTCTGCGCTTCTTTATACTCTCGGCCATGCCGATGTTTTACGGGCCGACGGCAGCTTACCTGAGGATGAATCCGATGAAGATGCAAACCGCATTTTTTCAATGCTCGCAAGCCAGCCTGTTGCACAAAATCTGCGCGCCTCTCTTGCCCTGAACACCGAAGAGCCGCAGACTTTAAACACAACGATTCTGGGTATGACCGTTGAAATCCATATTGAAGGCAGCACTCAATCCGTCCTTATTGCGGAAGCTGTTTTGGGTTCTTTGGAGGCCTTCTTTGCCACCGCGATTGAACAGCGCATTGTTCCTCATACAGAAAAATTACGGGTTAATGTGGTGGAAAGCGCTAAAGCATCCGAGCCATCTTTTGAGATGAGCGCCATGGATATAACCGGCACTATCACCTGGCCCATTGATCTTTCTCCCAGTAGCTTTGAAAATCAAAACGAGATTCATAAATTCTGGGCGGAAGTATCAGGCTATGTCCTCGCTACATGTTGCATCATTGAAGACGCAGAGGAATTTCTGAAAAGGCTTTTTGCCGATGAGGCGGTACAGCACAGGATGACGATGGTGACGCTTGCTTCTACCAGTTACCACAGGGTAGCGACGCGCAGCATTTCCCGAATAGCAGACTGGCAAGATACAATACAAAAATCCTACGAATTACGTAGCGAACGCCCGACTCTAAACCTTGTTCCACTTACAGAAGAAGATGATAAAACAGAATCTCAAAGTGACAGGCCGCCGATGCCGAAAGATCACCGGGCATTTAGCGTTAGATCTGTCATTGATATTCATGCTTGGGATCAAGCACAGTGGAGAGGAACAGCTTATGCTCAATTCAGCCCTTCCCAACCACCATGTATGGCGTTTCTTTTTGAAAATGAGGAAGGTGGCAGAAAAATTTTTGATCGCTGGTTGGAACGGTTCGGCACACAGGATAAAAATGAAGAAATTTCTTTATCCATCATTCAGCGATTGCCGGAACAAAACGAACATCACTATTGTGTTCTGATAACCTCCAAATTGCCCGAAACGAGCAGCTTCAAATCACATCAAGTGATGACAATGGCCAGTAGGTCTCTAACTATGACGCCAGACAATGGTACTAATTTAGAAAGATTTCTAAAATCATACCGTCACTTTGGAGCATTCTACATATTGCCCGCCTTATTAGGTGATTCAGGAACCCCCGAATTGGTCTTTGATCTCGCAATATTGAAGCACAATCTTACTGTTAAACTAGCAGCAAATGTTGGAGAACATGACCTTGAATCAATGGCACTTCGAATTCGCTGTTTTTCCTAGAGTTTTAAAGGGCATTCTATGTCCGCTTTTGGCCGAATTTGGACATAGCGATGGTGCACTCACGTATAATCGGGTAGCCGGGGGAATCTTGATGCTTGGGCCAATGTTCTGCCGAGTGTGCGAATACGAGGAAGTTGTGGCTGCCACGACTAATCTCTTTATTTTCAGTTTTCTCTTAATAGCCATCATAATACTGCGAATGTTCTATTCCGATAGTTACGATATCTCCTGTAGACCATGATTGATAATAAGAAACTTTCCGATCCAAGGATATAAGGAAGAGTCTTAACTTGACCATCGCAAAAAATATCTCAGGTTGCCGATGGTAAGATATACTAGATGGCTGTAAATACTGTCCCTGGAGCTCCGGCGTTTTAATAGTTCTTAGTCAATTTTTTTTGGAGAAACTTGCCTGATATTTAAGTGTGATTCCATGAAATTGCACAACTTTCATTAATAAATCGGGTATTTTTTTGTCATGAGTCAGCATGCCTGCAGGTTATTGTGACTTTTACCTATTTTTAAATAGATAAGAATTAAAAGGGATGAGGAGTAAAGGATGAAAGCTAAAAATTTGCCGGAAAAATATGAAGGATATAACGTCCCAGATCTTCTAAACATATTAAAAGAGCTGCAATCTAAAGAAGGAACTACAGCACCACGTGAAATGATTACTACCATGGGCAAGTTTGTTAAAGAATATCGGCTTGCTCCAGTCCACCAAGTGCATGAATCAAGGATAGATGGAAAGGGCTTGTAATAACTTAAAACGAAGGATTGGAATAATAAACTGCTTCTCATTTAAACAATCTGAGAGAAGATCCCAAACAACAACTCGCTAATGGATAAAAAGCAATTTACCGAGCGTGATATCTGCACCAAATATATTACTCCTGCTCTACAACAGGCCGGTTGGGATGTCGAAACTCAGATAAGGGAGGAATATCCACTTACCAAGGGCCGTATCATTGTTCGCGGCAAACTGCATACCCGAGCTAAGCACAAGCGTGCCGACTACGTCCTGTTTTTTAAGCCTAATATCCCTGTTGCTGTCATCGAGGCCAAGGACAATAATCACAGCATTGGTGATGGCATGCAGCAGGCTTTGGGGTATGCAGAAATGTTGCAAGTTCCGTTTGTGTTCAGTTCCAACGGCGATGCTTTCCTTTTTCACAACAAGATTGCCCCGGACGGCATCCTCGAAAGTGAGATCTCTCTCCAAGAATTTCCATCTGCGGAAACATTGTGGCAATGGTGGGCAAATCATCAAGGTCTCAACAACCAGCAAAACAAACTGGTCACCCAGGATTATTACAGCGACGGCAGTAACAAAAGTCCTCGGTATTACCAATGGCTTGCCATCAACAAAACCATCGAAGCCATTGCTCTTGGCCAGAACCGAATCTTACTGGTCATGGCGACTGGTACGGGCAAAACTTTCACCGCTTTCCAGATTATCTGGCGGCTTTGGAAGTCAAAAACCAAAAAACGTATCCTCTTTCTTGCCGACCGCAACATTCTGGTCGACCAGACCATGACCAACGATTTCAAGCCATTCGGCTCGGCCATGACGAAGATCCAGAGGCGCCAGGCCAACAAATCCTACGAAATTTATCTCTCGCTCTACCAGGCTGTGACCGGAAACGAAGAAGAGAAAAATATTTATAAACAGTTCAGTCCAAACTTTTTTGATCTCATTGTCATTGATGAATGCCATCGAGGCAGTGCTGCTGCCGATTCCGCCTGGCGCGAGATCCTTGAATATTTTTCTTCCGCAACACAGATTGGTCTCACTGCCACTCCAAAAGAAACCAAAGAGGTCTCCAATATCGACTACTTTGGAGACCCAATCTATACCTACAGCCTTCGGCAGGGAATCGACGATGGTTTCTTGGCCCCATATAAGGTTGTACGCATTGACTTTGACAGGGATCTCAGCGGCTGGCGACCCGATCAGGGGATGGTTGATAAATTTGGCAACGAAATCGAGGATCGAATCTATAACCAGAAAGATTTCGACAAGTCTCTGGTCATTGAACCCCGAACCCTGTTGGTGGCAAAAAAGATCAGTGAATTTCTCAAGCAGACCAACAGATTCGATAAGACAATCGTTTTTTGCGAAAATATTGACCACGCCGAACGCATGCGCCAGGCCTTGGTCAATGAAAATGGCGACCTGGTGGCGCAAAATAGCAAATACGTCATACGCATCACTGGCGACAACGAGGAGGGCAAGATCGAGCTCGATAATTTTATCTTTCCCGAGAGCCCATATCCCGTCATTGCCACCACCTCCAAACTCATGACCACCGGTGTTGATGCTCAGACCTGCAAACTGATCGTGCTCGACCAGCGCATCCAATCTATGACTGAGTTCAAGCAAATAATCGGACGTGGCACTCGCATCAACGAAGATTACGGCAAATACTATTTCACCATCATCGACTTCAAGAAAGCCACTGAGCTTTTCGCCGATCCAGATTTTGACGGTGATCCAGTGCAAATCTATGAACCTACGGGAGATGATCCACCGGTGCCTCCGGATCTCTCAATCATTCAGGAAGGTGGGGATGGCATGCCCTATCTAGAGTTCGAAGATAGCGTGGAGTGGACGGGCGTTGCCGAACCCGACCCAGAAGAAGGAGAAAATACCGTCCGCCGTTATGTCGTATCCAACGTCGAAGTAAAGGTCGCCGCCGAGCGGGTTCAATATTTCGATGCAAATGGCAAACTGATTACCGAATCCCTGAAAGAGTACACCCGCAAGGCACTGACGAAGGAATACACTTCCCTCGATGATTTTCTTTGCCGCTGGGGTAGCGCCGAGAAAAAACAAGCCATAATTGATGAGCTGTCAGAGCAAGGGGTTTTCTTCGATGCTTTGGCCGATGAGATTGGGCAAAAGTCCGGCAAAGAATTTGACCCGTTTGATCTGATCTGCCATGTTGCTTGGGATATGCCGCCTCTGAGTCGAAAAGAACGAGCTGAGCAGGTAAAAAAATGTAATTACTTCACGAAATATGGGGAACAGACCCGCCGTGTGCTGGAGGCTTTGCTTGATAAATACGCCGATGAAGGTGTCACCCATATTGAAGAAACACAAATCCTCACCATCACCCCTTTCACCAACTTCGGCACCCCAATAGAAATTATTCGCGGTTTTGGTGGATTGCAGCAATACCAACAGGCTGTGAACGAATTGGAACAGGCGCTGTATAGCGCCTGATGAACAAGAAAAGGAGTTAAAGACAGTGTCATTGAACACTCTTATCAAAGCCATTCAAGACATCATGCGCAAGGATGTCGGTGTCGATGGTGATGCCCAGCGCATCAGCCAAATGATCTGGCTGATCTTCCTGAAAATTTTCGATGATAAAGAACAGGAATGGCAGCAAACCGTGCCCGGTTATAAATCGCCGCTGCAAAATCGCTTTCGCTGGTCGAGCTGGGCCAAAAATTCAGAAGGTATGACCGGTGAGGAATTGATCGACTTCGTCAATAACGATCTTTTCCCGGCACTCAAGAAACTGGCAAATACTGCCGGTGTCTCCCTGCACGGCAAGGTGGTCGGCTCAGTCTTTGAGGATGCCTACAACTACATGAAGTCCGGCACCCTACTGCGCCAGGTGATCAACACCATCGAAGAGGATGTGGACTACAACTCCTCGAACGACCGGCACCTCTTCAATGAAATCTATGAAAAGATCCTTGCCGATCTGCAATCTGCCGGGAACGCCGGCGAATACTATACCCCACGCGCCGTTACCCAGTTTATGGTCGACATGCTCGATCCGCAGCTCGGCCAGATTATTCTCGACCCGGCCTGCGGCACCGGTGGTTTTCTTACCTGTACCATCGAGCATCTGAAAAACCAGGTGAAGAACAACGACGACCGAAAACAACTGCAGGAATCCACCCTTGGTGTGGAAAAGAAGCCGTTGCCGCACATGCTCGCCATGACCAATATGATGCTGCACGGCATCGATGTGCCCAGCAACATCATCCATGACAACACCTTGAGCCGACCGCTCAAAGACTACGGCCCTCGCGACCGAGTGGATATGGTCATCACCAATCCCCCGTTTGGTGGTATGGAAGAGGACGGCATCGAAAACAATTTCCCGCGCAAGTACCAGACACGCGAGACCGCCGACCTCTTCATGGCGCTGATCATGCATCTCTTGAAGCCAGCCACCGGCAAGGCTGCCGTGGTGCTGCCGGACGGCTTTCTTTTTGGTGAAGGTGTCAAGACCACTCTCAAGCGTGAACTGTTGGAAGACTTCAACCTCCATACCATCGTGCGCTTGCCCAAAGGCGTGTTCAGCCCCTACACCAGTATTGCCACCAATATCCTCTTTTTTGAGAAAGGCGGGCCGACCAAAAATGTCTGGTTTTTCGAACACCCCTATCCTGAAGGGTACAAGTCCTACTCCCGATCCAAGCCCCTGACCATTACCGAATTCGATCTCGAAAAAGCCTGGTGGGGTGGAGCCGAACGGAAAGGGCGCAAGACTACCGAGCAAGCCTGGAAGGTCTCGGCGCAGAAGCTTATCGAGCGCAATTACAACCTCGATTGCAAAAACCCGCACGAGGAGGAGGTCAACCACCGCGACCCGGAAGAACTGATGGCCGAGTACCAGCAGATCGTCAAGCAATTGGCAGCGGCGCAGCAGGCGCTCAAGGCCGAACTGATGGCCTGCCTTGGGGGCAAGGCATGACCGAAGACTTGAACCCTCTGCTGCAGGCGGGCGAAGGGTATCACACCGAGTTCAAGCAAAGCCTCGACAAATCGTTTGTCGAAGAAGCTTGCGCCTTTGCCAATTCAGGTGGTGGCAGGATTTTCCTTGGAGTCGCCGATAACGGCGTTATTCAAGGGGTCGACACCGGCAATGTCATGCGTTCGCGCGTGCAGGACACGCTGAGCCAGATCGAGCCCCGGCTTCACTGTGAAATCGAAGCGATTGGCGATGTCCTCGTCGTCAATATTCCCGAGGGGACGGAAAAGCCCTATGGCTGTTCCAAGGGGTTCTTCATGCGCATGGGCGCCAATTCGCAAAAGCTCACCCGCAATCAGATCATTGAATTTTTCCAGAAGGAAGGCCGCATCCGCTTTGATGAACTCCGGCATGCCAAGGCCATATATCCCGACGATTTTGACTCGGAGGCCTTTACCCGCTTTCTGAAACTGGCAGGCATCAGCCTAAGCATCGACCGAGAGACCCTGCTGCGCAACCTCGATTGCCTGACGGCCGATAACCGGTTCACCAATGTGGGCGTCCTTTTTTTTGCCAAAGATATCGATTTTCTGCTCAACCATGCCAGGGTCGTCTGTGTGCTTTATCGGGGCAGTGAGAAGGTCGACATCCTCGACAAAAAGGACTTTACCGGCAATATCGTGGCCAACATCGATAATGCTCTGCTCTTTGTGAAACGGCATACCAA
The DNA here is from genome assembly GCF_000621145.1 of Desulfobulbus elongatus DSM 2908. Lineage (GTDB taxonomy): Bacteria > Desulfobacterota > Desulfobulbia > Desulfobulbales > Desulfobulbaceae > Desulfobulbus > Desulfobulbus elongatus. Next base: position 57,489 of record NZ_JHZB01000022.1, read on the forward strand.
GGTGCGCCTGAAGATTGAACATTTACAGCACGAGGAAATCCCCGATTACCCTGAGGTCGCTCTACGGGAAGCCATTGTCAATGCCGTTTGTCACCGTGACTATTTTGACCAGCGCGCCAATGTGCAGATCGATGTCTTTGCCGACCGGGTAGTGATCTCCAACCCCGGCGGTCTGCCCAGCGGCCTTTCTCCGGAAGAATTCGGGACCAAAAGCGTGGCCCGGAATCCCCGCATCGCTTCCTTGCTGCACCGTATTGACTATATCGAAAAAGTCGGTACCGGCATCATGCGGATTCGTCAGGCGGTCGCCGAACATGGCGGTACCGAACTGGAACTGCGCTACAACGATTTTTTCACCGCTATCTTTCGCTTCAAAACCCAAGATACCGGACAAGTCGCGGGGCACGTCGAGGCCCCTGATGGGGCCCAGTCGGAGGCCCAGTCAAGGGCCCAGTCAAAGGCCCAGTCGCTGCAGGTGCTCTTGGCATTGGCGCGGGAAGGGGAAGCTTCCGCTAAGGGGTTGGCGGAGAAGCTGGGGCTGCAGTCCAAGACAGGGGCATTGAAGCGAACGTTGCAGGAATTGCTCGCACAGCAGCAGATTGAATACACTCTCCCCGGAAAACCCAGCAGCCGCCTGCAGCAATACCGTCTCACCGAGAGCGGACGAGCGCGGTTACACCAGGAGGGTGGCGATGCATAAGCAAACCGCCGACCTGCTGGAGCAGCACTTCGATACCGCCTTTGCTGCACCCGACGGTATCAAGAAGTTGCGCGAGCTGATTCTGACCCTGGCCATGCAGGGTAAGCTGGTAAAGCAAGACCCGAACGACCCGCCCGCCAGTGCACTGCTGCAAGAGATCGAAGCCGAAAAAGAGCGCCTGGTGAAATCAGGTAAAATCAAAATACCTAAGCCGTTGCCGCCGATTAAGCCGGAGGAAATACCCTACGAACTGCCGCGGGGGTGGGAGTGGGTGCGGTTGGGGGAAATAACTGAATACAACGGTCGAAAAAATATCTCGGGTGATGAGATAGCGCCTAATACATGGTTGCTTGATCTCGAAGACATTGAAAAGGGAACGTCTCGTATACTGTTCCGAGTAAAGTTTTTAGAGCGCCAGTCAAAATCTACGAAATCCACCTTTCAGAAAGGTGATGTGCTTTATGGCAAACTACGACCGTATCTCGACAAAGTTGTGGTCGCAGACGTTGATGGAGTTTGCACGACTGAGATTGTGCCCATCGTGCCGTTCAATGGTATACATTCTGAATTTCTCAGGTGGCTGCTAAAGCGACCGGCATTTTTAGCCTATGTTAACTCATTAATGTATGGCGTCAAAATGCCAAGACTTGGCACTGATGACGCTGTAACGAGCCTTCATCCACTTCCCCCGCTCCCCGAACAACACCGCATCGTTTCCCGTATCGACGAGTTGATGGCGCGGTGCGATGCGCTGGAAAAGTTGCGCAAGGAGCGGGAGGAGAAGCGGCTGGCCGTTCACGCCGCCGCTGTCAAACAACTGCTCGAAGCAAAGGACGGCTCTGCCTGGGGCTTCATTGAACAGCACTTCGGCGAACTCTACGCCGTCAAGGAGAACGTCGCCGAACTGTGCAAGGCCATCCTCCAACTCGCCGTCATGGGCCGCCTCGTCCCCCAAAGCCCCAACGACCCCCCCGCCAAAGAACTCTTGAAAGAGATCGATGCCGAAAAACAGCGGCTGGTGAAGGCAGGTAAGATCAAAACACCCAAGCCCCTGCCACCCATCAAGCCGGAGGAAATGCCGTACGAACTGCCGCTGGGGTGGGAGTGGGTATATCTGCAAGATGTTTTTGGATTTGTGACTGACGGTGATCATCAGGCACCACCAAAGTCGGACTGCGGAATCCCGTTTCTTGTAATAGGCAATCTGAATTCAGGGAAAATTAGTTTTGATGGTTGTCGATACGTACCACAAGATTATTACGAAGCACTTGATTGGGGTAGAAAACCAGCAAAAAATGACATTCTGTACACAGTTACGGGTTCTTATGGAATTCCCATTCAGATTATAGGGGAAGAGCGGTTCTGTGTTCAACGGCACGTGGCTATTTTAAAATCGCTGAAACACACTCCATTTCAATATATTTGCTATCTTCTCAGGTCCGCATATGCACTCAATTATGCAACGACCATAGCGACAGGAATCGCCCAGAAAACCGTCCCATTGATGGGGCTCAGACGTATGCTTATTGCTCTACCCCCACTCCCCGAACAACACCGCATCGTCGCCCGCATCGACCAATTGATGGCCCTGTGCGACACGCTCGACCAGCAGATCGACGCCGCCACCAGCAAACAGACCGAGCTGCTGGATGCCATAATGGCTCAGGTATAGGGGAATACCATGCGCCTGATATCGCTCTATATCGGCCAGTACAAGAACCTTCGGGATTTTTCCCTGAGCTTCGACGGCGGCAGCTTTATCGATGTCTTTGTCGGCAAGAACGGCACCGGCAAGTCCAATCTGTTCGAGGCGCTCATCGAGATCTTCCGCCATCTCGTCGAGTTCGATCGTGACAAGGCCGCCTGCGATTTCAATTACCGCATCGGCTTCGAGATCAACGGCAAGGCCACTGAGATCGGCTGGAACTCAGGAACGCTGATCATAGACGGCAAAGAGAGAAAAACCATCGGTAAGACGCCGCTGCCGGATAATGTGCTGATCTACTACTCCGGCCACAATGACACCGTGGCAAAGCTGGTCGAGCAGTATGAAGATGCCTTCCGCAGACGCATCAAACGTGCCGATTTTGACGAGGCCCGCTATTTCATCGGCATCGGTCCGGACTACAAAGAGCTGCTGATGGCCGTGCTGCTGATGCAGCCCGACACCTGCAAGGCGCGGCAGTTCATCTGCCAGAAGCTCGGCATTGAAACCGTGGCCTCAGAAGCGAAGGTGGTGCTGGAACGCCCCGCCTACGCCGCCGCTTCCCGTTTTGACATCGAATTCAATGATGAAACCGACCGCTACTGGCAGCCGGAGGGAATCACCAAAACCTTTCTCGACCGGCTCCATGGCTGCATCAACACCGCCACCGGCGGCCCGGTGCGTTCCGAAGGTTATTTTGCTTCTGATGACCGCTATATCCTCTATTTCGATCTCGCCAAAATCCGGCAGGAATTTTCCGACCTCAGCCCCCAGGAATTGTTTCGCCAGTTCGACAACCTAAAGACGCTGGGGATGCTGGCCGAAATCACCATCCCCTTGCAACTGACCGGCGGCGTGGATGCCACCATCGCCCACTTCAGTGACGGCCAATTCCAGTCGGTGTACATCTACTCCATCGTCGAGCTGTTCAAGGATCGTAACTGCATCACCTTGCTCGACGAGCCCGATTCCTTTCTCCACCCGGAATGGCAATTCGACTTTCTCAAACAGGTCTTCGAGATCACCGATACCACCGCCAAAAACAACCATGTACTGATGAGTAGCCATAGCGCATCGACAATCACAAATGCCAATGAGAGCGTCATCAACCTGTTTGAGTTTGACGGTTCGAATGTCGTTTCAAAGAAGGTCAGGAAAGCCGACGTTATTAAATCGCTCTCTGCGGGGTTGATTTCGTTTTCAGAGAGTGAAGCTCGTTTAAACATTCATCATGTTCTCAAGAATACTACCGGGGCCGTCCTGTTTACCGAAGGAATCACCGATGAAATGATTCTTGAAACTGCGTGGTCAAAGCTGTACCCGACTGAAGAGCGCAATTTTGAAATTCAGAATGCGTTTAGTTGCGGCTTCCTTCGCAACCTGATTAAAGACAATGCGCTTTACCAAAATCATCCAGGTAGAACCTTTTTCTCTGTTTTTGATTTTGATGAGGCATACAACGACTGGAACCAGCTCGGCCAAAATGTGCACACCGATCCATGCCAGTGTTTGGTGAAAAAGCACAATGCTCATGAAAGTTACGCGATGCTTTTACCCGTGCCCATCAACGGGGAAATTCGCAATCAGGTTATCAACCCACATAACGGCGGCAATTACGGAAGCAGGTCGCTACTGACCATCGAGTTGTTGTTTCATGGCGTACCAGGTTTAGAGCAATACTTTGTTGTTGATACCGATCGCACAGATGGCTTTATAAAATTTGTCAGCGATGGTCAGAAAGTAACCTTTGCTCAAGATGTTGTGCCAACAATCCACGCTGATTCTTTCGAAGTTTTTCGCCCCATGTTCGAATTCATCAAGTCGAAATGTCCCTGCGAATAGGCGGAGCTGCCTCTCCCTGAATAAGAAATTTGCAGCGTTGTGGAATGATTTTTCTAAACACAGTAACCGGCTAAAAATGTTAAAATTTTTAACCGGCCTGTCTATTCCTCGTCTGAGATCAAGTCAAAGGAGAGGTGAATACCGGATCACCCAAGGCCTTCATACACTCGATCAATTTTTCATCAATCTGTTCCATGACATCCCATTCAATCCGACCATTTCCAGATGCCGAGCGCATTGCAGTGCTCAATTCAGCCAAAAATGTTGTACGCTTGGGGTAAAGTTCACAATTTTTTAATCCCAATTTCAAACCGAGATTAAACCGTTCCCATGAGTCGTCCTTTTTGTCCTCATTCTGCATAATGTTCTCCTTTCGAGTTTTATCGTGACAAGTCTGTTGATTTTGATTCTCGCGTTTTGCTGGGATGTTGGCGTTCAATCGTTGCAAGGTGTTGTCCAACTCGTTGCAAAGCTGCGCCAATAAGGGCGCATGCTGCTCTAAGTCTGCTATGCGATTTTCCAGGGCCAATATCACGGATGTTGTCGCATCCAGCTTGTCTATCAGGCCTATTTCCAGTTTTTCCAGACTGACGATGAGATGGTGTTCGAGTTCTGTCATGGCTCACTCCACTTTCCAGGCTTGTTGATTGCCCACAACCCAGCCTGGAGTTAAGGTTTTTGAGGTGTTGAGTACCAAGAATTTGCCCTGTTGGTTTTCCATGAAGGAGATGCCCCAGGTCTTTCGTTGAAGCATGACGAGGCTTTGTTCTGCTCTCGTTTTGTCTTCGTTGAGTGCTGTGAGCTCTGATTGCAGGTTGAGCAAGTGGTTGCTGAGCAATAGGGATATCCCCATTGTTCCCAGAACCAATCCAGCCACGATCCCGATCCCGATCAGAAAGTTGCGATACCATGCTTTTGCGAGGCTTTTGTCCAAGACCAGCAATTTGTGTTCGATCTCGTTGAGGATCTCGCCGCATTTTACTGAGATCTCTTGGCTTTTCAGTTGCATATCGTGTTCGATTGTATGCAGAGCGTTTTGTGATAATGCGTTCAAGTTCTTGCTCAAGGTCTCTAATTCGAGCTGTGATTGACGTTCCAGTTCTTTCCTGTCCTGTTCCATTTTGGATTGCAGCCGTTTGTTCAATGCTCCAAGATTCGTCATAAACACCTCCTTTTAAACGATATTTCTTGCCGTTTTCCGGTAAGATAAACGTGATGTAATTTTTGCCGGATCGATTGATTTCCAATCCTATCTCTTGTAAGGATTGCAGCACATCAACACGGTTTTGAATGAAGCCTTGGGCAATTCGTTCCTCTACATAGGCATGAACCGCTTCTCTGGGATCTTCCTTTTCGGGCAGCCCAACGCGTTTGCGCCGGGCATTGATCAAACCTGTATTTCCAGGTTGCCGTGTCCGGGCTCGAGCGGGATCATCTGGCCGAGCCCATTGTTCACGTTCATTGAAGAGATCGCGTAAAACGTCAAACTCCTTCTGCCAGCCGGGGGGAAGGGCGTTGAACGCCTTGCCGGTATTCAATTCCATGCGCGGGATCACAAAGTGCAATTCGTGGTGGTTGGCATGTTCATGGCGAACCCAGAGGATGTTGTAAGCGTCGGCCTCCAACCCGGCGAACGCTACTTGTTCAAAAGCGTCCATCACATCCTGTTCTTGCCTGAGACTCACCTCGTCATCGGGATGCCATGACAAAACCCCAGCGCTGAACTTCCAGGCTCGTCCTTGTTTCCCCACATCATCGATCAGATTTTTTGTAATTTCCGGATCACCTCGTAAAACCGTGGGAGGCAGTTCATCTCTGCCTTGATAATGATCAGAAGTGACATAATTGACTGGCCCATGCCCACCACCTTTACCGTGAGGAAATGCTTTGATTATCACGATGATTCCTCTCCGTTTCGGCAGTGTAGGCCACCACCTCGCGCCGCAATGATTCGAGCTCAGCGATAACCCTTATGGCATCCAATTCATGTTTATAAACGTTGGCCCAGCGAGCAATTTGATTCAAGTTGTTCCCGAATTTGGCAAGCTGCCTAATTCGTTCTCGTTCCACCTCCTTGGGCCTGATGCGGAATTGGCCGAGCCGTTTACGGATAAGTTCGGAAAGTGAAATTCCTGCATCTAAAGCCAAGGTTTCAAATTGATTTTTTTCATCCGGTGTGACCCGGATTTTAATAAAGAGTTGTCGAGGCATTTTTTCTTTATTTGGAGTTTTGCAGGGTTCGAAGGGGTGCAACCCCTCGCCAGCCCCGTCGACCCTGTGGGTACAACGGGTAGGCTGGCCTTATGAGCATAACGAGGGGTAAAACGTTAACTCAGAGCTAGTGCGCAATATTCGCAATATTCGCAAAAAAAAGGTGCGGTGTGCTTATTGGCTAATGTTTTTGCGAATTATGCGAATATTGCGAGTGAGGCTCTCTTGGAGTGTTTCACTGTTGTACTCCAAAGGAAAAAGGATTCACGATGTAGATTCGAGCTGGCCTTCCTCGTGGTTTTTTTACTTCAGCATGAACCGGTTCAACGATGTAGCCTCGTTCCTCAAGTATCTGCAAGCCTGGTTGAACGAGTGCCATCTTTGGCCAGCGGCCTTTTACTTTTTCCAGGCAGGCGCGGGTTGTAAATGACTCGACACGCTCTCGAGTGATCCATTTCAAAATGGCCTTGGCGCACTCCATAGCATCATCTGTGCCCATGAGATTTAACGCGACCCTGGTGTGCTCGGTAATCAGGCGAGCAAGTTGTACCGCTGCTTGCAATGTCGTTTCGGAAAGCAAATGGTTTTGCGGTTCTTCATGAAGTGTGACATGGCAGAGAGCAGCAAGCCGTAGAGCCTGTCCGGGCAGCTTGCCGCCCCAATCACGGATGCTGGACAAACTACCCCCTTCGGCAAGAGCTTGTTCAGTTTTTTCCGCGAAATTGAGCCAGGCGCTCAACGCTTTCTCGCCCAGCTGCAATTCGTAGGGTAGCTGTTGATCCTGGTTGTCTTTTCGCCAGGGTAGTGCGATTATCTGGCGAATGGTTTTGAAATATGTCTGTTGGAGATCGTTTGGGATGGGGTTGGTGCGAAATGTCCGGGAGCCGACCATGCTATTGGGCACCAAAAAGAGCAATCTTCCAATGAGCCCTCGTCCTTTGAATGACGAATTTTGTGCTAATCCTCTCAGTACATCGGGTTGTGCAGACAGGATTAAGGTGAGAGCAGGATCATTCAGAATGATTGGGCTAGAATGGCGTCGATCAATTCGGACTGATTCACCGTTCCACGCCTTGAGTACTACATCAAGATTGGGAACTCCGCTTGAATATCGACCGGCCAATGTGTCGAAGAAGCCTCCTTCAGCCTCTATCATTGCAATGCGTTGGTTGTTTTCTGCCATAAGCGCTGCAAGCGCTTCGGGTGTTGTGTCGTCAGCAAGAAACCGCGGGGATGTTTCGAAGTTCGGTGTTTCCTTTTTTAGTTCAGCTATTTTGCAAGCTATTTCACGTCGTTCTTCGGCAGTTTTGCACTTGCGTGAAGACATAACCAGGGCTCGTTGCGCTTCTTCCAGTACTTGATATTCTGCCTGCGATAAGGCCAAATCTTTTGCAACAATCTTTTGTTGTTCTTCCTCCCAATCGATGAGAGGCCTTCGGCAAATATCTTTAACCGCACTCTTTCGTTCACCTGGCGGCAAAATAGCTAGAGCGTAAATATTGACAGGTTCCGAATAACCCTCATAGGGGGATATTCTAACCTTTCTTTGCGCTGGGGCCGCAATCGTACCCAAAACGTTAATCAACGCCAGTTCATAAGGAACTTGTATGGCTTCAGCCACAGCGGCTGAATATTCACTTATTATCCCCGGTGGAATATTTGGGGGGATGGGGGGAGGTGAGAGATCATCGATGGGAATTGGAGGCGTGAATTGATTAGGAGGATCAGGCATGGGAACCTCCTTTCAACGTATTTACTGTATCGATGGTCTCTACGACACAGGATTGGGCGTACTCATCCAGATCAGTGATATTGTATACGACTCTAGCGCCAATTTTACAAAAACGCGGGCCCCTGCCGAGGCTACGCCAAACTTCCATGGTGCCAGGTCTAATGCCGAGGTATTGAGCTGCTTCGCGGGTATTGAGCCTCCGTTTACTTGACAGAAATTCCATGCTGTTCTCCTCTGTTAAATTTAGTTGAACAGAGGAAAACAGAAATTTAAAAAACGAGCTAAATATGTTGATATATTCTAGTTAATTATTTGTTTTTATTAAATTTAATGGGTTGTCAAGGTTTATGGCCTCATCAATGTCTAGAATGGGCTTCTGGGCTCTATGGGGGATAAAATTTGAGGCAAGTGTTAATATTTTTTTGGATATTGCTAAAAAACCTTGAATTCCTTCGGCTTGAACGCGTGGATCAATTGAAGTTAATTCAGCTATATTAACAAATACATTTGATCTGGTTGCGAAGTTCTCCTTGTAAAAAAAACGTGGTAATGTTGCCCATAGATGTGAAACGCTTTTATATTTTTGCCAAATGTTTGACGATAAATTATCTTCTGTATAAGTGATTATCCACAAATAAATTGCTCGCAATTTTCCTGCCACCAGCTAATATCCGTTGAAACCAAGCAACGGGGGGAGAAATGGCACGCATCAAAACCTGGGAAATTTCGGATGCATTCTGGGCGATCGTTGAACCGTTGATCCCCACAGATCTGCGAGAAGCCGGAAAAGAATATACTCGTAAGCCAGGCGGAGGCCGAAAGCCGAAGTATTCGAACCGACTCTTTTTCTCCGCAATAGTGTACGTCCTGAGGACAGGAATCATCTGGAACGCCTTGCCGCGTGAGAAATTTGAAGGCGTCAGTTCTGCTATGGTTCATCGGAAATTTCAGCAGTGGGCCAAGGCGGGAGT
>NZ_JHZB01000023.1 GCF_000621145.1 Desulfobulbus elongatus DSM 2908
CCCGCTTGCCGTTTGCCCAAGGCAACACCCGTTACACCAGGTCATTTGCCACCACTGTGCTTGAATTGCTGCGATTCGGCACCATCCAGGCGGTGGCCGAACATCTCCACGTCAGTTGGGATCTGGTCAAGGAGATTCATAAAAACTGGCTTGCCGCGAAATACCGGGCCATCGATCTGAGTGCAGTCCGGTATCTTGGCATCGACGAATTCAGTCTGCGCAAACGGCATACCTACATGACCATCTTTGTCGACCTCCTCTCCGGTCGCATCCTGCATGCCGTTGAGGGAACCAGTAAAGATCCTGAATCCGTGGCCGGTCATTTCTGCTTTGGTGTCATACCCTAGGCGCCGCAGGGCAGCGTTGACGGTGTTGTTGCTCATTGGCCGGGTATCGGTTCGCATCGAGGGGAACACGTAGGGGCCCGATCCGGTCAAGGCGTAAAGGGTCCGAAGAATAGAAACGGCCTGTGTCGCCAGGGGGACCATGTGAAATTCACCCTTGCGCCTGATCTTTTCGGTTGTACGGAGCTTGAGCCGTTCAATAGGGACGTTCCATTCCGCTTTATTCAGATCGAATTCGGACCATTTGGCCTGTCGCAGCTCGCCAGGGCGAAGAAAAAAGAGTGGGGCCAGTTTCAGGGCACACAGAGTCACGAATCCGCCCCTGTAGCCGTCGATGGCTCGCAAGAGTGCGCCTGCTTCGGCTGGATCGGTAATCGCCGCGTAATGCTGTTTCTGGATAACGGGAAGTGCGCCGCGCAAGTCCGGCGTGGGGTCTCGGTCGGCCGTGTCGAGGATGCCTTTCTCTTCAAGCCGGCGAAGACAGGAAAGTAATTCCGGTGCGGTGATGGAACGGATTGGCTTATTGCCAAGCCAGGGGAAGATGTATAGTTCGAACCGGCGAATGATCTTGTCGGCGTGACTCGGTGCCCAGGTCGGGGAAAATTTATCGTGCCATTCCCTGGCGATGACCTCAAATGTTTCCGACTCTTCGGTGGCCGCTGCTTTCTGTGCCTTTCTGACTGCTCCGGGGTCGATGCCCCTATCGAGAAGCGTACGGGCCTCTGTCCGCCTCCCGCGAGCTTCCAAAAGGCTGGTTTGGGGGTATGTGCCCAAGGTAAGCAGCTTCTCGGTACCCCCAAAACGATATTTCAGTCGCCAAAGTTTGCCGCCGGAAGGGGTGACAAGGAGGAAAAGGCCGCCGCCATCGAAAAGTTTGATGTTGGTGGTCTGGGGTTTGATTGATTTGACCCTAATATCCGTCAATGGAGTTATTTTCCGAGGCATTACGGGAATCTCCATGTTTTGGGGGTATCAAGGTTGGGGATATCGTCACGCACCCCTAAAAATACCCCTAAACTTGTTAGATTTTACCGTATCTCGTTAGACGGTATTAGACAATGAAAAACCCGCTTTCCTTGGAAGAAAGCGGGTTTGATAGACGGTGTTAGACACCGTTATACTACTGGATGGTGGAGCTAAGCGGGATCGAACCGCTGACCTCTTGAATGCCATTCAAGCGCTCTCCCAGCTGAGCTATAGCCCCCCCGTGCATGTCAGGGTGGCACTTACCATGGTTTGCCGGAGGCTGTCAAGTTTTTCTCAATTCTTTTTTGGCGGTGCGCCATATCGATTGCCAACTGACGCCTCTGTTGGTAATGTGGAGAGATTTCTCGCTGCGGCGGTTATGCAATACGTCAACAAATCGAATAACCCCGTCCTTCCGCACACCATGCGCGCGCAGATAACATTTAGACTTTACAGGTGATATCGGATGTTCTCTCCGTTCAATTTTCTTTTTGGCTGGTTGTCCAACGATCTGGCGATTGATCTCGGAACTGCTAATACGGTGCTGTATGTCAAAGGCAAGGGGATCGTGCTCCGCGAGCCTTCGGTGGTCGCGGTCCGCAAGGACGGGCGCGGCAGCCGGGTGTTGGCCGTGGGCAAGGAGGCCAAGGAAATGCTGGGCCGCACCCCTGGCAACATCGTGGCCATTCGGCCCATGAAAGACGGCGTCATTGCCGATTTTGAAGTCACCGAGGCCATGCTCCGCTATTTCATCAACAAGGTGCACAACCGCCGCACCCTGGTCCATCCCCGGATCATCATCTCCGTGCCCTCGGGGATCACCCAGGTGGAGAAACGGGCCGTGCGCGATACCGCCGAATCCGCCGGCGCCCGCGAGGTCTACCTGATCGAGGAACCGATGGCTGCCGCCATCGGCGCCGACTTGCCCATCACCGAGCCGACCGCCAACATGATTGTCGACATCGGCGGCGGCACCACCGAGGTGGCGGTCATCTCGCTGGCCGGAATCGTCTACGCCAAGTCGGTCCGGGTGGCGGGCGACAAGATGGACGACGCCATCCTCCAGTACATCAAGAGAAAGCACAACCTGGCCATCGGCGAGCGGACGGCCGAGGAGATCAAGACCACCATCGGCAACGTCCTGCCCGAGGAGCCCTACGAGACGATGGAAATCAAGGGGCGCGACCTGGTGGCCGGCGTGCCCAAGACCCTGACCATCACTTCCAAGGAGATTCAGGCTGCCATCGCCGAGCAGGTCGACGTGATTGTCGATGCCGTGCGCGTGGCCCTGGAACAGACGCCGCCCGAGCTGTCGGCCGACATCGTCGATCAGGGTATCGTCCTCACCGGCGGCGGCGCGCTACTGAAAAATCTCGACAAACGCCTGAAGCTCGAAACCGGCATGCCGATCATCGTGGCCGACGATCCGTTGTCCTCCGTGGTTCTCGGCTCGGGGCAGGCGCTCGATAATATCGAAATTCTCAGGGAAATCGCCATCGAGTAGCTGTGGAGGCAGTCGACCGGGAATCTTTGTTCCCCGCCCGCTCTCTCGCCGCCGCGCCGGTCTTCGCCGCCATTCCTCTCCGATGAGAAAAAAGCCCACTAGAAAACGAGGCGACCGCTACCGCCTCTTCCGGATCGTTCTCCTTGCCGGTCTGTTGATGACCCTGGCACTGATCTTCCTGGTTTCCACCCTGGGCAGTCAGAATTTCGGCCCGCTGCACAAGCTGATGCTCGAGGCGGTCGGGCCGTTGCAGAGGGCGGTGACCATGGGCAGCACCTATGTGGAGACCTTCAAGAGCGAATACATCGATATTCTTCAGGACAGCCTCCGGCTCCGCGAGGAGAACAAGCGGCTGATCCAGCAGTTGCAGGAAAACGAGAATATCCTCAATAAAAGCCGCGAGGCCATGGCCACCAATGCCAGCCTGCGCAAGCTTCTGGAATTCAAGAATTCCCTGGACCAACAGCAGGTGGTCGCCGCGACCATCGTCGGCAAGGATCCTTCCGCCATGTTTCGTTCGGTGATCATCGACCGCGGCTCGAACAGCGGCCTCAGCAAGGGCAACCCCGTGGTCAACAGCGATGGCGTTGTCGGCCAGGTGTTCGCGGTCACCCCGAATTACGCCAAGGTGTTGCTGGCGATCGCCCCGTCGAGCGCCATTGACGTACTGTTGCAGAAATCGAGGGTCCGCGGCATTCTCAAGGGCGACGGCACCCTGACCTATCGTCTCGAATATATTCTCAAAACAGCGGAAGTCGAGGAGGGGGACCATGTGGTCACCGCCGGATACGGAGGCATCTTCCCCACCGGCTTGCAAGTGGGCGTGGTTTCGAAAATCATCAGGAAGCCGAGGGGAATGTTCCATGAGATCGAGGTGACCCCTTCGGTGGACTATCAGAAACTGGAAAACCTGTTGATTCTCCAGCAGCCGCAGTTCGGCGAAATCAAACAGATGGAACAGCATTGACCGGGCCGGCCCGCTTGGAGACTTTCTCCGGCAACGGTCGGGCCGCGGCATGGGTGCACTGACGCGAAGGTGTAAACGGAAAGCAAACGATGGTTGTCCTGCATTTCATTGTCGTCGGCCTGTTGCTGGTGATCCTGCAAACGACCCTGTGCATGCGCACCCCGGTTTCATTCATGGCGCCCGATTTTTATTACGTGCTCGTGGCGTATCTGGCCCTGCGCCTCGACATGCTGCGCGGCCTGATCGTTCTGTTACCCCTGGTCTGCGTGCTCGACGTCCTTTCCGGTACCATTCTGGGCACCTATGCACTCCTCTGTTTCGGCGGCTATTTTTTTCTGCGGCAACTTGCCGTCAAGCTCCCGGGCAACGAAATCCTGTATCATTTACCCCTGATCAGCCTCAGTTTTCTGGCGGTATCCTGGGCGGTGTACCTTCTCCTCGAACTCCTGCAGCCCGGTCAGCAGGCCGCTTGGTCGTGGTGGAAGATGTTGATGCGGATGCTGCTGGTGGCGCTGTGTTCCTATCCCCTGTTTCTTCTTTTCGATGTGATGCAGAAGTATTCCCAGCGCAGTTTTCTGTCCTGGAGCAGATTGCGACTGCGCAGCGATAACCGGCGCAGGCGGACCTGAGTGCCGTTGGCGAACCGTGCAGGTGGAATGTGGCGAATCCGTTTGGCGACAGCATGAAGAATCTCAGGAGACTGAACCGGAAGAAAGGTGAACCGCTGTTCAATGCCGAACGGGCCAAGGACACCGGCGTCACCCGGTTGCCCAAGCGGGACGAGAGCGATCTGAGCGGCTACCGGAAGAAGGCGCTCTATTCCTTTGTCGTGATCATCGCGTTTTTTGCGATCATCGTCGCTCGTCTCTGGTTCCTCCAGGTCGAACAGGGCGAATACTACAATCAGTTGGCGGATTCCAACAGGGTCCGTTCCATCGACATCGCCGCTCCCCGGGGGAACATCTATGACAGCAAGGGGCGGGAGATCGTCACCAACCGGCCCTCATTCAATGTCGTCTGGATTCGGGAGAGCAACAAGATCAATGACGAATGGCTCAAGCGGCTGACCCGGCTGCTCAAGCAGGATTCGGCCACCTTGCTGGAAAAGATCCGCAAGATGGCGGGCACGCCGGGGCATATCCCGGTCCGGCTGGCCGAAGACATCGATTGGGAGACGGTGGCCCGGATCGAGAACAACCGGATGTATCTGCCGGAAATCAAGATCGAGGTGGTGCCCCTGCGCATCTACCATTACGGCAACCTGGCCTCGCACCTGATCGGCTACATGGGGGAGATCAACAAGACCGAACTGGATAAGGCGGACAAGGCCATCTACAGGGGCGGCGACCTGATCGGCAAGATGGGGCTCGAGCGGCTGCGCGAGGAGGATCTGCGCGGCGAGAAGGGGAGCAACAACATGGAGGTCAATGCCCTGGGATTCGAACAGCAGAACCTCAAGGACATCGAGCCCAAGCCGGGCAGGGATCTGTACCTGACGATCGACGTCGATCTGCAGAAGATCGCGGAGGAGGAAATGGCCGCGAAGAACTGGGCGGGCGCAGTGGTGGCGATGGAAGCCAACACCGGCCGGTTGCTGGCGGTGGCCAGCGCGCCCCAGTTGCACCTGGACGAGTTTGTCGGCGGCATTTCCCAGAAGGCCTGGCAGGCGATGCTCGACAATCCGCTCCATCCACTGATCAACAAGGTGGTGCAGGGCCAATATCCCCCCGGCTCGACCTACAAACCGGTCACCGCCTTTGCCGGCCTGGCGGAAGGGGTCGTCACCCCGGACACGCCCGTGTTCTGCCCCGGTTCGATGCGGTTCGGCAACCGCACCTACCGTTGCTGGAAAAGGGGCGGACACGGAACCGTCACCCTCAAACGGGCCCTGGCCGAATCCTGTGACGTGTACTTTTACACGGTCGGCCTGAAACTGGGGGTGGACCGGCTGGCCCGGTATGCCAGGATGTTCGGCCTCGGCGAGAGGACCGGCGTCGAGATGGAGCACGAGAAGTCCGGTATCGTGCCCAGCTCGGAATGGAAGAAAAAACGGTACAACGTGAAATGGCACGAGGGCGAGACCCTGTCGATCGCCATCGGCCAGGGCTACGATCTGACCACTCCGTTGCAGGTGGCCCAGATGACCGCGGTCATCGCCAACGGCGGCACGCTCTACAAACCGGCCGTGGTCGAAAAGGTGATCGACGCGGACGGCGGGGAGGTCAACGTGTTTCAACCGGAGGTCATCTCCCGGATACCCGGCCAGGGCCGGAACCTGAAACTGGTCCGGGAGGGCATGGTCGAGGCGGTCAACAGCCGCCGGGGAACCGGGCGGGAGGCGCAGATCGACGAACAGCACGGCATCATCGTCGGCGGCAAGACCGGAACCGCCCAGGTGGTGCGCCTGGCGCAGTACATGCATCTCAAGGAAGAGGACATCCCGTATGAATACCGGGACCACGCCTGGTTCACCTGTTTTGCCCCGGCGGCGAATCCGGAGATCGTGGTCACCGTCCTCGTTGAACACGGCCTGCACGGCGGCACGGCATCCGCGCCCATCGCCGCCAAAATCCTCAACAGATACTTCGAGAAGAAATTTGCGGGACAGGCCGAAGCCAAGACGACGCCGGCAAGCCGCCCCGCCGGCCGGGTCATCCTGCATCAGGAAATGATTGAAAATACCGACCCGCCACCCCTGGATGATCCCGAAGAAGGCGGACGGGAGATGGATGCAACCCCGCAACTCAACGAACTGCCCCATTAAACGTTATGTTTCATTTCGACCGGCGCTTGCTGCAACATTTCGACTGGGTCATGCTGCTGATGGTCCTCCTGGTGGGGGCGATGGCGCTGATCAATCTCTACAGTTCGACCCATATCCCGGACAGGGGCGCGTCCTCGATCTTTTACAAGCAACTGCTTTTTTTCGGCACCGGCTTGGTGATCGTCCTGGTGGTGCTCACCCAGGAGTATCAGAAGATTGCCAAGATGGGATATGTGCTCTACGGGATCATCCTGGTGCTGCTGGTGTATACCCTGTTGTTCGTCAATCCCATTGCCGGCTCGCAGCGGTGGATCGATCTCGGTTTTTTCAATCTGCAACCTTCGGAGCCGACCAAACTGGCCCTGATCCTCGTCCTGGCATCCTGCTATGCCAATCTCGACGTCCCGAACGGCTACCGCCTGCGCGACCTGATCAAACCGGGCATTCTCATTCTTTGTCCCTTCGTGCTGATCGCCAAGCAGCCCGATCTGGGAACCGCCCTGATCTGCGCCATCATCTTCGTGTCCCTGACCCTGTACGTGCGGCTGCGGTGGAGCACGCTGGCCATTCTCAGCACCACGGCCCTGGGATGCACGTTCGTCGGCTGGAAATTCCTGCTGAAAGAGTATCAGCGCAAACGGATCGAGACCTTCCTCAATCCCGAGGCCGATATCATGAACCACGGCTACCAGATCATGCAATCCAAGATAGCCGTCGGCAGCGGCAACATTTTCGGCAAGGGCTTCCTGGAGGGCACCCAGGGCCATCTCCAGTTCCTGCCGGAGCGACACACCGACTTCGCCTTTGCGGTGTGGGCGGAGGAATGGGGGTTTGCCGGTTCGGTGTTTTTCCTGAGCTGTTATTTCTTCATGATTGTCTGGGGGATCAACGTCGCCCTGTCGGCCAAGGACAAATGCGGCTCCATCCTGGCGTTCGGCTGCACGATGCTGATTTTCTGGCAGGCGGTGATCAATCTGTGCATGATCATGGGATTTTTGCCGGTCGTCGGCGTTCCCTTGCCGATATTCAGCTACGGCGGTTCCTCGCTGTTGACCAACATGGCCGCCATAGGCCTCATCATGAGCGTGCGGATGCGGAGCTTCCCGCCGTCACCGGCTTCTTCCTGATTGCGTCCGTCAGCCGCCGGCGCCAAGCTCGGTCAGCACCAGATCGCGCAGGCCGGCGATGAACCGGGGATCGGCGTTCAACCCCGGAGTCGAGGCAAAACGCATCCCCAATCCTGTCGCCACCTCCCGGTACTGGATATCGATTTCAAACAGAGTCTCGACGTGATCGGAGACAAAGGAAATCGGCACCACCAGCAGGTTGCGGCATCCTTCGCGGGCAAGCGATGTGATCACCTCGGGCAGCGGCGGCCCCAGCCATTCCACCGGCCCGCTACGGCTCTGGTAGCAGAGCGTGCCCGCAATGGCGGTCAGGGCTTCGATGGCGCGGATCGTCTGGTGCAGATGCTCGACATACGGGTCGCCCTCCCGGATGAATTGCACCGGCAGACTGTGGGCGCTGTACACCACCTGCACCGGTTCGCCGTGAAAAGAGCGGACCCCTTCCCTGATCCGGTCGGCCAGGCAGGCGACATAGGAGGGCTCGGCCGGCCAGGAATGGATTTCGCGGATGGGGATGGCGATGCCCAGCCGGGGCGCGGTGCGGCGGAGGTCGCTCATCGAGGAGCCGGTGGTGGCGATCGAATAGTGGGGATACAGGGGCAGGGCGACCATGGTCTGCACCTGTTCCCGCACCATGTCCCGTAGCGCCTCTTCGGCCAAAGGGTGCCAGTAGCGCATGCAGGGGCGCACCACAAAGGCGCCGTCCGGGCGCAGGAGCCGTTCCAGGGCACGGGCCTGCTCCTCGGTTTTTCTGCGGATGGGCGAGCCCCCGCCGATGCGGGCGTAGTTGGCCATGCTTGTGGGCGCGCGGCGCCGGGCGATGAGCCGGGCGATGGGCTTTTGCAGAAAGGCCGGGCCGAGGCGGATGATCTGGCGGTCGGAAAACAGGTTGTAGAGGAAAGGGCGCACATCCTCAAGCCGTTCGGGACCGCCGAGATTCAGGAGTAAGATGCCGATTTTGCTGTTAGTCTTCATGACGCCACTCTAACGGTTCGAGCGGTCGGCCGTCAAGAAAATGTACCCCGGCCCCTTGATTTACCCGCCAGCCAATGGCTATAATGAAGGCATGGTCAAGCTGTATTCTCCCAAAATCAATCACTTCTCGTGCGCTTCGCACACTCCTTACCACGGCCTTCTTACAGGGCAAACAGGAAAAACTGAAGAAGAACGCCCGTATCTTCTGGGCATGGGATGCTGCGGCACGACCGTCAGGCAGCGGCATGGGGTCGCTGACGTCTTTCTCCGTGGAGGATGTTTATGGAACTGAAAATCGAGGCCAAAAATCTTGACATACGCAAGAGCTGGCAGGAAAAGATCGACGAGGAACGGATCAAATTGATCCGTCATTACGCCAATCTGGTGCTGCATCTCCGTGTAAGCATCGAGGCCACTCCGGGATACAGGGAAGGCGGCTACGAGGTACGGCTGGTGGCGACCGTGCCCAACGACACGGTCGCGGTCAAGCGGTGGGGCGAGAGCGTCCGGCCGCTTCTGGTCGAGTCCTTCGACGTCCTTGGCGCGCAACTGAAAGAGATTGTCAAGAAACGGCAGGATCATAAGTCGGTGAAAGCGCAGGGCGCGGTGCTCGACGGCAAGACCTCCGGGATCATCCGCAAGATCGTGCCCGACGAATCCTATGGGTTCATCGCCACCGACGACAAACTCGATGTCTTTTTTCATGCCAGCAGTTTGAAGGACGTGGTCATGAGCGATCTCGCCGAGGGAGACGAGGTCCTGTTCGCCATGGAGGAAGGCGATAAGGGCTTGCAGGCCACCTGGGTCAGGGTGGGGCACGCCTGAACGGTATCCCGCATCAAGCCGCCCGGGATGCCCGACATTCCGGGTGGCGACGAACCCCGCCGCATGGCGGGTTTTTTTATGGCCGCTGCTGTGCCGACCGTCATCGCAACGGGCGAGAAAAAAGGGTTGGTTCCGGTGCCGTTGCTGTGTACAACAGAGCAAACGCGCCCTGCCCGGCTCTCTCCTGCGGCGCGGCGCCGGTTCCCGTCCTTGTCCAGGAGCGTCCATGAGTCCACCCGAGCTGTACCTGATCGATGGCAGTGCCTATATTTACCGGGCCTATCACGCCATCAAGCCGCTGTCCACCTCCGGCGGCCTGCCCACCCATGCGGTCTTCGGCTTTGCCACCATCCTGCGACGGTTGCTCAAGGAACGCAATCCGCAGTACCTGGCGGTGGCGTTCGATACCAGGGGGCCGGTATTCCGCCACCGGCTGTATGACCGCTACAAGGCCAACCGCCCGCCCATGCCGGAGGACCTGGCCCGGCAGATTCCCTACATCCGCCAACTGGTCCTGGCCCATCGCATTCTTCTGCTGGAACATGATGACCAGGAAGCCGACGACCTCATTGCCTCGGCCGCCACCGCCATGGTTCGCCAGGGGTACAAGGTGGTGATCGTGTCCGGCGACAAGGACCTGCTTCAGTTGGTCTCACCGGATATCAGCCTGTGGGACCCGATGAACGATCGGGTGATGGACGAGGCGGCGGTGCTGGCGAAGTACGGCCTGCCGCCCACCCGCTTGCTCGACTATTTCGCCCTGACCGGCGACAGCTCGGACAATATTCCCGGCGTGCCCGGCATCGGGCCGAAGACGGCGCAGAAACTGATCAGCGAATACGGCGACCTGGAAGGGCTGTACAAGGGACTCGACGCCCTGAAACCGTCCAAGAGCGTCCAGCAGATCCGGACGCACCGCACCGAGGCCTTCCTGTCCCGCGACTTGGTGCGACTCAATGCCGCCGCCGAGGTACCCGAGGCGATTGACCGCTACCGGATGGTCGAACCCGATGGGGAGGCACTCCGCGGCCTGCTGACCGAACTGGAGTTTCATTCCCTGCTCAAGGATGCCGTCCAGGCGGCCAGGGTCGAGACGAGCCGCTTCCGTCTCGTACGGGACGCAGAGGCGTTGACCGCGCTCAGTTCGCGGTTGGCGACGGCCGAGCTGCTGGCGGTGGATACCGAGACCGATTCCCTGGACCCGCTGCGCGCCCGGCTGGTGGGCGTCTCGCTTGCCGTCGAGGAGGGGGATGCCTGGTATCTGCCCTGCGGCCACCGCGACGAGACGGACAGCCCGGTGGCCGGCCAGTTGGCTCCGGAGCAGTTGACAGCTTTTCTGCTGACCCTTCTCGAAGGGCGCGACGGCGTCACCATCGGGCACAATCTCAAGTTCGATCTGGCCGTCCTGGCCGCGCCCCACAATGGTGCCGTCCACTTGTCCGGCCCGCTGTACGACACCATGATCGGTGCCTGGCTGCTCGATCCGGACAGGCATTCGTACAAACTCGACGACCTCTGCCGGGAGATCGATATCCGAATGACCAGCTTCGCCGAGGTCACCGGCGGCGACAAGGCCGAGGATGCCTTCAGTCGGGTCGGCCTGGAGGCGGCCAAAAATTACAGCTGCGAGGATGTGTACGGCGCCATGCAGCTCTACCTGCGCCAGCAACCGCTCCTGGCGCAGGCCAACCTGCTTTCCCTGATGCAGGAGATGGAAGGTCCGTTGATCCCGGTGCTGGCTGCCATGGAAGAGGCCGGCATCCGGGTCGACGGTGACCAGCTGGCCGCTCTTGCCGACGAGTTCGGGCGGCGATTGGAGGAGGACGAACAGGGGATCTATGCCGCGGCCGGGATGGCCTTCAACATCAATTCGCCCAAGCAACTGGGCGAGGTGCTCTTCGACAGGCTGCACCTGCCGAAGGGCCGGAAAACCAAGACCGGCTGGTCCACCGATGTCAAGGTGCTGGAAAACCTGAGCCTGACCCATGCCCTGCCGGCGCTGATCCTCCAGTACCGCAACCTGGCCAAGCTGAAATCGACCTATGTCGACAAATTGGCGAGCCTCCGGAATCCGCGGACCGGCCGGGTGCACACCTCCTTCAACCAGTGCGGCACCGCCACCGGCCGGTTGAGTTCGAGCAATCCCAATCTGCAGAACATCCCCATCCGGACCGAGGAGGGCCGGCGCATCCGCTCGGCGTTCATCGCCGATACCGGCCGTACCCTTCTGGCCGCCGATTACTCGCAGATCGATCTCCGCGTCCTGGCGCACTACTCCGAAGACCGCGAGTTGATGGCCGCTTTCCGGGCGGGCCAGGATATCCATCGACGGACGGCGGCGGAGATTTTTTTCGTGGCCCCGGAACTGGTGACCTCGGACATGCGGCGGGTGGCGAAAACCATCAACTTCGGCATTGTCTACGGTATGTCCAGTTTCGGTCTGGCCAGCCAACTGCGCGTCAGCCGCAAGGAGGCCCAGACCTTTATCGACCGCTATTTCGCCCATTTTTCCGGAATCAAGGAATTTATGGGGACGATTGTTGGGCAGGCGCGGCAGGACGGATATGTGACCACTCTGCTCGGGCGGCGGCGCTACCTGCCCGACATCAACAGCAGCAACCGCGTCCAGCGCGAATTCGCCGAACGGGCCGCCATCAACACCCCCATTCAGGGAACCGCGGCCGACATCATCAAACTGGCGATGCTGCGGGTGCACCGGGAATTGGCGCGGTGCCGGTTCCGGAGCCGTCTGTTGCTGCAAATTCACGATGAACTGGTCCTGGAGGTACCCGAAGACGAACTCGAAGAGGTGTCGGTACTGGTGCGAAACGCCATGGAGTCGGCCCTGGCACTCCGTGTTCCCCTGGTGGTGCATCTCGGCCACGGGCACAGTTTGGAGAAGGGAGAGTAATTTTTCTTTTCCTTTTTCGGTAATCTTACGGTATACAAACGCGGCGGGAATGTGTGCCGCAGCTCGTTGGATAAGCGGCATTTTTTCAGAAAAACGGAAGCAAATTCCCAGTTTTCCGCCATGGCGGAATCGTGTGAGGTCGGCTGGCGGGATGAAACCGCCCTGATCGGCATTGTATGTTCTAACATTCCGATTTGTCGTCGTTGCATGAACAGGTTCGTTTTTTGCTTCGCACCGGGCAAGAAAAAACCTGGAGGAGTGCCGATGCATCCACGTGAAGCCATTCGAATCCTGATGCTCAGCCCGGTATATTTTCGGTTGAGCGTGTCCCAACGGTGGCAATTGGTGCGGGAATATTGCCGGAATTTCAATGCCGGCAGGGCGATGAAGTGACACGATGGAGTACGCTCTTTATGGAATTGCCCCCTGCAGTCGCGACCGGCGCTGAACGCCGGCGCCACAAACGATACCGGGTGAAGGAGGAAACCTTCGCCTTTTTCGGCGAACACACCGGCACCCTCGTCGATATCAGTGCAGGCGGTCTTGCCGTTCAATGTGCCGTTTTTGAGAAAGAACCGGTCCTCCCCACCCATCTCGACATCTTCATTGCCGATCCCCACTTTTATCTTCCCGACCTTCCCTTTTCCATGGTCGGTGAAGTGCAGACCGTCCCGACGTCGATCTTCAGCCGCCTCAGGATCAAGCGGTTCAGCATCAAATTCGGCCCCCTGAATCGCGATCAGGTAGCCCAGATTGAGCGATTCATTGCCGTCAACACCGTGGCTACCCATTAAATTTCTTTCTTTTTTCGGACGAGGACGCACCGGCCGGGCCGTCCTCGTCGGTTGCGGAGCGTGGAATGCAAAAAACAGTGCTGCTGCTGGTCGTGGTGTTGCTGGGGAGCGTTGGCCCTCTCCTGGCGGGCGAGGAAATCGCCGTCGGTGGTCGGGAACAACAGGCGGTGAGCGTCACCATCTACACGAAGAATCTGGCCCTAGTGAAGGACCGCCGGACCATCGACCTGCCCAAGGGCGTGCGTACCCTGGCCTTCCGCGAGGTGAGCGCCCAGATCAGGCCGGAGACGGCCGTGATGCAGGGCCGTGACCTGGCGGTGCTGGAACAGAACTTCGAATACGACCTCCTCACGCCCCAGTCGCTGCTCCGGAAATATGTGGGCCGCGAGGTGACCATGAGCAGGCGCCATCCCGCCACCGGGGAGGATCTGTCCGTCCAGGCCAGGGTACTCAGCGCCGGCGATGGTGTGGTGCTCCAGGTGGGCAACCGGATCGAGACCGAGGTGAGCGGCCGGCTGGTCTATCCCGACGTGCCCGATACCCTGCGCGACCGCCCGACTCTGACCATGCTGGTGGACAGCGGTGCCGAGGGGCCCCGCGAAGTGGAACTGACCTATTTGACGGCGGGACTTTCCTGGCGGGCCGATTACGTGGCGGAACTCAACGCCGCCGACGATCGCCTCGATCTGAGCGGCTGGGTGACCCTGACCAACGAGAGCGGCGCCCGCTATCCCCAGGCACGACTGCAACTGGTCGCCGGCGACGTCAACGTGGTGCAGCGGTCGCCGGAGCCGCGGGCGACCCGGTTGGAGGCCACATTGGCCATGGCTCCGGCAGCCAAGGCCATGGCCGAAGAGCCGATGTTCGAGTACCATCTCTATTCCCTTGAGCGCCCGACCACCATCGGTGAAAATCAGAAGAAGCAGGTGGCCCTGCTCCAGGCCGGCGGCGTGGCCTGCCGGAAGGAATATCTGCTCAGGGGACAGGAATATTATTTCAGTGCCCGGGCCGGAGAAATCGGGCGCAAGATGAACGTCGGCGTCTTTGTCGAGCTGAAGAACGAGAAGGAGGGGGGGCTGGGGCAACCCCTGCCTGGCGGCGTGGTGCGGGTGTACAAGAAGGACAGCGGCGGTTTCCTCCAGTTTGTCGGCGAGGATGCCATCGACCACACTCCGGAGAAGGAACTGGTCCGGCTCCGCCTGGGCGACGCCTTCGATATCACCGCCGACAAGGTGCAGACGGACTTCAAGCAGCTTAAGAGGGAGGAGGGGGAACCGGCCGGCTCCCTTTGCGAGAGCGAGTATGCCATCCGCGTGAAAAATGCGAAGAAAGAGGCGGTCACGGTCAAGGTGCAGGAACCGATTCCCGGAGACTGGCAGATTCTGAGCGAATCGGGCCGGCATGTCAAGGAGGCGGCCAACCTGGCCTCCTGGATGGTCACCGTCCCGCCCATGGAAACCGCCACGCTGACGTACCGGGTCAGGGTCCGAAACTGACGGGGTGACCGGGAGGTTTCCGTCGGGTGGAAACGGATCGTGCCGATGGGCGCGATCCGTTTTTTTTTGAGTGAAAAGCGGGGAGCGGTCAGCTGCGTTCGGCCAGGGGCATGAATTTCCGGGCCGGCGAGCCGATATAGATCTGGCGGGGGCGATAGATCTTGGTCTCCGGATCCTCCCGCATTTCCTTCCACTGGGCGATCCAGCCCGGCAGCCGTCCCAGGGCGAACATGACGGTGAACATGTTGGTGGGAATGCCCAGGGCCCGATAAATGATCCCGGAGTAGAAATCGATGTTGGGATAGAGGTTGCGGCTGACGAACCAGGGGTCGTTGAGCACGATCTCTTCCAGGTTGAGGGCGATCGCCAGCAGCGGGTCCTTGACGTTGAGGATGCCGAGCAGCTCGTCGCAGGCGTCCTTGATGATCGTTCCCCTGGGGTCGTAGGTGCGGTAGACCCGGTGGCCGAATCCGGAGAGACGGAACGGGTCGTTCTTGTCCTTGGCCTTGGCGATGTATTTCTTGTAGTCGTTGTTGTCCTTGTGAATCGCCTCGAGCATCAGGATGACCGCCTCGTTGGCGCCGCCATGGAGCGGCCCCCACAGGGCGTTGATGCCGGCCGAAATCGAGGAGTAGAGGTTGCCGCCGGCGCTGCCGACCAACCGCACCGCCGAGGTCGAGCAGTTCTGCTCGTGGTCGGCGTGGAGGATGAGCAGCTTGTTGAGGGCGGCCACCACTTCGGGCTGCACAAGGTAGGGCCTGACCGGCGTATGGAACATCATGTTGAGGAAGTTGCCGCAGTAGGACAGGTCGTTGCGCGGATAGACGAGCGGTTGGCCGATGGACTTCTTGTACGAGAAGGCGGCGATGGTCCGGATCTTCGAAATGAGGCGGCTGGCGGTCATGTCGATGTTTTCCAGCGGGTCGGCGCTCATCTCCGGATAGAAATTGTGCAGGCTGTTGACCATCACCGACAGGATCGACATCGGCGAGGCGTTGGGCGGAAACTTGTCGAAGAAGTGGACCATGTCCTCGTGGATCAGGGCATGGGATTCGAGCAGGGTGCGGAAATTCTCCAGTTCGACCCGGTTGGGCAGCTTGTTGTGCAGCAGCAGGTAGGCGACCTCGATGAACAGGCATTTCGACGCCAGGTCCTCGATGGCATACCCCCGGTAGCGCAGAACTCCCTTGGCACCGTCGAGATAGGTGATGGTGCTGCAGCAGGAGGCCGAATTCTTGTAGCCGGTATCGAAGACGGTATAGCCGGTCTGGCGGAGCAGATCGCGGACATCGATGGCCCGGTCCCCCTCGATGCCCTCGACGATGGGCAGGTTGTGGGTGACGCCGTCGATGGTGAGCGTTGCCGTTTGTTCGAGCGAAATGTCGGACATGAACGTCCTCCTTCAGGAATCGTGGGTACAGTGAGGCCGGATGCGGGACCGTGCGGTGGACGCCGGTGGCGTCCCGTGGAAAAAGCATGCACGGAGGGCGCTGTTTGGGTAGAGTAGCGGCAAAGACATCCTGCGGTAACGGTTCGTCCTTGCCCCATTGTGTATCAAGGCCGCACCTTATCGCATTTATTGCTGAAATTCAAGACAGGGCGTGCAGGAATGCACGGTCGGGCCGGGCGGACGGGAAGGAGCGGAAGACTCCGTTGTCCGCCGTGGCAACGGGGAAGGAAACGATGTTGGAAGATTTGGCAAAGAAACGGGCGTATATCCGCGAGGCTATGGAGTATGCCGTTACCGAGGACGATCGGGCCGGGGCCGAGGACCTGCTCGACATCTACCGCGAGGACCGGATCGGCCTGGCCCTGTTGCAGGAGTTCTACAGTTACCTGCCCGAGGCGCGGGAGGATTGGGTCAGGGAGATCCGGGTGGTCAACCGGCATCGCGGCATCTTTCTTCTGGCGGCGTTCACCGCCCATGACCGCTACCTTTATCTCGTTTCTAGCGAGGGGTTGGAGTTCCAGGGGAGCATGGCTGACGGCTATCTGACGGAGGAATTGCTCGATTTTTTCGGCTACGAAAGCGCCGAGGCCTTTGCTGCGGTCTGCGCCGCGCCGGATTCCCTGGCCGTGTACGAGCCGGTGCAGATGGACGAGGATGTCTGCCCCGCCTGCCATGCCGAGGCCGGAGAACTGCACGAACTGGGGTGTCCGGTGGAGCTCTGCCCCTGGTGCGGCGGCCAGCTCATTCGTTGCTCCTGCCGCTATGATCAACTCGGACTGGATGCGATCGGCTCGGAGGAGGAGTTGCTCCAATTCGAGGCCATTCTGGAGGCACGCGGCAGAATCCCCTATTCCCGGGAACAGCGGCCGAGCTTTGCCGACGACGGCTGGCAGGATGACTTCGAGGAGTGAGACGACGGCGCCAGGCGGCGCGCCGCCTGGTTGGGTGCGCACGCACGAGCCGGAGGCCGCAGGGCCTCCGGCTCTTTTCGTTGCGGCGCCAAGAAACGGGGCGGGTGGGGTTACTTTTTGGCCCTCTGGCTCTCCAGGTACCGGAACAGGTCCGAATCGGCGGAGAGGACCAGCGAGGTGTTCTTGTTGACGATGGCGCGATAGCTCTCCAGGCTCTTTTGGAAGGCGAAGAACTCGGGTTGGCTGGAATAGGTCTGGGCGTAGATCTTTGCCGCCTCGGCATCGGCCTGCCCCCGGATTTCGATGGCTTCCCGCTTGGCTGTCGAGGTGATCTCTTGCAATTCGCGGTCCACCCGTCCCAGGATTTCCGCCTTCCGCCCTTCACCGGTCGACCGTTTCTCCGCGGCGATCCTCTTCCGTTCGGAAATCATCCGGTCGTACACCCGCAGGCGAACCGACTCGATATAGTTCACCCGCCGGAACATGACATCCAACAGCTCGATACCGTACTGCGGCGTTACCTTGGACGCGGCGTCGAGCACCATCTGGCTGATTTTGTCCCGGCCCACCTTGGGCGGCACGATCATGTCCCGGGATTGTGCCTTGGCCGCCATGTAGTCGGGAGTCCAGTCGGAGCTGCGGATGATCTCGATCAGGTCGTGTTTGTTCACCAGGTCGCGCACCGTGCCGGCAATGATGTCATTGAGCAGGGAGGCGGCCCGTCTTTCCGTGCCCACGGCCTGGAGAAACCGCAGGGGATCGACGATCCGCCAGCGGGCCGTGTTGTCCATGTAGATGAAGGTCTTGTCGATGGTCGGAATCTGGTTGGGATCGCCGTCCCAGATGAGTACCCGTTTGTCGAAGTACTGCACCACCTGGATGAAGGGCATCTTGAATTTGAAACCGGCCTTGGTGACCGGCTCGCCCACCGGGGCGCCGAACTGGGTGATGACCGCCTGCTGCCCTTCGGGCAGGATGAAGAAACCGTCCCAGACGGTGACGGCTGCGCCGGCGAGGAGAAACAACAGGATGAGACGGATGATTTTGTCCATGAGATCGTGTCGGTTAAGGGAAAAGGGGAAGCCGCCGGACAGGCGATGCCGGGTCATTTGACGGCTGGTGGCTGCTCCTTGGCCGGGGTGCGGGTGAGATCGAAGAGCGGCAGGATGTTCTGCTGGTTCTTGTCGATCACGTAGATATGGTCGACCTTGGGCAGAATGTCCTCCATGGCCTCGAGATACAGCCGCTGCCGGGTGACCTCTTCCGCGCCCTGGTACTCTTTGACGATCGCCTTGAATCGGTTGGTTTCGCCGGTGGCCCGGTTGACCCGTTCGGCCGCGTAGCCGTGCGCTTCCTCGACAATCTGCTTGGCGCTGCCGCGCGCCTTGGGGATGACCCTGTTGTAGGTTTCCTCAGCTTCGTTGACCAGCCGCTTCATATCCTGGTCGGCCTCGTTGACCTCGTTGAATGCCGGCTTGACCTGCTCCGGCGGGTTGATGTCGAGAAGTTGCAGGGTGACGATGCTGATGCCGCATTCCAGCCGGTCCATCTGGCCCTGCAGTTCCTGCTTGGCATTGGCGGCCAGCACCTCGCGGTTGCCGAGGACATAGTCGAAGTCCATGTTGCCGACGATTCTCCTGGTCACGGTTTCGGACGCGTCGCGGACCGCCTGGGCGACATCGCGGACCTTGAACAGGAAACTGACCGGGTCACTGACCTTGTACTGCACGATCCAGGCGACCTCGATCACATCCTTGTCGCCGGTCAGCATCAGGGCCTCCATGTCGTACCCCTTGCGGTCGAAGGTCGAACTCACGTTGGGGGTGCGGGTACGGAATCCGAACTCCTCCTTGCGCACCGTTTCCACATCGACCTTGGCCAGATCCTCCACGAAGGGGATCTTGAAATGGAGACCGGGCTGGGTGGTGCGGGTATATTGTCCGAAACGGAGGATGACGCCGACCTCGCCCGGTTTGATGGTGTAGAAGCAGGAAAAGGCCCCCTGAAGGATGAGGGCGGCCACGACAATCGCCAGGATCTTGCCGGCGCCGGCGAACAGGTTGGGTTGCTCCCCGGAGGATTGTCCTTCCTGGTCGCCGCGCGGCGCGCTCCCTTCTCCCTTGCCGGAGAAGGCGTCCCGGATTTTCTGAATCAGGATGGCGAGAAAATCTTCCGGCCCTGCCGGCTTTTTCTTCTTGCCCCAGGGCGGTTGTTCGTTCATCGGCATGGATACGGCTCCATAGGTTGCTGGTTGCAGGCTGACTGGATGAAGATCGGGAATACCTGGTGCCCGGCCCGTTGGTCGCAACGACGGGAGAATGGTAAACGAGGTTTACAATATGCACTCGTTTCTGTTCCGTCAAACAAGAACGGGCCGCTTCAGGTCTTTTCCGGCCCGGTCGCCGCGCTCCGGCCGGTGTTTCACGGCAATGCCCACACCCAGGCGGCAATCGGCGCGGCCAGTGCCAGGAGAAAGATCGGCGCCTGCCATGCCGGAGCCCGCAGCCGCTCGACAAAGCCGCTGCGGTGGCCCAGCCAGCCGCCGGCAAGGCCGCAGGCAAAGCCGAACAGATGGGCGCCGAGATCGGTCCGCACCCCTTCGCCGCCGAGCAGGGCGAGCAGTGCCGCGCCGGCACCCAGGGGCAGCAGCAAGGCCCTTGGCGAGCGGCGGGCGGAACGGGCCAGTTGCAGACCGGTCAAGAGGCCGATGGCCGCGAACACCGAGGTCGAAAATCCCACCGAAAGGTGGGGCTGCCCCCGCAGGCCGATATTGGCGAGATTGCCGAGGGTGCCGGTGATGACCAGCAGCAGCCAGCATTGGCCGTAGCCGATCATCCTGCCCAGCAGGTGAATGATCATGCCCCCGATGAGGCAGTTGCCCAGGAGGTGGGCGAGATCGGCATGGAGGGTGAGGGCGGTCAACAGCCGCCACCACTCGTTGCGGCCAAAAACGGCGGCGCTGTCGAGCATCCCCCTGGCAAACCAGAGGTTGTCCGGGGTCCACGAGCCGGTCTGCGTGAAGAAGAGGGCGAGAAGCGCCAGCACCGGCAGGGTGGGCTGGGTCTGGGGCGACAGAGCCGGGGCGGGCGGCGGCGTTGGCGGCCAGTGCAGATTTTCCCGGTGATACGCGTCGAGGTGGAACCGGGCTGCTGGCGCATCCCCGACGGTGACCCGTAGCTGCCCGGCGGCCCGGTCATAGTGGAAAGGAATGCCGACGGCTTCCAGCACCAGCGCCAGCGATGCCATCGTGTCCGGTGTGCCTTCGGCGACCGGAATCAGATCGGCCCGTTCGTCATGATCGTTGAGAACCATCACATCATTGTCTGCATGAAAAGGCGGTTTGCCAAGGTGGTGTCGGCATCGGCGCCAAGGACGGCCGGGGCGATTGATGGCCGGTATGTCTTGACAATGGGGGCATGGCCATTACAATGTATCCGTTTTACCGTATCCGGAGCTGAAGCCCTTGGCAACAAGCCCCGCTGCATCCGGCGGAATCGTTTTCGCCGCCCATGAACCCGAACGACGGACGATTCATTATGCTTGCCTTGCTCAAACGATTGACCCCCTTTCTCCTGGTCCTTTTCACCGTAACCCTTTTCGATGCCGGCATCTCTACCCAATATGCCGAGGCCCGGTCCAAATCCGGCGGCCGTTCGTTCAGCAGCCCCATGCGGCAGCCCTCGGCCCAACCGACCGCACCCGGTCAATTCGGCCAGCAGCGGCAACAGCAGCAGATGCAGCAGCCGGGAGGCGGCTTTGGCCGCGGCCTGATGGGCGGCTTGGTCGGCGGTGCACTCGGCGGCCTGCTCTTTGGCAGCCTGTTCGGCATGGGCGGCAGCGGCATGGGCATTCTGCCGCTTCTGCTCCTGGGCGGCGTCGGCTATTTTCTCTACAAACGGTTCGCCAACCGGCCGCCGGTGCCTTCCTCGGCCGGCTATCAGCAGCCGCCCGATGCCGGCAGATTTCAGGCCGGTCAAGGCGTCTTCGGCGGCGGTTCGGTGCCGCCTGTGCCGCCGGTTCCTCCCATCCGCGAGACCCGGACCGTGGAGCAGGGATTGGCGGAAATCCGTCTGGCCGATCCCGGTTTCGACGAGAAATATTTCCTCGAAGTCGCCTCGGATGTCTTCTTCAAGGTGCAGGCCGGCTGGATGCGACGCGATCTGGATTCCTACCGCAACCTGCTGGGCAGCCAGTTGGCGGCCGAATATGAAGGCCATTTCGCCCGCATGCGGGAGGATGGCCGGATCAACAAGCTGGAGAGCATCGCCATCCGCAGGGTGGAGATCGTGGATGCCGGCAGCAACAACGGCGAGGATCATGTCACCGTGCTGTTCACCGCCAATCTGCTCGACTATACCGTGGACGACACAACCGGCGCCCTGGTCGAGGGCAGCATGACCGAGCCGGTGAAATTCGCCGAACAGTGGACCTGGGCCCGGCCGGTCCGAACCGAGGCCTGGAAACTCGAAGGCATCGAGGTCGTCGAAGGATAGCGGCTGCCATCATTCGAGAGTGGCGAGCCGCCTCCCGTACGGGAGGCGGCTCTTTTTTTGTCAGGACGAACGGCCGGACCGGCAGCGGATTTTCCGCCCGTGCACCGGCTCGGAGGAGAAGAAAGGAATGACGACAATCACCTGGGATGACTTCGCCAGGGTGGAGCTGCGGGTCGGGCAAATCGTCAGGGCGGAGGTCTTTGCCGAGGCCCGCAAACCCGCCTACATCCTGCATGTCGATTTCGGCCCCGAGATCGGGATCAGAAAATCGAGCGCCCAGATCACCGCCCTGTACCGGCCGGAGGCATTGATCGGCCGCCAGGTGGTGGGGGTGGTGAACTTCCCCAAGAAACAGATCGGTCCGCTGATGTCGGAATGTCTCGTTACCGGCTTCTATAACGAGAACAACGAGGTGGTGCTCTGCGTGCCCGACCGGCCGGTGCCGCTGGGGGCCAAGCTGGGCTGAGGAACCGAACGCGGGGACACAAAAAAAACGCCGCGCAGCCAGGTGTCGGCCGCGCGGCGGAGAGTGCGAAGGGAGCGGGCAGGGGACGGGAGTCCGCCTAGCGCGCGCCGAGTTTTTCGGTCAGCACCGGCAGGAACTGCTTGAGGTCGGCCACCACCAGGACGTTGGCCACCTCGCCGATGGGGGCATCCCTGTCGGTGTTGATGGCGACGATGAAATCCGACTTCTTCATGCCGGCCAGGTGCTGGATGGCGCCGGAAATGCCGCAGGCCACATAGAGCTTCGGGGTGACCGTGCTGCCGGTGGTGCCGACCTGGCGGTTGTGCTCGACCCAGCCGGCATCGACCACGGGCCGGCTGGCGCCGTATTCGCCGCCCAGGGCCTTGGCCAGCGCCTGCACCATGGCCACGTTTTCCGGTTTGCCCACGCCGCGGCCGGCACTGACGATGATCTCGGCCTTGGTCAGGTCGACGCCCTCGATCTTGGCCGCTTCATAGCCGGTGCACTGCACCTTGCCGGCAGCACCGGTATCGATCTCGACCACCGTGGGCGTGCCTTCCGGCTCCGCCTCCATGCCGAAGGCGCCCGCCTGGATGGTCAGGACGGTCTGGGCCGTGATGGCCTTGATGGTGCGCCGCAGCTTGGCGTTGCACACCGGCACCACCGGTAGGCCGTTGTCGACGGCGACGACCTCGGAAACCTGTGCCGCCTGCAGGGCCACGGCGACCCGCGGGGCCAGGTCCCAGCCGTAGGACGAGTGCAGAAACACGATCTGGGCCGGCTGTTCCTTGGCGATCACGTCCAGGAGCAACTGCTTGTGCACCGTGGGGTTGTATTCGCCGTACTTGGCCGCATCGGCCAGGTACAGGGTGCCGTTGAATTTGGGCACCTCTCCGGCAGAGCCCACGAGGAACATGGCTGCCTCGGCCCGTTGCTGCTGGGCGAAGGCGATCAGTTGGCTGTATTCGGCGCGCAGTTTTCCTTCCCGGAATTCCGCCACAAGTAAGGTCTTCATGGGTCTCTCCTAGGCCAGAACGGTGGTTTTTTCTTTGAGCAGCTGGATCAGTTTGTCGGCCAGTTCGGGAATCTCGCCCTCCAGCACCAGGCCGCCCCCCTTCTTCTCGGGAAAGGCACAGGCGGTCGTTTCCTGGCGGGGGCCCAGGCCGCCGACATCGGGCGCCAGGGGCAACAGCTCTTTTTTCTTGGCCTTCATGATGTTGGGCAGGGTCGGATAGCGCGGCGTGTTGAGGCCCAGCTGGCAGGTGAGCACCACCGGCGTGGTCGCCGTGACCAGGGCCTTGCTGCCGCCCTCGAGTTCGCGTTTGACCTGGACCGTGCCGTTGTCATAGGCAAAACCGACAATGGTGGTCACCGCCGGAATGCCGAGCAGTTCGGCGACCATGACGCCCACCTGGGCGCTGCCGCGGTCCTGCGACTGCATGCCGGTGAAGATGACGTCGAAGTTTTTGTCCTTGGCGAACCCGGCGATCATGGTGGCGATGGCGATCGGCTCCCGCTTGGCGGAATCGGGATCGGCGATGTGCACGCCCCGGTCGCAGCCCATGGCCAGGGCCTTCTTGATGGCCTCGGTCACCTGGTCCGGGCCGATGCAGAGCACGGTCAGGTCGGCATCCTTGACCTGCTCTTTCAGCCGCACCGCCTGCTCGACGGCGTATTCGTCGTACTCGTTCATCCGCCAGGCCAGGTCGGCCCGGTCATACCAGGTGCCTTCGCCGTTGATCTTGAATTTCGATTCCATGTCCGGAACCTGTTTGATGCAGATCAGTATGTTCATCGTGCTCCTCCAGCAATCAGACTCAACTAATGGGTTATTTTATGCATTCTTCAGGGCAAGCCGTTCGGCCAGCACCTCGGCGATATCTCTGGGACGCAACTGCTCCTCGACATTGGCCCCCTTGACGCCGTCCTCGAACATGGTCAGGCAGAACGGACAGTTGGCCAGCAACTGCCCGGCCCCGGTGGCCACGGCCATCTCCACCCGCTTGACGTTGATGCGCTCGCCCAGTTTCTCCTCGGCCAGGATCCGGCCGCCGCCGGCGCTGCAACAGAACGCCTGATCGCGGTTTTTGGCCATCTCGGCGATGCGGCCGCCCATCGACCGGATCAGTTTTCTCGGGGCGTCGTAGATGCCGTTGTGCCGGCCGAGGTAACAGGAGTCGTGGTAGGTGCAGGTGAATTCCTCGCCCCCGACCGGCAGCCGGCTGTCGGCGACCAGTTGTTCGAGGAAGAGGGCGTGGGGCACGACCTCGACGTCGAAGTCGAAATCGCGGTAGTCCTTGGCCAGGGTGTTGAAGCAGTGCGGGCAGGTGGTGACGATCTTCTTGACGCCATACCCTTTGATGACCTCCACGGTCTCCATGGCCAGGGTCTGGTAGAGATACTCGTTGCCCATCTTGCGCATCGGCTCGCCGCAGCACTTCTCCTCCTTGCCGAGGATGCCGACCTTGACGCCGGCGGCCTGGCAGAGCCTGACAAAGCTCGTGGCCACCGCGATGTTGCGCTTGTCGAAGGAGGCGTAACAGCCGACGAAATAGAGCAGGTCCACCTCGGGGTCCTCGGCCAGCGGCTTGATGCCCAGGGATTCGGCCCAGTCGCCGCGCGCGGCATAGCCCATGCCCAGCGGGTTGCCGTTGACCTCGGTCTGTTCCATGGCGGCCATCACTTCCTCGCCCGGGAATTCGCCCTCCATCAGCACCAGGTTGCGCCGCATCTCGATGATCTTGCCCACATGCTCGATGGAAGCCGGGCAGATGTCCTGACAGGCGCGGCAGGTGGTGCAGGCCCAGATGGCCTCGCGGCCGACGGTCTCAATTAGGTTGGCGTCCGGCCTGGTGAAGGCGAGCTCGCCGATCTGGTTGACGACCTGCATCGGCGACAGCGGCTTGCCGGTGGCGTAAGCGGGGCACCGGTCCTGGCAGCGCTTGCACAGGGTGCAGGCGTCGGCGTCGAAGATGTCCTTCCAGCGCAGGTCGCCCAGTTCGTTGGCGCCGAATTTCTCCGTATTCTCGTCTTCCAGATTGACCGTGGTCAGCTTGCCGGTGGGGCCGCGGTCGGCGAAGAAGGCATTGGCGCTGGTGGTGACGATATGGCGGAACTTGGTGAAGGGAAGGACGGCGATGAAGCCGAGGGCCAGGAGAAGATGGCACCACCAAAGGACAACGTGCAGGGTTCGCAGCCCTGCCTCGTCCAGGCCGGCGAGCAGGGTGGCCACGCCCCAGCCGACCGGTGACCACGCCGCCAACTGCGGGATGTGCATCTCGGTGACCGCCATGCGGGCGCCCTCGATGAGGAAACCGGTGATCAGGATGGCGAACAAAAAGCCGTGCATGAGGGCGTCGTCGCCCTTGGTCACCAACCCCTGCGGTCGAATCAGGTAGCGGCGCACCAGCAGGCCGGTCAGCATCAGGATGGCCACCAGGCCGGCCAGGTCGAGCGTCAGGGAAAAGAGTTTGTAGAAGGTTCCCTTGAGAAATTTGATATCGAACAGGAGATCGGTGAAATCGGCCTGGGCGACGATCAGCGCCGTGCCGATGAACAGGACGAAAAAACTCCAGAAAAAGAGCGCGTGCGCCGTCCCGGGGCCCGGAACCCGGAAGACCTTGGTCTGCAGGAGCATGGTCTCCAGCATGTGTTTGACGCGCTCGCCCCGCCCATCCGTCCGGTCCAGGGGCTGGCCGAGGCGATAGACCTTGAGCCGCTTGAAAAAGCCGAGCGCGCAAACGGCCACGGCCACCAGCAACAGGCCGTACATGGGCGCCAAGGTGGTGAACCCATGACCGACATTCCAATAAATTTCACGGGTAAACTCCATCCAAGCTCCCCCTGCCTGCGCAACAACAGACGTTGTCTTCCATGCTTTGCTTTGTACAGAAGAAGAGAGGCGGCGGGTGCCGGCGCTCTCTTCTTGGTTCGATCCGAAACATCAGGCGATGCGGCCGCCCCGGCCGCAGCTGGGTTACCTGGTCAAGGCCGCGCCGATGACCACCCGCTGGACTTCGCTGGTGCCTTCGTAGATCTCGGTGATCTTGGCATCGCGCATCATCCGCTCGACCGGGAATTCGCGGGTGTAGCCATAGCCGCCGTGGAGCTGGACCGCCTGGGTGGTGACCCGCATGGCGGTTTCCGAGGCAAAGAGTTTGGCCATGGCCGAATCCTGGGAATAGGACAGGCCGGCGCTGGCCCGGTAGGCGGCGTTGTAGATCAGAAGCCGCGCGGCCTCGATCTGGGTGGCCATGTCCGCCAACTGGAAGGACACGCCCTGGAAGGCGGCGATCGGTTTGTTGAACTGCTCGCGCTCCTTGGTGTAGGCGCAGGCGGCATCGAAGGCCCCCTGGGCGATACCCAGCGCCTGGGCGGCAATGCCGATGCGGCCGCCGTCGAGGGTCTTCATCGCCACCTTGAAGCCCTGGCCTTCCTGGCCGAGCAGGTTTTCGCCGGGGATGCGGCAGTTCTCGAATACCAGTTCCATGGTGGGCGAAGAGCGGATGCCCATTTTCTTCTCCTTCTTGCCGAAGGAGAAGCCGGGGGTGCCCTTCTCGACGATAAAGGCGCTGATGCCGCGGTGCTTCTCAGCACTCTTGTCGCTCCGGGCCAGCACCACGTAAATCTCGGCCTCGCCGGCGTTGGTGATGAAAATCTTGGAACCGTTGAGGATCCAGTCGTTGCCGTCGCGGGTGGCGGTGGTCTTGGTGCCGCCGGCATCGGAACCGGCGGACGGCTCGGTCAGGCCGAAGGCGCCCATTTTCTCGCCCTTGGCCAGCGGGGTCAGGTATTTTTGTTTTTGTGCCTCGGTGCCGAACATGTAGATCGGGTTGGCGCAGAGGGAGAGGTGCGCCGACAGGGTGACACCGGTGGAGCCGCAGACCCGTGACAGTTCCTCGACGGCGATGGCGTAGCTGATGTAATCGGCGCCGGCGCCGCCGTACTCTTCCGGAAAGACGATGCCGGTCAGGCCCAGCTCGGCCAGGCGGTCGAACATCAGGGCCCGGTCGAACCGTTCGGTTTCGTCCCGCTCGGCTGCGGACGGCGCCACCTCCGTCTCGGCAAAGCTCCTTACCATGTCGCGGATCAGTTTCTGCTCTTCAGTCAGTTCAAATTGCATGTTGTTCTCCCCCTGGATGCGTCTTGTCTCTTCGATTCAATATTGGACATCCCTTGCTCCGAACAAGGCGAGCATCAATGGATGTCATTTTTTCCGGCCGGGTCCGCCCGCCCAGGCAGACCGTCGCCGGCTCCCGTCTTGTCGGTGCCGCACGGGAATCGCACCGTTGGTGCCGGCCAGGCCGGCCCGTTTATTCTTGTCCCTTGATCTGCAGGTAGAGCACCGTGCCCCTGGCGCAGACGGTGCCGGCGGCGGTCAGGGTCAGGTCGACGGTCACCTTGCGGCCCTTGATCTCGATTACCTTGCCACGCA
Source organism: Desulfobulbus elongatus DSM 2908 (assembly GCF_000621145.1). Lineage (GTDB taxonomy): Bacteria > Desulfobacterota > Desulfobulbia > Desulfobulbales > Desulfobulbaceae > Desulfobulbus > Desulfobulbus elongatus. Next base: position 27,428 of record NZ_JHZB01000023.1, read on the forward strand.
CCTCCAGTTCGGTATTGATCGGGGTCGGCGCCAGATAGTCCACCTTCAGGGAGGCGGTGACAAAGCGCGAGATCGGCTTGCCCTCTTCCTTGGCCTTGGCGGCCGCGGCGGTGCCGGCGCCGTGGCAGTCGATCAGCGAGGCGATCATGCCGCCGTAGAGAAAGCCCGGAAAACCGCCGGTGTATTTGGGATCCGGGGTGTAGCGGCAGACCGTCTCCTCGCCGTCCCAGTAGCTCTTCAGGTGGTGCCCCTGCGGATTGAGCCGGCCGCAGCCGTAGCAGTGGGCATAGTCATCGGGATATTGATCCTGAAACGCCAACTCGCTCATCGTTTCCTCCTCAATGGAAGGCGTCCGGCGCCGTCAAGACGACACGGCATCGGCCCGCGGGCTCCCACCCTGTTCGCGTTATTCGTAAATATAGAACCCCCGACCGCTCTTGCGGCCCAGCCAGCCGGCCTCGACATACTGCCGCAGCAACGGGCAGGGCCGGTACTTGGAGTCGCCCAGGCCCTGATACAGGGTATTCATGATCGCCAGGCAGGTGTCCAGGCCGATGAGATCGGCCAGGGCGAGCGGCCCCATGGGATGGTTCATGCCCAGCTTCATCACTGTATCGATGTCCTCCTTGGTGCCGACGCCGTGATAGAGGCAAAAGATCGCCTCGTTGATCATCGGCAGGAGGATGCGGTTGGCGATGAATCCCGGAAAATCGTTGGATTGCGCCGGGGTCTTGCCCATGCGCTTGGTCAGTTCGAGGGTGGTGGCCAGGGTGTCGGCCGAGGTAGCCAGGCCGCAGATCACCTCCACCAACTGCATCACCGGCACCGGGTTCATGAAGTGCATGCCGATCACCTTGGCCGGCCGTTTGGTGTGCGAGGCGATCCGGCCAATGGGAATGGACGAGGTGTTGGAGGCGAGAATCACGTGCGGGGCGCAGATCTCCTCCAGATTCTCGAAGATCTTGAATTTGATCGCCTCGTTTTCGGAGGCGGCCTCGACCACGAAGTCGGCGGCGGTCATGTCCCTGAGCTCGGTGGTGGGTTTGATCCGGCCGAGAATCGCGTCTTTTTCGGCGGTCGCCAGCTTGCCCTTGTCGACGCTGCGCTGGAGATTCTTGGCGATGGTGGCCAGGCCGCGGTCAACGAATTCCTTCTTGATGTCGTGCATAATGACGGCTAGGCCGCTGGCCGCCGCCACCTGGGCAATGCCGTTGCCCATCTGGCCGGCGCCGATCACTCCGAATGTCTTCACTTCCATACCCGTCTCCCTTCCTTGAAAGAACATTGATCCGGCCGGGGCATCCGGCCGTGAACCTGGAAACTATTTATTGGCGTTGCCGATCACCATGGCCATGCCCATGCCGCCGCCGATGCACATGGTGATCAGGCCGGTGGCGCAGCCGGTGCGCTGCATGTGATGGATGGCGGTGACCATCTGGCGGGCTCCGGTGCAGCCGATGGGATGGCCCATGGAGATGCCGCTGCCCAGCTGGTTGGGCTTTTCCACGTCGATGCCCAGCTCCAGCATGCAGCCGATGGCCTGGGCGGCGAAGGCCTCGTTGAGTTCGATCATGTCGATGTCGGCAATGGTCTTGCCGCTCTGCTTGAGGGCCTTCTGGATGGCCGGTACCGGGCCGAGGCCCATGTAGGCGGGATCGAGGCCGCCGGAGGCGAAGCTGTCGATGGTGGCCAGCGGCTTGAGTCCCAGTTGCGTGGCCTTGGCCCTGCTCATCAGCAGGACTGTGGCGGCGCCGTCGTTGATGCCCGAGGCGTTGCCGGCGGTGACGGTGCCGTCCTTGGCAAAGGCCGGCCGGAGCTTGGCCATCTTCTCCATGGAGGTTTCCATGGGCCGTTCGTCCTGGGCGAACAGCACTTCCTGCTTGCCGGCTTTCACCGGGATCGGGACGATCTCGTCCCTGAAGAGGCCGTCTTTGATGCCGCGCAGGGCACGGGTGTGGCTGAGCACGGCCAGCCGGTCCTGATCCTCGCGGCTGATGTTGTACATCCGGGCGATGTTCTCGGCGGTGACGCCCATGTGGTAGCCGTAGAAGATTTCATAGAGGCCGTCGTAGACCATCAGGTCGTAGACCTCGCCGATGCCGGTGAGTTCCATGCGGTGGCCCCAGCGGGCCTTGGGCAGGGCCATGGGGGTCATGGACATGTTTTCCTGGCCGCCGGCCAGCACCACCTCGGCCTGGCCGGTCATGATCGACTGGGCGCCCAGGGCGATGGCCTTGAGGCCGGAACCGCAGACCTTGTTGATGGTAAAAGCCGGCGTCTCCTTGGCCAGTCCGGCCTTGATCATGGCCTGGCGGGCGGGGTTCTGCCCCTGGCCGGCCTGGAGGACATTGCCCATGATCACCTCGTCGATCGTTATCGGTGTGGCGGCGCTGTCCCATTCCCCGGCCCTGGCTTCCAGCTCGATGGCGCCCTGATCTTTCAGCTTGGCCGGGGCAACCGCCAGCAGGTCGGGGCCGGCCACCGGCCGCAGCCCGACCTTGCGCAGGGTTTCGCGCATGACGACCGCGCCGAGATTGACCACGGGGGTTGCTTTCAGGCTGCCGCCAAAGGCGCCAACCGCTGTCCGGCTGCCACTGACAATCACCACTTCGTTCATCGACATCGTGCTCCTCCGATTGTGTTTGAGCGCAAGGGGTTAGCTGTTCAGACCACCGGTGAAGACCGGTTTGCGCTTCTCCAAAAAGGCGCCGGTTCCTTCCTTGGCGTCCGGACTGGCCAGGCAGAGCGCGAAGGCGTCGCGCTCGATGGCGAGGCCGGTGGCCAGATCAGCGTTGAGTCCCTGATTCACCGTCTGCTTGGCCGCGCAGAGCGAAGCCTTGCCCTTGGTGGCGATCAGTTTGGCGGTTTCAGTCGCCGCCGGCATCAACTCCGCGGGCGCGAAGATTTTATTGACCAGGCCGATCTCCTTGGCCTCGGCGGCGGTCAGGTGCTTGCCGGTGAAGATCATTTCCTTGGCCCGGTTGGCCCCGATCAGGCGGGGCAGCCGCTGGGTGCCGCCGAACCCCGGAATGACGCCGAGACTGATCTCCGGCAGTCCGAAGACCGCCTTGTCCGAGGCGTAGATGAAATCGCAGGCCAGGGCCATTTCGCAGCCGCCGCCCAGGGCATAGCCGTTGACGGCGGCGATCACCGGAATGGCCAGTCCTTGCAGCTTGCTGATGACCTCCTGGCCGCACTGGGCAAATTTTTTCGCGCCAAGCGGCGTCAGGGTGGCGATTTCGGTGATGTCGGCGCCGGCGACAAAGGCCTTTTCGCCGGCACCGGTGAGGATAAGCACCCGAACGGTTTCGTCGTTCTTGATGCTTTCGAGGGCGTCGGCGAATTCTTCGAGCAGGATGGCGTTGAGGGCATTGAGGGCTTTGGGACGATTGAAGGTCAGGGTCGCGACACCGTCGCTGCAGACGAGTTCAATGGATGTATAGGCCACCGTTTCCTCCTTGGCTGTGTGAGAAGAAAGCGCATAAAAAAAGGGCGCAGGGAGGTCGACCGTGCACGAACCCCTTACCCGTTTATGGCAAAAGAGCGCAGCTGTGCCCCTCGTTTTTCCGTGACCTCTGAGCGAAGTTGGGTGTCCGGCGGAACGGATGGAAAACAGGGGGCCGCAAAGTGCGTAATTTCTATTTCAAAAGTGTCGGGCTGTCAAACGTTTTTTGGCCTTTTCCGGGGCGCTGTGGCATCGTCGTATCCCCGCGAAATGTGTCTGCCAGCTGTCTGAAAACACGGCAGGGTACGCATCGTTTTCCTTCGCGAGGCGGGGCTCGGCGGCAGGACGACCGGCATGCGGGCAGGAATCCGTGCCACACAGTGTCATGGAAGGATGAGGGGCGAGGCGGCCGCGGCCGCGATGTGCAGCGGAATCGGCATCCAGGCCGGGCCGCGGCTACAGGGCGATGATGGCCTCGACCTCGATGGCCGCGCCCAGGGGCAGGGCCGCCACCTGCACGGCGCTGCGGGCCGGGTAGGGCTCGGTGAAATAGTGGGCATACACGGCGTTCACCCGTTGAAACTGGGCGATATCGGTGAGGAAAACCGTCACCTTCACCGCCTTGTCCAGCCGGGTGCCGGCCGCCTCGGCGATGCCGGCCAGGTTGCGGAAGGCCTGGTGGGCGTGGTCTTCGATGCTGCCGGCGGCAATGGTTCCGGTCGCGGGATCGATGGGGATGGCGCCGGAGGTGAACAGCAGGGTATCGGTGGCGATCGCCTGGGAATAGGGGCCAATGGCGGCCGGGGCCTTGTCGGTGGTGACCGGTGTTCTCTTCATGGTTTGCGTTCCTTGTGTTGACGGGTGGCAATCGCCTTGGCGGCGATCAGGCCGGTTGCGGCGGCAGACACGATGTTGCCGGCCACGCCGGGGCCGTCGCCGGCGACGAACAGTCCCCGGATCCCGGTTTCCAGGTTGCGGTCCGTGTCCACCTGGGTGGCGAAGAACTTGATTTCAGGAGCATAGAGCAGGGTCTCGTCGTTGGCGACGCCGGGGATGATCTGGTTGAGCTGATCCAGGCCGTCGACCAGGTTGGTGAGGATGCGTTCCGGCAGGGCCATGGCGATATCGCCGCAGACCACGTTTTTCAGAGTCGGCTCGATGGTGCTGTTGCGGATGCGGTTCCAGGTGGACCGCCGGCCGCGTTTGAGATCGCCGTAACGTTGCAGGATCGGTTTGCCGCCGCCGATCAGGGTGGCCAGTTTGCCGATGGATTCGCCGTAGGCCTGGTTGTCCTCCACCGGGTCGGTGAGCACCACCTTGGAGAGAAAGGCGAAGTTGGTGGTGTCGGATTTGCGGTCCATCAGGGCGTGGCCGTTGACGCAGACGAAATCCTGGTAATTTTCCAGGGCGACGTATCCTCCGAAATTGGTGCAGAAGGTGCGGGTCTGGTCGTCGTATTTGGCGGTGCGGATGAAGAAGGTCGGGTCGTAGATGATCGAGCAGAGATCCTGCATGATCTCGTTGTGGACCTCGACCCGGACCCCGACCTCGATGCCGCGCTGCGCCACCCGGATGCCGTTGCGGCCGGCAAGGGCGGCGACCCATTCGGCCCCGGCCCGACCGGGCGCCAGGATGACGGCGGCGGCGCGGTAGGTGCCCCGGTCCGTGACCACGCCCGCCACCCGGCCTTTCTGGGCCAGAACGTCGCGGACCGTTTCGGAATGGTGAAAGAGCACGCCCTGCTCGGCCATGTGACGGGCCATGGCCTCGATGTGGCGGGGCAGATTGTCGCTGCCGAGGTGTTTCTGCCTGATCAGCAGAAGTTCGATGCCGTTTTTGCGCGCTTTTTTGCGGATGGCCCGGGCTCTCTCCATGTCGGTGGGATAGACCTGGCCGTCCATGCCGAAGCGGTTGAAGATGGCTTCGGTCTCGTCGATCAGGGCGCTGGCCCCGGCGGGATCGAGGAACTGGGTCAGGTCGGTTTTGCCCAGTTTATGGATGAAGTTGAGCTTGCCGTCGGAAAAGAGGCCGGCGCCGCCGATGCCGCAGAGGATGTTGCAGGGTTGGCAATGGATGCAGCCCTTTTCCCCGATCGGGCAGGAACGCTTCAGGGGGGCCTTGCCCCTTTCAATCAGCAGGATCCGGAGCGAGGTGTGTTCGCTGAGGTAATGGGCGGCAAACAGGCCGGCCGGTCCGCCGCCGACGATGATGACGTCGTAGGTCTGCCCTGTGCTGGTCGTGGCCATGGCGCTCCGTGCGTTGGACAGGGAAAAACGGCCTGCCGGTGGCCGGCGGGCCGCCGTGGTTGACCGTTCATCCGTTCTGCCATATTTCTTCAGGGAAGACCACCGAATTCTGCCGTGACCGGCGGGCAAGAGCGGTGAGGCGCCCGACCGGCAACCGGCGGCCGGAAAAAGGGTCAGGCGGCCTGGGCGGAACCATGCGGAGCGAGATTTTTTTGTCAGGCGCCGCCGCATGTGGTATCGGAGACGGTCGCTCGTGCGACAGCGTTTTCCGGCATGACCGGCAAGGCCGCAGGAAGAAAAAAGTTGAACCGGGAACCGGCCTATGGTCCACTACGGAAAAGAGGCGGTATCTGCCGCGGCGGGGCCGAAGGGATCGGAGCATGATGAAAGACGACGGCAATCTGGTGTGGATCGACCTGGAAATGACCGGGTTGAACCCATCGACCGACAGAATTCTGGAAGTGGCGACGGTGGTGACCGATTCGCACCTGGGCATCCTCGCCGACGGACCGGTCATCGCCATTCACCAGCCGGACGAGGTGCTCGCCGCCATGGACGCCTGGAACAGCAAGCATCACCGGGAATCCGGCCTGCTCGACCGCGTTCGGAAAAGCTCCTATACCTGCCGCCGGGCGGAAATCGAAACCCTTGATTTCGTCAAGCAGTGGGTGGGACACCGGGTTTCGCCCATGTGCGGCAACTCGGTCTGGCATGATCGCCGCTTCCTCGCCCGTTTCATGCCCGAGTTGGAACATTATTTTCACTACCGCAACATCGACGTCAGCACCTTGAAGGAATTGGCCCTGCGCTGGGCGCCGGACCTGCCCCGGTTCAACAAGGAATGCCATCATCTGGCCTACGAGGACATCCGGGAATCCATCGCCGAACTCAGACATTACGGCGACGTCTTCCTCAGGAAGGAACCCTGACCATCCTGCCGGTTCCGCAAGCATCCGCCACCACCCCGAGAGCCCGCACCCCTGGGGAAACCGCTGTCGTTCAGTCTCCGACCCGTACCCGCCAGATCTCCTCGGCGTATTCCCTGATGGTCCGGTCGCTGGAGAATTTGCCCACCCTGGCCACGTTGAGGATCGATTTTCTGGTCCAGGTGGCGCGGTCGGTGAAGAGTTCGCCCACCAACTGCTGGCACTGGAGGTAGGATTCGAGATCGAGCAGCAGCAGGTAGGGGTCGTTCTCGTTCAACAGGTCGTTGACCAGCGGCCGGAACAGCTCGATGTCGCCGTTGCTGAACGCGCCGTTGGCGATGGCGTCGACAATGGCGCACACCTCGGGGTTGTTTTCGTAAATCTGTTGCGGTTTCCGTGATTTGCACTTCTTTTCGTACTCGGCCTCCTCGGCGGTCATGCCGAAGATGAAAATATTGTCCGGCCCCACTTCCTCGCGGATTTCGATATTGGCGCCGTCGAGCGTGCCGATGGTCAGGGCGCCGTTCAAGGCGAACTTCATGTTGCCGGTTCCCGAGGCCTCGGTGCCGGCGGTGGAGATCTGCTCGGAGAGATCGGCGGCCGGGATGATCCGCTCCGCCAGCGAGACGCAATAGTTGGGGATGAACGCCACCTTCAGCCGGTCGCCGATGCGGGGATCGTTGTTGACCACGGCGCCGACCGCATTGATCAGCTTGATGATCAGTTTCGCCTTGTGGTACGACGGCGCGGCCTTGCCGGCGAAGATGACGGTCCTGGGCGTGATCGCCTCGTCGGGACATGTCAGCAGCCGCTGGTAGAGGTGGATTACGTGCAGCACGTTCAAAAGCTGCCGCTTGTATTCGTGGATACGTTTGACATGGATGTCGAACAGGCTGTTCGGATTCACGGCGATGCCGCAGTCGGTGGCGATGATTCTGGCCAGCCGTTTCTTGTTGGCCAGCTTGACCGCCTGCCAGCGCTGGTGAAAGGAGGGATCGTCGCAGTAGGGTTCCAGGCCGCGCAACTGGTCGAGATTCACCACCCAGTCGTAGCCGATCTTCCCGCCGATGAGTCCGGCGAGACCCTGGTTGCATTTGAGCAGCCAGCGGCGCGGAGTGATGCCGTTGGTCTTGGAGTTGATCTTGTCGGGCCACATCTCGTCGAAATTGCGGAAGAGATAGTTCTTCAGCAGCTCGGAGTGGAGCGCCGCCACCCCGTTCACTGAATGGCTGCCGACGATGGCCAGGTTGGCCATGCGTACCCGGCGGACCTGTCCTTCCTCGATCAGTGACATTTCCTGGATTTTCCGCGTGTTTCCCGGATAACGTGCAGCCACCTCGTCCAGAAAACGCCGGTTGATCTCGTAGATGATCTCCAGGTGGCGCGGCAGCACCCGGCCCAACATGTCGACCGGCCAGGTCTCGAGGGCCTCGGGCATCAGGGTGTGGTTGGTGTAGGCAAAGGTCCTGACGCAGATGTCCCAGGCCTGTTCCCAGCCTAACCCCTCGATGTCGAGCAAGAGCCGCATCAGTTCGGGGATGGCGATGGCCGGATGGGTGTCGTTGAGCTGCACCGCCACCTGGTTGGGGAAATCGTCGAAGGTGTCGTTGTCCTTGCGGTAGCGGCGGAGGATGTCCTGGAAGGTGGCGGCAACGAAGAAATACTGCTGTTTGAGGCGCAGTTCCTGGCCCTCGCAGATGTCGTCGCTGGGATAGAGGACCTTGGAGATCGTCTCGGACTTGACCTTGCTCTCCACGGCGCTGATGTAGTCGCCGGCGTTGAAGGAGCGCAGGTCCAGCTCGCGCGAGGCCTTGGCCCGCCACAGGCGCATGTTGATGACGTGGTCGTTGTTGAAGCCCGGCACCAGCATGTCGCAGGCCATGGCCATGACGATCTCGGTGTCGGTCCAGCGGGCGCGGTAGCGGCCGTTCTTGTCGGTGGTGGCGGTGACGTGGCCGTAAAACTGGACCGGATACATGAACGAGGTGCGTTCGTACATCCAGGGGGAGCCAAGCCTCAGCCAGCTATCCGGGGTTTCGACCTGATAGCCGTCGACGATCTTCTGGTTGAACAGACCGAAATCGTAGCGGATGCCGTAGCCGTAGGCAGGGATCTTCATGGTGGCGATCGAGTCCATGAAACAGGAGGCCAGCCGGCCGAGGCCGCCGTTGCCCAGGGCCGCGTCCTCTTCGCATTCCCGCAGGCGTTCCAGATCGTAGCCCAATTGCTCGATGGCCTGCGTGACCTCGTCCAGCAGGCCCATGTTGATGATGGCGTTGCCGAGCGAACGGCCGACCAGGAATTCGAGGGAAAGATAGTACACCCGCTTCATCTTGCCGGCATAAAAGGTCTTTTGGGTCTTGATCCATTTTTCCATCAGCACGTCGCGCAGGGCGTAGGACAAGGCCCGGTAGACATCCGGATCGCCGGCCCGGTCGGGGTCGCGGCCCTGGAAGCTCATCAGGTGGTGCCGGATGCATTTCTTGAAATCCTCGACTCCGGTCCCTTGGAAAATGGAGGTGTAGGCGTGATTGTTGGCGGGATCGATGGTCTGCTGTTCCATGAAGCCTCCTGGAGACAATCAGGTTGCGGAAAAATCAAGTGAACGGTTGCCATTGTACCGGATAAACCTCCGGGCGGCAAATGCGGTTTCGGCATGGGGGGATTTTGCCGGAAGCCACGACGGAAAATCGGGAGTTGCGGTCGCCAACGAACCCGCTCGATCTTTAGGGCATGCGTTGCTTTTCTTTTCGGGTGGTTCCAGATATTGCTCCGCCCACTGGCCGGTCAAGAGCGACAGCGGGACAGTCGGGTACGGTTGTGCGTGTGCAATCGTCGGAATGCGGCTGCCCTGATATGGATCGCAAAGCTGAGCCCGTCGGTCAAGTTCAATAAATTAGTAACATGCTGTGCGTTCTTTGGTACCGGTGCACTGATTTTGCGATCGGGTCCAGACCTGCTATTTCTCCATATTATTCAATATGTTGAAAGTTTTTGGCGGTATCTGATACGGTTTTGTTCTCCCAGGCGAAAACGGGCAGTTACGGGATCTTTTTTGGGAATTTCCCTCGTCGTTGAGGATGGCTTGTTGTAGGGGTGCCGAAAAATATTGACAGGATTAAACGATATAGTTATTTAGACAAAACTAAGAAAATAAATGCTATCAAAATAAGGACGGATGGTATAAATGAGGATTTTTCTTGGAGTTTTTTCTGTGCTTCAACCGCCTGTCGTTCTGCTGGACCTGCAAATGCGGTCCCTGACCGCCCCGGGTCATCCTGTCTTGCCCCGGCGGAATCGCAGAGGGGAGAGCGGCCGTCTTTCGCTTGTCAACGCCCCTCGGCTTTAGGACGCCACTATGGAACGATTGCATTCTTTGATTGACTACGGCGTGCTGGGGTTGCTGTTCCTGCTGAGCGTGATCGCCATTGCCGTGGCTGTGGAGCGATGGCTGGTCTATCGATCCTCCCGTATTGAACACTTTGCAGATCGCAAGGAACTGGAGTTGCACCTCACCCACAAGCTCCATCTGATCGCCACCATCGGCACAAACGCGCCTTATATCGGCCTGCTCGGCACCGTGCTCGGTATCATGCTCACTTTCTATGATATCGGGGCAGCCGGTTTCGACACCACCAAGATCATGACCGGACTGGCGCTTGCCCTCAAAGCTACTGCCCTGGGGCTCTTGGTGGCCATTCCGGCGGTGACCCTGTACAACCTTTTGCTCCGTCGTTGCAAGGTGCTCCTCATTCAGTGGGATATCCGCCATGGACGAGAAGGAATTTGATTACCTCAACGTCATCCCCCTCGTGGATGTGATGTTGGTATTGCTGACTATCGTTCTCACCACCTCGACCTTCATCGCCACCGGCGGCATTCATGTGGAACTGCCCAAGGCTGCTGCCAACGAGGATGTGGCGGCTTTGCATCCGCTTGCCATCGTTATCAACAAGGAAGGACGACTGTGGGTGGATTCGGTGGAAGTCCAGCTTGACGCACTGGAGACGGCCTTGGCGGCGGCGGATCGAACGACCCCGCTTATCCTTCGGGCGGACAAGGATATCCCCTTGCAGTTGTTCGTGGATGTCTATGAAGCGATCAAGCGATTCGGCTTTACCTCCTTGAGTCTGCAAACCGAGCAACAGCCATGAGCCGACAAGTTCAAGCAACCCATTTTTCCGTGTTGCTGCACCTCCTTTTTTTGGGAGCCGCCCTTGGATTGAACCAGCGTGCGATCTCGTCGTTTCCTTCTCCGGTGGCACTCGATTTTTCCATTCTTCCTTTGGCTGGCCCGGTTGAAGGAGGTCAACAGGCGGCTCCGGCTGCCAAGTCAGACCCGCCGCCAGCGACCCCGGTCGAGAAGAAACCGCCGCCGAAACCGGAGGCAAAGAAAAAAATAAAAGCAGCGGCAAAGGCCAAGCCTCTTTCCCCCAAAGTGGAAAAGACAGCCCATGCCGAGACGGTGCCGATGGATGTGCATGAACATGCCCAACCATCCCCAGACGGCCCTGCGTCCCGAGACAACTCCGCGCCCGCCTCCCATCAACAGGCAAGCGCTTCTCCGGTGACGGGCTCGGACAGCGGTCAATTGGAAAAAGGGGGAGGCGGCGTCCCGTACGGTATCGGCCAACTCGACGGAACGCTGACCGTCCTGTCGGCAATGCCTCCGGTCTATCCGCCAGCAGCGAAGCAACGGAATATTGAAGGATGGGTCAGGGTCGAGTTTGTCGTTACTGAAGAGGGCAAGGTCGGCCGAATTTCGGTGGTGGATGCCGAACCCAAGGGTATTTTCGAGCAGGCCGTGTTGCGATGTGTCAATAAGTGGCGGTTCAAACCGGGTACTGTCAAGGGAACCGCTGTCAGCACACGGGTGGAGCAGACGATCGCCTTCCAATTGGAATAGGATACTGGTATCGGCGGGATTGATTTGCGGCCCGCTCCATATCCGCCTGACCGCCGCCATGGATTCACTTGGCCGTTTCCAGTGGGCGGTTGGCGTTTTGTTTCGGTCTTCAGGGAAGGGACTCTTGCGGTCGGCCGGATTGCAAGAAGCCCTATGTATGGGGAAAACGTTTTTTTCTGCAAAGAGTGCGGCACGACAGGATGTTGACGGCGGAAAAGCAAAATTCCGGGCAGGAGATGCATACCCTGTATCATGACCACCACGGTTGGCTGTACCGTTGGTTGCGGAAGAAGCTGGATTGTTCAGTGCTTGCGGCTGACTTGGTGCATGACGTGTTCGTCCGCCTGCTGACCCGTCCCGGTGATCCCGCGATACGCGAACCCCGCGCCTATATGTGCCGCATAGCCCAGGGGCTGTTGGTCGACTTTTGGCGCAGACGGGAACTCGAGCGAGCCTGGCTCGACACCCTGGCCCTTTTTACTGCGGCCGAGGCGCCATCGGCCGAGGAACAGGCGCAGATCATCGAGATGCTGGCCCTGATTGATGCCATGTTGCAGCAACTCAGCCCCCGGGTGCGCGAGGTTTTTCTCCTGGCCCAGTTTGAGGAGTTGACCTGCCCTCAAATCGCCGCTCGGCTCGGTATCTCCCGCGCTACCGTCGAACGGGATTTGGCGAAAGCCTTGCAGCAGTGCTACAAGGTCCGTTTTGCCGCCGACACCGTGTGACATGCCCGATCCTTCGCCCCCTCTTCCTGTCCCGGAAACGGATGCCGTCGACCCTCTGCCGGAAGCCGTGGTTGCCGCGGCCATCCATTGGCTGGTCAAACTGCGTTTCAACGAGCCCGGCGTTCAGGATCAGCGGCGTTTCGAGAGGTGGTTGAACGAACAGCCGTGCCACCGTCAAGCGTGGCAGCGCCTGCAAATGATGAACGATCCGTTTCAGGTCGTTCCCAAGAGCCTGGCGCTTCAGAGCCTGCGGAACGTCGATGCTCACAGAAAAAACGGGCTGCACCGGCGGCAGGTGCTGCGGATGCTCTTGTGGGGAGGCCTTGCCGGTACCGGTGGCTTGACGCTGTATCGGTCCATGCCGTGGCAGGAAATACTGGCCGACATCAGAACAACCGTCGGCGAGCAGCGGCAGATTGACCTGGATGATGGAACCCGCCTTCTCCTGAATACCTCGACGGCCCTGGATACTCGTTTTGATGCTGAGCAGCGCCGGATTGTCCTTCACTGCGGCGAGATCTATGTGGTCACCGGACACGATGCCCGCTCCCGTCGGCACGGCGCATTGGAGGTGGCCACTCCCTTCGGGACGATCTGCCCGCTCGGCACACGGTTTTCGGTGCGGATTGATCCCCGGGCGGCACGGGTTGCCGTATACGAAGGCCAGGTCCGTCTGCAACCGGCGACCTCCCGGAATGCCGTTGTCACCCCGGCCGGCACGTGCCTCCTGTTACGGCAGCACGAGGTCGGCCGTGCCGCCACGCGACCCTTTGGGGAGGATGATTGGGTTAGGGGGGTCATTGTCAGTGACGCCATGCGGTTGGATGTCCTGTTGGAGGAATTGAGCCGATACCGCCGGGGATATATCTCCTGCGATCACCGCGTTGCCCACCTTTCCGTGTCCGGGATATTCCAGGTCACGGATATTGACGCCGCCTTGCTGTTTCTCAAACACCTTCTCCCCATCGATGTTGTCTCTCACACTCCGTATTGGGTGACCGTTTTTCCCGCGTCCGGAACCTGACTGCTTTCTTCCTTTCTTCAGGTGCGGCCAGTATCCATCCCCGCAAGGGGGCAACGGTTCAGCGCTGTTCGGTCGCATCGTTCCCGCCATGTTCGCGCTCGGAAGTCGCTACTTTTCCGGGTGTTCATGCGACGATATCGCAAGTCGCTCTTGTCCCTTCCCCTGCGTGGCTTCGGCAGCGCGCTCCCGGAAAATGCATGCTCCGCAAAAAAAGATGAGGGGAATTGGAGCATCCGTTCGGCATAGTCAATAGAAGGTCGCAGATGCAGGGGTTCCACTGGAAAACACCGTTTCGGAAAAGATCGTGGCCAAGCCGATTCCCTTTGGTATTGCGTCGCATCCATGCGCCAACACTTGTCGCCCTGTGCCTGTTCGTGTCCGTCGGGCAGGCCGGAGTGCGGGCGGCATCGCCGACAGTGGCCGTCCATTCGTTCGAGATCCATGCCGGGACATTGGCAACCGCACTGGTGCAGCTTGCCAACATTGCCGGGGTCAACATCGCCTATACCCCCGGCCTTGCGGTGGATCAGCAGGTCAATGGGCTGACCGGTCTCTACACGGTTCGCGAAGCCATGACACGGTTGCTGCGGGGCACGGGATTGAGCGCCGTCGAGCAGGCCGGAGGGTTTGTGCTGCAACGATCGGAGTCCGGAGCGGCAGATACCCGGCAGGTTGCGGACGGAACATATTCGCCGCCGTTGCATCGCGGTCTCACCGTTCTACCGGTGATGACGGTGAAGGACATGGGTGGGAGCGGCACGCGGACGATTCCGACGGATGTGTTGCAGCGGACCCAGGCGCTGGACATGGCGGATGTGTTTACCACGGAGCCGTCGGTGAGCGTGGGAGGCGGATCCCGGAACGCGCAGCGGATCTATCTGCGGGGGATCGAGGGGAGCAACCTGAACATCAGCGTGGACGGTGCGAAGCAGAACACCAACATGCACCAGCATCGGGGCGGTATCGGCAATATCGAGCCGAGCCTGTTGAAGCTGGTGGATGTCCATCCCGGTCCGGGTGCGGACCAGGGTCCGGGAGCGCTGGGTGGGAGCATCCGGTTCGAGACGGTGGACGCCCAGGATTTGCTGGAGCCCGGCGAGAAGGCGGGCGGACGGATTCGGGGCGGGTATACCGGCGCGGACGAGGGTTGGAACTGGGGGACAACGGCTTTCGGCCAGCACGAGCAGGCCGGATTTTTCGTCCATGCCTCTGGCGTGGACACGGACGACTATCGGGCTGGCGGCGGTGGGGACATGCCGAATTCGGCAAGTGAGGACGAATCCTTCATGGCCAAGTTCAGCCTGCTGGAGCTGCATGGACACAGCCTTCGATTGAGTGGGGAACGCAACACCAACGAGGGGTTGTATCTGTGGGGAGGCGCGGGCAGCGACATGGGCATTGCGCCGGACGGCTCGGAGCCTGTCCGTCAGTCCACGGAGCGGGAGACCTGGGTGGCTGATTACCGGTACAAACCGGGCGACCGGCTGATCGATCTCAGATTCAACGCCTATACCACGGATAATTCGCTGGCCAACGAAACCGCCGACACCGAATATTCGAGCCGTCAGCGGGGCGGCGATTTCCGCAATACGTTTCGTTTCGACCTGGGCCCAACGGGCCATAAGTTGATCTTGGGGCTCGATTATCTGAACGAGGAAGGGGAATCGCCACGAACCTTTGGTGCTTTGTCCGGCCGGCGGATGAGCAACGAGTCGGATAATCTGGGCCTGTATCTGCAGAACCGGATGAGCCTTGGTGCCTTTGGGCTGTCGTTTGGTGCGAGGTTGGATGACTTTGAGGCCGAGTACGGTCCGAATACCTTTGACGGCAGTGAGGTCTCTCCCAATGTTGGGGCGGACTGGGAACTGTTGCCGGGGCTGACGGCATTTGCCAACTACGGCGAGGCGGTGCGCGGCAGCGGCCTGATCCCTGTCGGTTGGATGGCAAATATTTACGAAGGGACGAACTTCAACGACGGCAAGCCGTTCGAGCCGGAGCGTTCCGAGCAGGTGGAAGGCGGCCTGCGCTACACGGGCAAGGGGTTGCTGGCCTCGTCCGACCGTTTCAACGCCGAGGTGTCGCTGTTTGAAACCGAGTTGGAGAACACGATCGAGCGGGTCGGTGGCGGTGGCGGTGCGGTGACCAAAATCTGGAACAACCCGGATACGGTCTACTCCAAGGGATGGGAGTTCCGGATTGGTTGGGGCATTGCCCAGTATGACACCACCCTGGCGTTCACCCATATCGACACCGAGGATCAATACGGCAACCCGATCAGCATCGCAAGAAGAAAAGGGGCGCCGGTCGGCGACAAACTGGTCTGGGACAACCGGTGGCAAGCAACGGACGAAGTAATCCTCGGCGGCACCCTGACATTGGTTTCCCGGCTTGACGATGTGGCCTCCGGACAGATTGAACGGGCAGGGTATACCGTGCTCGATTTCCAGGTGGAATACAGCCCCGATTACCTGAAAGGGCTCACCCTCTCCCTGGCGATGAACAACCTGCTTGACCATCGCTATAGCGATCAGACGTCCATTGCCAACGGTGACGATATCCTGCTGGAAGAGGGGCGGAATGTGCGCCTGATGGCAACCTATCGATTTTGATGGCAAACCAAACCGGTCCCGCGGCCGGATTTTATCGACAACTGTAGAATTTGAGGAGAATGCGCATGCTGTATGAAAGAAGAAAAATGATTTTTGGGGTCCAATTCATGGTGCTTTGTTCGGTGTTCGCCTTCATGACTTCCGCGGCCCTTGCCCACCCTCATCACGAGCAGGGGAAAAAGGGGAAAGTCTATCTTGTGGGCCTGGGGACGGGCGACATGGGGAATATGACCATCCGGGCCCGCGACACCATTGCCGAGGCCGATATCATCTTTGCCATGCAGGGGGTGCGTGAAGCCTATGCCACGCTGCTTACCGGCAAGGAAGTGCACGACGCCGGGCATGGCCTGTTCGGTATGATGCACCGTGCGGAAAAGCAGGCCGAGAAAAAGGGGGCAAAGGATATTGGCACCGGGCCATCCGGGCAACAACCCGTCGGCCGCCATCGCAAACCGCTTGCCGAAATCCAGAAACAGCAGGATGAAACCCGGAAAATCATCCGCGAAGGCGTCGCCGCAGGCAAAACCATCGCCATCCTGGACAATGGCGATCCGACGATTTTTGGTCCGCATATCGGCTATCTTCGTGAATTTGCCGATCTGTCTCCGGTGGTCATTCCTGGGCTGTCCAGTTTCAACGCCGCCAATGCCGCTCTGAAACGGGATGTGACCCGGGGGAGCCAGAGCAGCTCCGTCATTCTGACCGCTGCCCGAGGCGCGCGCGAAGGCTATCAGGGCAAGGATAGTCTGGCCAAGCTGGCGGAGAGCCAGTCCACCCTGGTGTTCTATACCATGGGGATGAACTTGGCCGAGGTGGTGGATGTGCTGAAAAAGAGCTATCCCGCCGATACCCCCCTGGCCATTGTCTTCCATGCCGGGTCCAAGGAAAAGGAACGCGTTCTCCAGGCAACCCTGGATACCGTGCTCAAACAAACCGAGGGCCGCGATCTGCCTTTCGAACATCTCATCTATGTGGGAGATTTCCTGAAATGAAACGCCGATTGTCCGGGGACGGGTTGCAGCGGGAGATCGGCCTGTGGTCGGCTATCGCTCTCGTCGTCGCCAACATGGTTGGAACCGGCGTATTCACCACCTCCGGATTCATCGTGCAGGAAATGCCCAACGCCCAGGCACTCCTGATCGCCTGGCTCATTGGGGGGATCTTTGCGTTGACGGGCGCGCTGTGTTACGGGGAACTCGGCGCCATGCTGCCCTATGCCGGGGGGGAGTACGTGTACTTGCGACGTTCCTTTGGTGCGCTCCCCGCGTTTTTGTCTGGATGGATTTCCCTGGTTGTCGGCTTTTCCGCGCCGATTGCCGCCGCGGCCATCGCCTTTGCCGTTTACCTGATGGGTGGCAAAGGCGGCCCGCCGTGGTTTGTCCTGGAGGTGGGCGGGCGGAACTGGATCACTGTTTCGCCCGTATCGGTCACGGCGATCGGGGTGGTCATCGTCTTCTCGCTGGTCCATTACCACAGCCTTCGTTTGGGACAACGGGTCCAGAACGTTTTGACCGGATTCAAGGTGCTGTTTGTCTTGGCCTTTGGTTTGGGCAGTTTCTGGCTCGGCAACGGCGATGGCGAACGGCTCAGGGCCTTGGTGCACGGCGGAGGCTCCACTTTTGAGGGCGGTGCCTTTGCCATCTCCTTGATTTTCGTCTCGTTTGCCTATAGCGGCTGGAATGCCGCCGCCTATCTCGGCGGTGAAATTCGTCGACCGCAGCGCAATCTGCCGTTAGCCCTATTGGTCGGGACGGTGTTCGTTACCGGGGTCTATCTCCTGCTCAACCTGGCCTATGTGTATGCCCTGCCGGTGGAATCGATGAAGGGTATGCTGGATGTGGGTGCCGGCGCGGCATCGGCCCTGTTCGGGTCGGCGATCGGATCGGCGATCAGTTGGGCGATTGCGCTCGGCTTGCTCTCGGTTGTCAGCGCCATGGTCATGACCGGCCCCCGTGTCTATTACGCCATGGCGCGGGACGGGCTGTTTTTCCGGGGTATCGGCAGGGTCGACCCGAACCGGCACACGCCGGTGCAGGCGATCGCCTTTCAAGCGGTCATCGCCGTTGTGATGATCGTCAGTGCAACTTTTGACAGCCTCCTGATCTATATGGGGTTTACCCTGTCGCTGTCGGCCATGGTCACGGTGGCCGGACTGGTCAAGCTGCGCCTCACCGAACCGGATCTCGCTAGGCCCTATACAACCTGGGGATATCCATTGACGCCATTGCTTTTTATAGCCGGCAACCTTTGGATCACCGTGTATTCGGTATTCACCCGTCCGGTCGCAACCCTCTATGGGCTTGGTACCATTGCCGTTGGTATCGGCGTGTATGTTCTTTTTCACAAGGGAGGTGTCAAGCCGGCCACTGAATCCGGTGCGAGTGTCCTGCTCCCGCATCATTTCTGTCCGCTCAAAAGCGAAAGGAAACTCGACCAATGACCGACAGGCCTTTCATGGTGAAGAAAGACCGGAACGGAAAACGTATGGTCAATACTCTGGTTGAGACTATGTAGCGACTGCTCAATCTGTGTCCATTGATAAGTACAGGAGCCTTTTGCAGTGCGGCTGGGCAAGATCGCATATTCTGGCGAGTGCGAAGCCTGCTCCGGAAGGTCTGGCCAACCACTGGATAGCGAGTCTCTGGACCGTATCGGTCACACCGGGATACGCAACTTCGGCGAGATTGCAAGGTTCGCTCATGGCGCGACAAGCTGACACGTAAACCTCCAGATCTTCCTGCCTTCACGGGTGGCAGGGTTCGGAGGTTTTTGCTTTGCAAGAACGTCACCAGGCACACGGGCTCCGTGATTCACGCAATTGGATTCCGAAATAATCGGAGCTGGATTCCGAAATTCACGTTGATTGTTTCCAGGTTTTACATCACTGCGGATGTCCTTGTGATTAGTGGTTTTAAACAAAACTCGGGATAATGCTTATTGCTTCAAGCAAGATCAGGATGATATTTCAAGAGAGGTCTTGCCGTGCAGATGCCCGAAGCCAGTTTGTCAGAACGGCGGAAACGATTCGGTATGAAAGACTCATGTGTTCAGGCTCTGGTTGCGGTGCGCTGGCCCAGCGGATACCAGTGCCTCGTCTGTGGCGGCACAAAAGCCTCCCCTCTTGCCTCTCGCCATCTATGCCAATGTGCCCCCAACATTCCCCTGGTCAAATGGTTCTGGGCCATCTCCCTCACGGCTTCTGATAAAGGTGGCCTTTCCGCTCTTCGAGCATCCAAGCACCTGGGCGTTTCCTCGATCACAGCCCGAACCGTGCAGCGCAAGATCCGACACGCCATGGCCCACCGGGACAGCATCCATCGTCTTGCCAACTTGATCGGACGGGACGACACCGTTGTCGGCGGCAGATGATCCGGTAAAAGAGACCGTGGCACCGAGGGGAAGCGCCCTGTGCTTGTTGCGGTCAAAACCCGGGAAAAGGGCGCCGGGTTTCTTGCCATGCAAGCGGTCGACAGCGTGTACACAGACACGGTCGGCAGGTTTCTCACTCGGCATTCCGTATCGACAGACGGTGAAGATCGACGCGTTCCCTGCATTGCATGTCGGCGCCAAGCAGCACAAACATCAAAAAAGGATCATGCCTCCAGGGAGGCTCGGGTCTGGTTGCCCTTGGTGCAGATCATGATCGGTAACATGAAAAAGTGCATCAATGGAACCTTCCATGGCGTTTTGTCCCGGTATCTCCAGGGGTATCTCGGTGCATTCGGCTCATCTGGCAAACGCGTGCCTGGATATAGCAGGAGCTGTCGAAAAGTGACATGACATGAGCGATGTTGTCTGGCGACGAAACCCGACAACAAAAAGGATGCTTATTCGTTGAACAGTTGATTGTACCCCGTTTTGTACCCGTAAAATCGGGGATGTCAACGGACGATAATGGAGGGAAAAGCATGAAAAAACCCCGAAAACCCAAAGGGCTTTTCGGGGTTAAAGGACTTCCACGGACTTCCGTGGATGATAATGTGGTGCCGAAGAGAAGACTCGAACTTCCACTGGGGAACCCCAACTAGACCCTGAACCTAGCGCGTCTACCAATTCCGCCACTTCGGCACTGCGGCAGCCAATATGCTCGCCGCGAGGTTGTTTGTCAAGCAATTCTTTGCAGCGGTGCCGAATGTTTGGGGATAGGAGGCGCTGCGACCGCCCTGAAGGGTGGCATCGGTGGAGGGCACCACAGAGACGGGTGGATCACGCCATGTTGTGCAGGCGCCGGTCTGAGCGCAGAAATGAAGCGCCGTCCCGGCCGTTCCGAAAAAGAATGCTGACTGTATGGGCCGGTTCCAAGGATGCGGGTCAGCAGCGATCTCCTGCCCGGCAAACGGCATGAACTGTTTGCGTGTTTTCCCGATTTGAGGTACATATCCCCTTTTCCATGGTCGCGAGAATATTCCCGACCACCGGGAATTCACTGTTTGTCTATGCACCGAGTCCGCCGGAATCCGGCGGAGCTTCCATGGAAATATTCACTGACCTCAACGAGATCACGACCCCTTTTCCGCAGGCGCACATCACCATCGGCAACTTCGACGGCGTGCATCTCGGCCACCAGAAGCTGTTCGATCAGGTGGTGGCCCGCGCCCGGCAGAACGGGGGCACCAGCGTGGCCGTCACCTTCGATCCCCATCCGCTCAAGGTGCTGAGCCCGCAGGGTATCCGGCTGATTTCGACCACTCCCCAGAAGATCGAGCTGATCGGCCGGGCCGGGATCGACGTGCTGGTGATCATTCCCTTCACCCGCGAGATGGCGATGACCACGGCGGACGAATTCGTGGACAAGGTCCTGCTCGGCCGGCTGGGCATGCGCGATCTGGTGGTCGGCTACGATTACGCCATGGGCAAGGGCCGCCAGGGCGATACCGCCTTTCTGCAGCGGCAGGGCGAGGAAAAGGGCTTTTCGGTGATGGTGATGCCCGCCCATTACGAGCAGGGCATGCTGGTGTCCAGCAGCCGGATCAGGGAGTTGGTGGCCGCCGGCAAGATGGGGGATGTCCGCAGGCTGCTCGGCCGGTGGTATCAGATCCGCGGCGACGTGCAGTGGGGTCGCCGGCGTGGCGGCAGCCAACTCGGCTTTCCCACCGCCAATCTGTATCTCTCCGAGGAGGATCTCTGCCCGAAGCGGGGCGTGTACGTCACCCAGGTCATCTACGACGGCAGACAGTACGGCGGCGTCTCCAACATCGGCTACAACCCGACCTTCGGCGACACGAGCCTGGTGGCGGAAACCCATATTTTCGATTTCAACGCCGATATTTACGGCCGGCCGTTGAAGATCAATCTCCTGCGGCATCTGCGCAGCGAGATCGCCTTCAGCGGAATAGACGCCCTGTCCCGGCAGATCCGCCGGGACATCGAGGTGGCGCGCAAGGTGCTGGCCAAGGAGCAGCAGAAAAGGCTGATCGCCTATCACCGCGAGACCGAGGCATGACAACCGCTCTTGCGTGCGGGCCGTTCGTGCCTATACTTGTAACAAATTTTTCGCCGGAATGGCCGGAATCTGCCGGCTCAGGTTTTGTTTTGACACGCACTATATAAAAGGTTGTCCATATGACGGAAGCACCAAAAACTGCCGATCTCGGGGCAGTGATCGACGAATTGGAAAAGGTGGTGGCCGAAAAACCGAACAATGTCATGGCCCGGCACCATCTCGGCCTGGTCTACCGGCAGGTGGGGCGGATCGACGAGGCCATCGCCCAGTTGGAGAAGGCCATCGAGTTGGACAACCAGTCCATGGAGTCGATGATCAACCTCGGTGCCATCTTCTTCGACCGCGGCGATACCGACCGGGCCCTGGAACTGAACCGGCAGGCCCTGGCCATCAGCCCGGACATGGCCGAGGCCCATGTCAATATCGGCCTCATCCGTCAGCACCGCGGCGAGGTCGACCAGGCCATCGAATGTTACTCCAGGGCGGTACAGATCGATCCCAAGCTGCTCACCGCCTGGATCAACCTGACCTCGGCCTACACCATGGTCGAGGAGGACGACAAGGCGGTGGACGCGGCCCGCCAGGCCGTCACGCTGGAACCCGATTCGGCGATGGCGCGCAACAATCTGGCGGTGGCGCTTTATTTCAAGGGCGCGTATCAGGAGTCCTGGAAAAACATGGACAAGGCCCGCGAACTGGGCTACAGCGTCGATTCCCGCTTTGTCGACGCCCTGAAGGCGAAGCTGTCGTAAGTATCATGGGCAGCAAGGCGGAAGCGATCGTCAAACCCTGGTGTCCGTTCTGCGGCATGGACATCGGCCGGCCAACCGAGGGCATCCAGCGCAAGATGCGCGAGTTCCCCATGGGCACCTGCGAGTGCGGCGCGGTCTATGTCAGCGACACCACCGGACACAACATCGGCGCGGCCATGGTCGAGTGTCTGGTCAGCGCCTGCAACGATCAGGGGGATCTCGCCTGGGAGCTGGTTCCCGAAGACGATTATCTGACAGGCATCATCGAGGATTACGACGAGGTCACCCATCAGGTGGTGCCCAAGCGCAACCTCGACGGCCGAGCCGTGCGCGGCGTTCTTTTTTTTGTCCGCCTGCACAAGGAGATGGCCGAACTGGTCAAGCGCTTTACGCCGGAGGCGGCGCCCCGGCCAGTCGGGCAGGCTGAAAACGACGAAACGCCGGCGGCTGGTGCGCCGGTAGTGGAGACGGCCCCTGATCCCAAGCGGGTCAGGCAGCGGGCGGACAAGCAGGCGGTCAAGGAGTTGGCCCGGCGCGGCGACATCGACGGGCTGGTGGCGCTCTATTATGACGACCGCAAGGTGCTGCGCTATCTCCAGCGGCTTTTGTACGAACCCGACACCGGCATGCGCTATCGCACCGCCTGGGTGCTGGGCCAGGTGTGCGGCCGGGTGGCCACCTGCGAGCCCGGCCCGGTGGCGGACCTCCTTCACCGGTTGTTCGAGGCCTGTTCCGATTCGGCGGCCAGTTCCTGGGGAATGGTCGAGGCCATCGGTGCGATCATCGCCGCCCGGCCCGACATTTACGGCGCCTTTACCCGGCACCTGTTCAATTTCATGGGCGATCCGGGCACCCGCGAGGCGGTGCTCTGGGGGTTGGGCGAGATTGCCGCCACCCGGCCCGATTTGATCCGCAAAATTCCCTTTTACGCCCTGTTCCCGGTGCTCAACCATGCCAATCCGGTGTTCCGGGGACTGACCCTGCGGCTACTCGGCCGCATCAGGGCCAAGGAAGCGGGGTTCCAGATCATGGGGTTGCAGCATGACGCCACCCCCATCACCATGTACGAACAGGGGCAGCCCGTCGAAACAACCGTGGCCGAGCTGTCCGTCCAGGCCACCCGGACCATTCATGAGGAAGAGCCCCATGGCGAGTGAGTTTATCCAGCCGTTGCAGAACATCGGCCCCGTGGCCAAGGAAACGGGCGGCGCGCAAGAGGAAGAGGACCAGGCCAAAAAGGATTACCGCGAAGGCCGCAAGTTGTACGGGGACGGCGAATATGCCCAGGCGGCCATCGCCTTCCACAATGCCCTGCGGGGATTCGAGGAGCAGAACAACCAGGCCGGGGTGGCCAACGCCTCCGACCGGCTGGGCGACGCCTGCCTGGCCCGCGGCGAGTACGCCATGGCCATTGCCAACTATCAGCGGGCGCACGCCATCTGCGAAAAGGAAGACGACAGTTTTTCCGTGCTGGCGCTGAACAAGAAGATGGCCGCCGCCTACCGCAAGCTGGGCGATCAGGCCAAGGCCCTGGAGTTGCTCTACGATATATTGGAGCATTATCGCCTGACCAACAATCCCAAGGGAGCGGTCGAGGTATTGATCGTGATCGGCGAGACCTATCTCGAACAGGGGGAACGGCTGAAGGCGGCCGATGCCTACCGCTCGGTGGCCGGCATCCATGGCCACTTCAGACATGCGCGCCTGGCCGAGGAGTTCAACCGGCGGGCCGCTGATCTGGAGCAAGGGGAATAGATGTTCACCGGGATCATCCAGGGGCTGGGCACGCTCTTTGAGAAGCGGCCGTCCGGCGGTGGCATGATCTTCGGTCTGGAAGCCGGCTTCGACCTCACCGACCCGGAGGAGGGCGAGTCGATCGCGGTCAACGGCGCCTGTCTGACGGCCCGGAACATCAAGGGCAACCGGTTCTATGTCGACGTCTCGCCGGAGAGTCTGGCCCGGACCGGATTGGGCCGGTTGCAGACCGGTGCCAGAGTCAATCTGGAGCGGGCCCTGCGGCTCTGCGACCGGCTGGGCGGCCATCTGGTCAGCGGCCATGTCGATGCCCAGGGCCAGCTCCGCCAGCGGCGGCCAGCGGGAGATTTCACCCTGTTCACCTTTTCCCTGGAACCGGGATTGACCAGGTATGTGATTGAAAAAGGGTCGATCACCATCAACGGCGTCAGTCTGACCGTGAACAGCTGCGACCGCGACCGGTTTTCGGTGTCCATCATCCCCCATACCCTGGCGGTGACCACTTTAGGGGCACTCAGGGAAGGGGATTGGGTCAACATCGAGGTGGACATGATCGGCAAGTATGTGGAAAAGCTGCTGGCTGAGCAATCCGCGGGGGGCGGGAACCAGTCCCGCATCAACCCCGCCTTTCTCGCCGAGCACGGTTTTTTGAAATAGCTCCGGGTGCCGGGCAAGGCATTGCCGGGGCGCGAATGGTTGGTATGTTGCATGGGGAACGGGCGACGCCCTTTTTCTGAAAGAGGCATGGTATGGCTGTCAGTTCGATTGAGGAAGTTGTAGAGGACATCAGGGCCGGGAAGATGGTCATCCTGGTGGACGACGAGGACCGGGAAAACGAGGGCGATTTGTGCATGGCGGCCGAGTTGGTGACGCCCGAGGCCATCAATTTCATGGCGACCCATGGCCGTGGCCTGATCTGCCTGGCTCTGAGCCCGGACATTGTCGAACAGTTGGGGCTGCCGATGATGGTGCCCAACAACCAGTCGCCCTTCGGCACCGGGTTCACCATCAGCATCGAGGCCCGTACCGGTGTGAGCACCGGCATCTCGGCGGCGGATCGGGCGCGGACCATCGAGGCGGCCGTCCATCCCAAGGCCACGCCCCGCGACATCATCAGCCCCGGCCATATCTTTCCCCTGCGCGCCCGCGGCGGCGGCGTCCTGGTCCGGACCGGCCAGACCGAAGGATCGGTCGATTTGGCCCGGATCGCCGGTTTGCGCACCGCCGGCATCATCTGCGAGATCATGAAGGAAGACGGGACCATGGCCCGGATGCCCGATCTGGAGATATTCGCCGAGCAGCACGGGCTCAAGATCGCCACGATCGCCGATCTGGTCGCCTACCGGTTGCGCAAGGACGTCCTGGTCCGACGCGCCGCCGAGGCCCGGCTGCCCACTTTCCACGCCGGCGAATTCCGCCTGATCGCCTATCAGAACGATGTCGACCGGCAGGAGCACGTGGCCCTGATCAAAGGCGAAATCAACCCGGACGAGCCGGTGATGGTGCGGGTGCATTCCGAATGCCTGACCGGCGATGTCTTCGGCTCCGCCCGCTGCGACTGCGGCTCCCAACTGCACGCCGCCATGCGCATGGTCGAGCAGGAAGGCAAGGGCGTGGTGCTGTACATGCGCCAGGAGGGCCGGGGCATCGGCCTGATCAACAAACTGAAGGCCTACAAGCTGCAGGACAGCGACGGTCTGGACACGGTCGAGGCCAACATCCGCCTCGGGTTCAAGCCCGACCTGCGCGATTACGGCATCGGCGCCCAGATTCTCCGTGATCTCGGCGTGCGGAAGATGCGGCTTTTGACCAACAATCCGAAAAAGATCATCGGACTGGAAGGCTACGGTCTCGAAGTGGTCGATCGACTGCCCATCGAGATCCCCGGCGAGGACGAGAACAAGGACTATCTCCGCACCAAGCGCGACAAGATGGGCCACCTCCTGGAGCTGTACGGCGACATGCCGATGGGCTGCGTCACCAGGGATCCGTGATCTCTAATTAATAAGGAACGAACATGGCAC
The DNA here is from genome assembly GCF_000621145.1 of Desulfobulbus elongatus DSM 2908. Taxonomy (GTDB): domain Bacteria; phylum Desulfobacterota; class Desulfobulbia; order Desulfobulbales; family Desulfobulbaceae; genus Desulfobulbus; species Desulfobulbus elongatus. The sequence goes on from NZ_JHZB01000023.1 coordinate 53,283, forward strand.
ATTATCTGGAAGGACATCTGCAGGGGGCGGGACGGAAAATCGGCATCGTGGTGGCCCGCTTCAACTCCTTTATTTCGGAAAAACTGCTGGAAGGGGCGATCGACAGTCTGGTGCGTTCCGGCGTGAACAGCGACGACATCGTGGTGGCCCGGGTTCCCGGCGCCTTCGAGATCCCGCTGGTGGCCCAGAAAATGGCCCGCTCGGGCACATACCATGCGGTGCTTTGTCTGGGAGCGGTGATTCGCGGCGCCACCCCACATTTCGACTATGTGGCCGGCGAGGTCGCCAAGGGCACGGCCCAGGTAATGCTCGACACCGGCGTGCCGATCCTGTTCGGCGTGCTGACCACCGAGACCATTGAGCAGGCCATCGAGCGGGCCGGCACCAAGGCCGGCAACAAGGGCTCGGATGTGGCCATCGCCGCCCTGGAGATGATCAATCTGCTCGATGCGGTGGGCTGATCGCATGCGGCGGACCGGTCCGTCGTTTTCCTCATTGAATTTTTCTCTTCTCTCGGCTTGGCGGTATGGGATTACGGCGTAAATCTCGGGAATTGGCCCTGCAATTCCTCTTCAGCCACGATTTTCAGGAGCGTGCAGGCGCTCCCGATTTGGTGACGCGGGACTGGGAGCGCTTCTGCCAGAGTTTCGAGGCCGGGCAAAAAGCCATGCCCTACGGCCGCAGTCTGGTCGAGGGGATCTGCCGCCATCTTGGCGAGATCGATGCCCTGCTGGCCGGACACTCCCACAATTGGCGACTGGAACGGATGTCCTCGGTCGACCGGAACATTCTTCGCGTCGCCGTGTTCGAGTTGCGGTATGGCGACGATGTTCCCGCCCAGGTGGCGATCAACGAAGCGCTGGAGATCGCCAAACGGTACTCCATCGACGAGTCGGTGGCCTTCATCAACGGCATTCTCGACGCCATTCAAGTCGCTGGTTCAAACTGACTGTACGATCATCTCCCCGGTCAAACCTGCCCGCCGTCCGCAGGGCGGGCTCGTTGTGCCGGCTCATTGTCTCCGTCTGTCCCGGATCGGGAAAGGCCACGCATGCTCCCGGAGGTGCCCCGGCACCCGGCACCCGGCACCCGGCATCCGAGGCGCTTTTTGCTCTTTTGGGGAAAATGAGGTAAGAATGCCGCGAGTCGCGGCGTGGCGCTGATGCGTTCCGCGTCCCGACGCGGCGGCAGAGAGGTGCTCCTCGGGGGCATATGGATGAACCGCGGCCGCGAGGGCGGTCGGGATGGCCTGGGTGACCGGACGTCATGGCGCAACAGCACGACAGGAAAGAAGGAGGAAGGCAACAGGAGGTGCTGGCGTTGCTGCTCCTGTTCCTGGCCCTGTTTTTTCTCATCGCCCTCGGCAGCTATCTTTTCCCTCTCCTCGGCCCGGAACCGGCGCGGCAGGCGCCGTCCGCCAACTGGTGCGGCACCATCGGCTTCTATGCGGCCCATTATCTTTTCTCCTTTCTCGGCCTGATCGGCTTTTTCCCGATCATGCTCCTGGGGTATGCCGTGGGAGCGACCCTGCTGGCCCGCACGGTCACGGACCGATTGCCTGCCATCGTTGTCGGCATATCCGGGATCATGCTCAGTTCCTCCGGTTTGTTCGGGGCCATGGATCAATTGGTAGTTCCCGCCGCCTTCATCGTCCCGGGCGGCTATCTCGGCGCTCTGGTCTGGCGTCTGCTCAGCGGCGCCATCGGCAGTGCCGGCACGATGCTGGTCCTGCTGCTGCTGTTGCTGCTGTCGCTGATGGCGGCGGTCCGTTTTTCCCCTCTGGGACTGCTGCGCCGCCGGGATCGCGTTGTCCCGCCGCCTGCGGAACCCGCCGAGCCCCGGAATCCTCCGATCACAATGCAGAAGCCACGGGACCAGGAGCCTCAGGATGATGATGCCGCCCCGACGCAGGACGAATCCCAGCCCCAGGTCCACAATTCTCGTAAGATCGATGCGCCGCCACCGATCAGGGAGCGAAAGCGCGGTCCGAAGCCAGCCAGGAAAGGGCAGTACCGGCTGCCGCCGCTGTCCCTGCTGGATCGGTATGCGGAAGAGGACGTCGAGCTGAGCCGCGAGCACTACTACGAGGTGAGCGCCACCTTGACGGCCAAGCTCCAGGATTTCGGCGTTCAGGGGACAGTGGCCGGGATCTCGCCCGGACCGGTGGTGACGACGTATGAATTCTCGCCGGCGCCGGGGGTGAAAATCAACCGGATCGTGACCTTGGCCGATGATCTGGCCATGGTGCTCCGCGTCGACCGGGTGCGGATTGTCGGTTCCATCCCCGGCAAGGCGGCCATCGGCATCGAAATACCGAATCCGGTCCGCAAGACGGTCTTTCTGCGGGATATCCTCACCACCCCCGAGTATCAGGAGGCGCCATCGTTCCTGACTTTGGCCCTCGGTTTCGACGTCATCGGTCAGCCGGTGGTCGCCAACCTGGCCCGCATGCCGCATCTGCTCATCGCCGGTGCCACCGGTGCGGGCAAATCGGTGGCGATCAATGCCTTCATCGCTTCGATCCTGTTCAGGGCGACGCCGCAGGAGGTTCGCCTGCTCATGATCGACCCCAAACGGATCGAACTGTCGGTTTACGATGACATTCCCCATCTGCTCCATCCCGTGGTGGTGGAGGCGAAAATGGCCTCGCGGGCCCTGCAGTGGGCGGTTCGGGAAATGGAACGCCGCTACCGCCTGCTGGAGGAGAGGCGGGTCAAATCCTTTGCCTCGTACAACCAGGTGGCCGAGGAGAAACTCCCCTCCATCGTGATCATTGTCGACGAGCTGGCCGACCTGATGATGGTGGCCTCCAAGGACGTCGAGACCTCGATAGCCCGTCTGGCCCAGATGGCGCGTGCGGCGGGCATGCACATCATCCTGGCCACGCAGCGGCCTTCGGTCGATGTCCTCACCGGCCTGATCAAGGCCAACTTTCCCACCCGCATTTCTTTCAAGGTCTCGTCGAAGGTCGACTCCCGAACCATCCTCGACGGCTCCGGCGCCGAACATCTGCTCGGCATGGGCGACATGCTGTTTCTGCCTCCCGGCGCGGCCAAGCTGCAGCGCATCCACGGCGCCTTCATCTCCGAGCAGGAGACGGACCGGCTGGTCGCCTATCTCAAAACCCAGGGCCTCGCCGACTATGATGAATCGGTGTTGCAGGGGATCGAGGAGACTGCGGAGAGCGTCGATGGGGAGGGTGAAGAGTATGACGAGAAATATGATGAGGCCGTCGCCGTGGTCACCGAGACCGGCCAGGCTTCGATATCCATGGTCCAGCGGCGCTTGCGGGTCGGGTACAACCGCGCCGCGCGCATGATCGAGATCATGGAGAAAGAGGGTATCGTCGGGCCGGCCGACGGTTCGCGGCCGCGCGAGGTCCTGGTTCGCTCGACCTATTCTGAAATCGACTGACCCCCTGCCGGAGCGGATTCGACCGGCTGCCGATTGCCCGGCGAATCGACGTCGGGTGCCGGATAAAAATTCGTCATGGCGGACCGGCCCGCAGCATATATCCATATTTCTGATGCTTTCGTTAAGTTTTGCTGTTCAGCCCTGTTTTGACGATTTTTCTTGACATCGAGATGGCAACAAATTAAAAGTGTCACAGGCTGGAAATGAGTGGCTGTTCATTTTTTCACCATGGAAAATTGTTTGAAAATGCGTGTAAAATGAAAGGGCTGCGCACCTGGCTGTGGTGGAAAACGGATGGCCTCGCACCATGCGTATGTGTTTCTTTTGAAGAGAGAAGTCAGAGGTTGATGGTGGCCCAGATCGGGCGCCATAATGGAAAATCCAAGTGAGGAGGTAGTTTAATGCCAAGTTACGTAGATCCTTCAAAGTGTGATGGTTGCAAGGGTGGAGATAAAACCGCCTGCATGTACATCTGCCCCAACGACCTGATGGTGCTCAACGTTGAGGCCATGAGGGCGTACAATCAGGAGCCGGATGCATGCTGGGAGTGCTATTCCTGTGTGAAGATCTGCCCGCAGGGTGCGATCTTTGTTCGTGGTTACGACGACTTCGTGCCGTTGGGCGGTCAGGTGCACCCGATGCGGTCTTCCGACTCCATCATGTGGACCGTCAAGTTCCGCAACGGCAACGTCAAACGTTTCAAATTCCCCATCCGGACAACCGCTGAAGGCGCTTCCAACGAGTATGCCGGTCAGAAGGGTGCCAATCTGGATGACGAATGCTTGCTGCTCGAGAGCAACCTGCCGGCTCCTACCAAATTGGCCTAAGTGTCGAGGCGGGTTGAGGTTTCATTAACGTTCTATTCACTAATACTGAGGAGATAGAAATATGGCATTACCGAATAAGCCAAAAGGCGAGCTTGCTGCCGTTGTCGATCCGGAAATCGTTGAGCATAGCTGTGATGTGCTGATCGTTGGTGGTGGTATGGCTGCCTGCGGCGCCGCTTTCGAGATCAAGAAGTGGGCACCCGAAGGCATGAAGATCATTCTCTGCGACAAGGCCGCCATGGAGCGTTCCGGCGCCGTTGCCCAGGGGCTGTCCGCCATCAACACCTACATCGGCGAGAACGCCATCGAAGACTATGTCAAGATGGTCCGCAACGACCTGATGGGCGTTGTCCGCGAAGACCTGATCTATGACCTTGGCCGTCACGTTGACGAGTCCGTTAAGCTCTTCGAGGAGTGGGGTCTGCCCGTCTGGAAGAAAGCAGAAGACGGTTCCAACCTGGACGGCGCCAAGCCTGCCAAGACCCTGCGCGAGGGTGGTGCTCCGGTCCGTACCGGTAAATGGCAGATCATGATCAACGGCGAGTCCTACAAGTGCGTCGTTGCCGAGCCGGCCAAGAAGGCTCTGGGCGAAGAGAACATCATGGAGCGTATCTTCATCGTCAAGATGCTGCTCGACAAGAACAAAGAGAACACCATCGCCGGTGCGGTCGGTTTCTCTACCCGCGAGAACAAAGTACACGTGTTCAAGTGCAAGGCTGCTCTGGTAGCCTGCGGCGGTGCGGTCAACATCTTCCGTCCGCGGTCCACCGGTGAAGGTAAAGGCCGTGCATGGTATCCGGTATGGAACGCCGGTTCCACCTACACCATGTGTGCCCAGGTCGGCGCAACCCTGACCATGATGGAAAACCGCTTCACCCCGGCGCGTTTCAAAGATGGTTACGGCCCGGTTGGTGCTTGGTTCCTCCTGTTCAAGGCCAAAGTACAGAACGGTCTGGGCGAGTTCTACGCCAACAGCCCGGCCGTCAAGGATGAACTGTCCAAGTTCATGCCGTATGGGCAGTCCGCCGTCACCCCGACCTGTCTGCGCAACCACCTGATGCTCAACGAGTTGAAGGCTGGTCGCGGTCCGATCTACATGGCCACCGACGTCGCCCTCAACGCCTTCCTGGATGCCCAGCGCGCTTCCGGCAAGGATGAGAAAGAGGTGAAGAAGTTCTGGAAGCACCTCGAGTCCGAAGCATGGGAAGACTTCCTGGATATGTCCGTTGGTCAGGCCGGTCTGTGGGCTGGTATGGATATCGAGCCCGAGAAAGTTGGTTCCGAGATCATGCCGACCGAACCCTACATGCTGGGCAGCCACTCCGGTTGTTGCGGTATCTGGACCTCCGGTCCGATGGAAAGCTGGGTACCTGAAGTTGATGGCCCCCGTTCGCATCAGTACAAATGGGGCTACAACCGTATGACCACCGTCAACGGTCTGTTCACCGCCGGTGACGGCGTTGGTGCCTCCGGTCACAAGTTCTCCTCCGGCTCCCATGCCGAGGGGCGTATCGTTGCCAAGCAGATGGTCAAGTACTGCCGCGATAACGCTGGCTTCACCCCCGAACTGGCCCAGACCGCCAAGGAATTGGCCGACGAGGTGTACGCACCGGTCAAATTGTACAATCAGTTCAAGGATGCAACCACCGCAACCGACGTGAACCCGAACTACGTCAAGCCGGCTGGTATGATGATGCGTCTGATGAAGGCCACCGACGAGTACGGCGGCGGCGTTGCCACCTACTACATGACCTCCGGCAAACTGCTCAACATCTGCCTCGACCTGCTTCGTTTGATGCGTGAAGATGCAGAGAAGATGGCTGCCGGCGACCTGCATGAGCTGATGCGTGCCTGGGAGAACTATCACCGCATCTGGTGTGTTGAGACCCACATCCGTCACATCGAGTTCCGGAAAGAGTCCCGTTATCCTGGATTCTACTATCGTTCCGATTACCCGACCTGTGACGATGAGAACTGGAAGTGCTTCGTCAACTCCACCTTCGATCCGAAGAGCAAGGAATGGAAGTGTGAGAAGGTTCCGTGCATCAACATCATTGAGACCAATCCTTGGATCTGATCTCGATAAGACATTGATTGTCTGAATAAAAAAATCTCCAGGCTCCCCTCGCGGAGCCTGGAGATTTTTTGTATGCGAACAGGTTTGTTTTTGTTTGAGTTGAGACGAAAGATGAAGTAGCTTTTCTCATTTCGTATCAATTGAACCAGAAATCACCTTTCATCAATACCAGCAGTTATGGAGGATTGGCATGAGTGACACTGCAGGCAATGGTGCGGTACTGGTTGTGGGTGGCGGTATAAGTGGTCTGACCGCCGCGCTCGAAGCTGCTGAAGTCGGCAACGATGTTTTTCTCATCGAGAAAAACGCGTATTTTGGCGGCCGGGTTGCCCAGCTCAATCAGTATTTCCCCAAACTTTGTCCCCCCACCTGTGGGCTTGAAATCAATTTTAAGCGCATCAAAGACAACCGTCGGATCAGGACCTACACCTTGACGACCGTTAAATCGATCAGCGGCGGTCCGGGCAACTTCGAGGTCCAGCTGGAAACGGCGCCGAGGTATGTCAATTCCAATTGTACGGCCTGCGGCGATTGTGCTCAGGTATGCGGCGACGAGATCGACGATGCCTTCAACTTCGGCATGGGTACGACCAAGGCCGTCTACCTTCCCCATGAGATGGCCTTCCCGCGCCGGTATGTGCTGGCCAAGGAGGCCTGCTCGGCCGCCACACTGGATGCGATCAAGGCTGCCTGCAAATACAATGCGGTTGATCTCGACATGCAGCCCCAGACCTTTACCCTGAAGGTCAGCGCCATCGTCTGGTCGACCGGATGGAATCCCTACGATCCCACCAAGATAACCAATCTGCAGTACAGCTCATCGAACGCCATCATCACCAACATGATGATGGAGCGGTTGGCCGCCGACAACGGCCCGACCAAGGGGAAGATTCTCCGCCCCGGCGATGGCAAGGAGCCCGCCTCCTTCGCCTTCGTGCAATGCGCCGGTTCGCGTGACGAGAACCACCTGCAGCATTGCTCCTATATCTGCTGCATGGCCACCTTCAAACAGATCTCCTACATCCGTGCCCAATATCCGGACGCCAAGATTTACGTCTTTTACATTGATCTGCGCACCCCCGGCAAATATGAGAACTTCCGCGAGAAGTTCATGGCTGATCCGAACACGACCTTCATCAAGGGAAAGGTTGCAGATATTGCCGCCGAGCGCGACGGCGGCGTCACCGTCACCGCCGAAGATGCCATCAACGGGACCAAGATCCATCAAAAAGTCGACCTGTGCATCCTGGCCACCGGCATGGAGCCTGCGCTGGGCGAACAAGGCAAAGCATTGGGCGTGACCATGGATGGCAACGGATTTGTGGTTTCTGATGCGGCTAAGGGAATGTTTTCCGCAGGTTGTGCCAAAGCTGCCGTTGATGTCTATACCAGTGGGCAATCCTCCACGGCAGCTGCCCTTAAAGCAATTCAGATCGGACGGTAGGAGGAAGAGTCAATGAAGAAAGTATATGGTGCATATCTCTGTACTGGTTGCGGCATTGGCGACGTCCTCGATGTTGATGGCCTGAAGGATGCAGCTTCCGATGCCGGCATTGAGATGAAGGAGCATGCCTGTCTGTGCGGTGCGGATGGCCGGGCATTCATCGAGAAGGATATCGCGGAACAAGGCGTGAACACCATCGTGGTCTGCGCCTGCTCTCCCCGCGTCATGCAGCAGGAGTTCAATTTTGGCGAACAGACCATCACCGTTCGCGGCAACCTGCGTGAACATGTCGCCTGGACCGGTTCGTTGAAAGAAGATGGCAGCGTCGACGATTTCCTGCAGGAAATGGGCACGGACTATGTGCGCATGGCCGTGACCAGGGCGCAGAAGACCGAATTGCCCGAGCCGTACAAACTGGAGACTATCTGCAAGAAGATACTGGTCATGGGTGGCGGTATCGCCGGATTGACCGCCGCCAAGGAAGCCGCCAAGGCCGGCTACGAGGTTACCCTTGTCGAGAAGGAAGCGCAGTTGGGCGGCAAGGCCCTTGGCTGGCGGAAAATGTTCCCGACCGCCTATCCGTACACCGACCTTGAGAACCCGAGCATCCAGGATATGATCGCCGAGGTGCAGGGAAACAGCAAGATCACGGTCAGGACCGGAACCGAAGTCGCACGTATCGGCGGATCTCCGGGACAATTCAACGTCACCTTCAAGACTGCGGGCTCCACCACTGAATGGGATGCTCCCGCCAAAGTGACCGCAGAGCAGCAGGATCAGATCAACAAGGGTGAGGTTGAGGATCCCAACAAGGGGCTGCAAAAATACACCAATTTGAATCCGGACGGCGAGATTTTCGGCGCTGTCGTGCTGGCCACGGGTTGGAAACCCGCCGATGTCTTCCAGTATGAGCATCTAGGCTATGGCAAGCTGGCCAATGTGGTGACCAACGCCGAGTTCGAGAAGTTGGCGAAAAACGGCAAGGTTCCCGCGCGGGTCGCCTTTGTCCAGAGCCCAGGCGGTAAGGAAAACGACAAGGATTTCCCATACTGCAACTCGGTCACCTCCATGGTTGCCCTGAAACAGGCCAACTATGTGGTGGAGGACAATCCCGCCGACGGCAAGGCCTATATCCTGTACCAGCACATGCGTACGCCCGGCAATGCCGAGTTTTTCTACAAGGGCATGCAGGCAAAGGATGGCGTCTTCATGACCAAGGCGGCGGTGACCAAGGTGTCTGCCGGCGGCAGCGCGCTGCTCGTTGATGTCGAGGACACCCTGCTGGGCGAGGATCTCCAGTTGGAAGTGGATATGGTCGTTCTTGCCGCCGGCATGGTTCCGACCACAGTTGGCGACAATGTGATCAATCTGGCCTACCGCCAGGGCCCGGCCTTCCTCGATCTCGATCTGTTCGACGGCTATGCCGATTCGCATTTCATCTGCTTCCCGTATGAGACCAGAAGAACCGGTATCTACAACTGTGGTGGTGTCCGCAAGGCCGAAACCATGGAAGAGACCATCGACGACGCCACCGGTGCGGCCCTGAAGGCGATCCAGTGCATCGAGTCGGCCAATCGGGGCGTTGCCGTGCATCCGCGGTCCGGCGATCAGACCTATCCGGATTTCTTCTTCTCCCGCTGTACCCAGTGCAAGCGCTGCACAGAGGAATGTCCCTTCGGTGCCTTGGATGACGACGAGAAAGGCACGCCGCTGCCCAATCCGACCCGGTGCCGGCGTTGCGGCACCTGCATGGGCGCCTGCCCCGAGCGCATCATCAACTTCGCTGACTACAGCATCGACATGATCGGATCGATGGTCAAAGCCATCGAGGTACCCGACGATGACGAGGAAAAACTGCGCATCGCCGTGTTTGTCTGCGAGAACGACGCCTACCCGGCCATCGACATGTCGGGCATGCACCGCAACAAGATGAATCGGCTGGTCCGGTTCATTCCGGTCCGTTGCCTCGGTTCGGTCAACATGGTGTGGATCAAGGATGCCATGTCCTCCGGTATGGACGGCGCATTGCTCCTTGGCTGCAAATACGGCGACGATTACCAGTGCCATTTTGTCAAGGGATCCGAGATCGCCTCGCGGCGCATGGAGAACATCGGCGAGACCCTCGGTTCACTCGGTCTCGAGCCGGAACGGTGCGGTGTTCGTGAAATCGCCATTTCCGACTATGATAAGATTCCGGCGATCATCGACGAGTTTGTCGAGGAAATCGTTGGCATGGGACCGAATCCATTCAAGGGCTTTTGATCGTCTCGGACCGTGTACGCCGCCATTCTCATCTGTCTGAAGGATGGCGGCGCCCTCTTTTTGTCGGTTTTCGCCAAAAAGACTCGATGTGTTGACCATTACCTTTCATGACAGGAGGAAATTAATGTCTATGAACGTGCAACCCGATCTTGAATTTATCAAAGCCATGAAGGCGGCCGGTGGTGACACGTTGAAACAGTGTTACCAATGTGCGACGTGCTCGGTCGCATGTCCGCTTTCCTCTGACAGCAAGCCGTTTCCCCGCAAAGAAATGATTCTTGCCCAATGGGGATTGAAGGACAAGTTGATTACAGACCCGAACGTGTTTTTGTGTCATCACTGCGGCGATTGCACCGAACTCTGCCCGCGCGGTGCCCGTCCCGGCGATGTACTCGGAGCGATCCGCGCCTATGCCTACCGCTCTCTCGGCTGGCCGAAGGGACTTGCGGAATTGTGCAGTTCGGCGAAGAATCTGCCGGTACTCATCGGCATCCCGGCCGTCGTCATCTTTGTGATGTGGTTGATCTCCGGAGGCATGCACATCCCGTCAGGTGAGCAGTTTGCCAAAGCCGGATATACACAGTTCTTCGGCCATTGGGATTTTCGTCTGTTGGCCAAGAACGTTCTTTTTATCGACATCATCATGTTGACCGCCGTTGGCATCGCCGTGACATCGGTGTACAAGGGTGTGTCGGCCCTGTGGCAGGGCATGTCGGCATCCATCGGGCAGAACGATGTCCCTTACCGACCGTCGGTCCCCCAATTTGTGAAACAGTTCCTGTGGCCGGCAATCCTTGAGATCCTTGAGCATAAGCGATTCCGCGAATGCACCGTGAATGCCGACCGGGTCAAGGGACATCGCCCTTTGGTCTTCGCATTTATCGGCCTGTTCATCGTCACCTGCTACTCGCTCTTCACCCAGGACGTGATCGGCATCTGGATTCCTTCCATGCATGGACCTATCTCCATGTGGAACCCGATCAAGTTGCTGGCCAACGTCTCGGCTGTCGCCATGATTGTCGGCGTTGGCATCCTCTGGATGAACAGAAGCAAAATGGAAGCGGCGGGGAAGGCGGCCAACACGTTTTACGATTGGTTCCTGATCTGGATCATCATGGGGGTTGGCGTGACGGGGCTCGGCGCCGAGATACTCCGCTTGGTCGGTATCGCCTCTCTCGGCTATATCGTGTATTATCTGCATCTTATTTCCGTGGTGATGCTTTTCCTGTACATGCCGTACACCAAATTTGCCCATATCGTGTACCGCACTTTCGCCATGGCATTCGAGCGCTATCGCGATTCCTCGTACATCAAGAATCCGTTGAACGGATAACCTCGGTCACATGGGTCGATACCAAACCGGGAAGTTCTCTTCCCGGTTTTTTTATTGAATGACTTCAGTAAAAACATATTGATTTTTAAATTTTGTAGGGTATATTTTTCGGGCTCATGCTGGCGTAGCTCAATTGGCAGAGCACCTGATTTGTAATCAGGGGGTTGCGGGTTCAAGTCCCATCGCCAGCTCCAGGAGATTGAGAAGACAAGAGCCAGAAAGCGGCTGGCGGGATGCGCGTTATCAGCTTTCTTGCTCTTGTCTTTTGGTGATACAGTGGAGGGGTTCCCGAGCGGCCAAAGGGAACAGACTGTAAATCTGTCGGCGGAGCCTTCGGAGGTTCGAATCCTCCCCCCTCCACCACATCCTGGTTCAGCGGTGTCGTCTTGGTTGTGCAGTTTTGCAGGGGTTAAGCGGGAATAGCTCAATGGTAGAGCATCAGCCTTCCAAGCTGAGGGTTGCGGGTTCGAGTCTCGTTTCCCGCTCCAGTATCACCTGGTAGAGGCCAAGCGACAGGGCAACTATTCACCGCGACGATCTTCGCCCACGTAACTCAGGGGTAGAGTACCTCCTTGGTAAGGAGGAAGCCATCGGTTCAAATCCGATCGTGGGCTCCAAAGTAGCAATCGATTAAGCACAGGATCGATTGAGTCTGATTGAACATTTGTCCAAGGAGACATGAGATGGCGAAGGAAAAATTTACGCGGACGAAGCCGCATGTCAATGTCGGAACAATCGGTCATATAGACCATGGTAAAACAACGTTGACGGCGGCGATAACCCGGGTGCTGTCGACGAAGGGGATGGCGAAGTTCACTGATTTCAGTGAGATTGACAAGGCCCCTGAGGAGAAGGAGCGCGGGATCACGATTGCGACGGCGCATGTTGAGTACGAGACTCCGAGCCGTCATTACGCACATGTGGACTGTCCCGGCCATGCGGACTATATCAAGAACATGATCACCGGAGCGGCGCAGATGGACGGTGCCATCCTGGTGGTGGCGGCCACGGACGGCCCCATGCCGCAAACGCGTGAACATATTCTTCTGGCCCGTCAGGTCGGTGTTCCTGCGATGGTGGTCTTCCTGAACAAGTGCGACATGGTCGACGATCCCGAACTGATTGAGCTGGTGGAGATGGAGTTACGGGAGTTGTTGGACAAGTATGATTTTCCCGGCGACGAGATTCCGATCATCCAGGGTTCGGCACTGAATGCGTTGGAGTATCCGGAGGACGAGGTCAAGGCCAAGTGCATCTGGGATCTGATGGAGGCGGTGGACACGTATATTCCGCAGCCTGAGCGAGCGATCGACAAGCCGTTTTTGATGCCTGTTGAGGATGTGTTCTCCATATCGGGGCGTGGCACAGTGGCGACGGGTCGTATCGAGCGCGGCGTCATCCACGTGGGTGACGAGGTGGAGATCGTTGGTATCCGTCCGACGAGCAAGACGACGTGCACGGGCGTGGAGATGTTCCGGAAGCTGCTTGACGAGGGTCAGGCGGGCGACAACATTGGCGCCTTGCTTCGCGGCGTCAAGCGTGAGGAGGTTGTGCGCGGTCAGGTGCTGGCCAAACCCGGCTCGATCAAGCCGCACAAGA
>NZ_JHZB01000024.1 GCF_000621145.1 Desulfobulbus elongatus DSM 2908
ACTATGTAGGGACCCGGGCAACTGTGTCTGGTAACAGCGCAGTTGGAGCCCCGGTTACCAAATCCATGAGCCGTAATGCAAATGAACCTGATTCGGCCTCGTAAATTCCATGGGAGCGGCCAGCCTGCCCGAAATGGTGAAGCCCGCACATGCCGTGAAGCAACCGACGTTTGCAGCGGCATGGCTCTCCGGGGTGTTTGAGGACGGCACGTGGGGAAAGATCAGCCAGGAACCTGGGAGGCCCGTCGTCCTGAGAGTCGTACTCTGACAGCTCAGAGGGAATACATAACCTTGATGCTGGGACGGCGGGAGTCGGAGAGGCCCATAGTAATGATGAAGCGGGGTAACGCCCGTGGAGTGAAGGGGCCTTACTGTTGTCATGCTTTGTACTTGGAAGAGGAGATCCGCTTGTCTGATGAAGACCACTACGGAAGAGAAAGCCCTGTTGTTGCCCCCTGCATTTGAGGAAAACTGGCAAGGGTTTCCCGAACCTCTCTTCATACTGAGGAAGAAGCTGTACATCAAAGCGAAGCGGGAGCCGAAGTTTCGGTTTTATGCATTGTATGACCGAATCTATCGGCAGGACGTGCTTGCGGCGGCCTGGGCTCTGGTGGTCCGTAACGGGGGCGCACCAGGTGTGGACGGAGTGAGTATCGGCGAGATACGAACTGCTCCCAATGGCGAACGCGTGTTTCTTGAAGAGATTCAAAAGGCCCTGAAAGAGAAGCGCTACAAACCGCAGGCGGTACGGCGGGTGATGATCCCCAAAGCGAATGGCGGGGAGCGCCCTTTGGGCATTCCAACGATTCGCGACCGAGTGGTCCAGACGGCAGCAAAGCTGATTTTGGAGCCGATCTTTGAGGCCGATTTCCTGGAGAGTTCCTATGGATTCCGTCCGAAACGATCTGCCCATGATGCATTGGCGGCCATCAAAGGGCTGGTCAGCAAAGGGAATACCGCCGTTTATGATGCTGACCTGAAGGCCTACTTCGACACGATTCCGCACGATAAGTTGCTGGCATGCGTCGAAATGCGGGTGTCCGACCGGAGTGTTCTCCGATTGATCCGCATGTGGTTGAAGGCACCGATTCAAGAATCCAGTGGCTCGAGCAATCTGCCACAGGGGAAACGCAAAGAGGGAACGCCACAAGGGGGAGTCATCTCTCCTCTGCTTGCGAACCTGTACCTGCATTGGCTTGAAAAGAGGTTCTTCGCACTGGATGGCCCAGCCTGGTTTGCCAGGGCGCATATCATCCGCTATGCGGATGATTTCGTCATTCTGGCGAAATTCATCGGGCCTCGCCTTGTCCGTTGGGTCGAGGATACGGTGGAAGGGTGGCTGGGGTTGACGATCAATCGTGACAAAACCAGCATCCGTAATCTTGGGCGAGACGGGGAAAGCTTTGACTTTCTGGGCTATACCTTCCGCTATAAAACGGGTTTGTATGATGAAACGAAGAGGTATCTCAGCGTTGAACCGAGCAGGAAGGCTTGTGCCCGAGAGCGTGAGGCCCTTCGCGGATTGATCAATGCCCAGAGGACGTATGTCCCGATAGCGGAGTTGGTGACCAGGGTCAACAGGCAGGTGAAAGGATGGGGTACCTATTTTGGTCGCTTCCATCAGGGGGCGCGGTTTCAAGGCCTCAACTATTTTCTGCGTCACCGGTTGGTTAAGCATCTGAAACGTAGGAGCCAGCGTCCTGTTCGTCCACCGAATGGGATGACATGGTACGGATTTCTCTATAAGCACTTGGGGCTGATCCGACTGTGAATATTGGCTCCCCCCGCGATAGTGTTGATGTGAAGAGAGCAGGTAAGCCGGATGCGGGAAAATCGCACGTCCGGTTTGACGAGGGGGCGCTGATGGAGCAAGCGACTTTTCAGACGCGTAGTAGCCGCGTGCGGCGGGGCGCCTGTATAAGGTCTGAAAAGTGTTGTTCATTAGCGCTCTACTCTACACTTGCTTTAACGTGCCGTTATTAGGTTTGTTACGTGGGTCAATCTTTTTCCTGTCTGCAGCATATCAACGGCAAAGCCCATGGCAGCATCAACAATGGCGAGGACTGCATCTTCGACAACGACGCCGGCAGCCCTGACTTTGTCCAATGCCAAGCTCAGGAGCCGCTGCATGGCCCCAACCAGGCTCAGATCCCGTTGCTCTTCGCTGCAGGCGTAAAAGAGCGAGCCAAGGGTACGGGGATCATCATGACAGCGTTGCTCGAAGGCCAGGAAGACATAACGGCTCATGACAATGGTGACATGGCCGATGATCCCGTCAAAATCCCGCAGTTGGGTCTCCCGTTCGAGGTTGAGGTAGTGTTTCGTCATCTTGAAGAACACCTCGATATCCCACCGCTTGCCGTAGATGCGGACGATTTCCTCGTCGGCCAGATCGATCTTGGTGGAGAGGATGGCCAGCCACTGGCGTTTATGGCGGTGACGGATAAAAACGATCCTGACCTTCTGTTCCTTTTTGGTTGCCACTGTCACGCTGGCCAGAATCCTGGCCTTACCCGGCCGCTTCTTCAGCTTGGTGAACAGCCGGCGCAGCGTCAGCCATTGTCCCTGATGCTGGTAAAACACCTTGGGCATGTCCTTGCCCATGCAGATCACCGGCAGATGCCTGCCCAGGGTGGCGAGCAGGGCGGGGAACGCAAACCAGCTGTCCATCAGGAGGTAGTCGGCCCGAATGCCCCGCGCCAGCACCCGTTTCACCATGGTTTCCAGGTGCTGGGTGGATTTGGCCATGGCCTCCAGTCTGCGTTTGTAGCCGCAGCACCGCTTGTCCACCTTTTTCCTGATCCCTTGCAGCCGCTTGCTTGCCTTGGCCGAGGAGCAGAGGATGAAATCAAGCGGGAGGAAACTCACCCCATCCGACCAGCCCAGGGTCATGAGCTTGAATCCCTTCAAGCTCCGATTAGCGTTGTGGTCGTGCACCCAGGCGAGCAACTCAACAACCTTGGAACGGGACCGGTCATAGGTGCTGTCATCGATAATCAATACCTTCTCCCGCTGCTCGCTGGTCAGCACGTCCATGAACCGGACCACCACCGTCACCAGGCCCAGCAGAAATGTTCGCCAGTTGTACCGGGGATTCTTCAGGAACTCGTAGGCACTGTCCTTCTGGAAGCCCAACTCCCGGTTCTGGACTATGCCTCGGGAAAAGTTGAACCCGCCAAACGGCAAAACAAAGATGGCAGTGAACACCGCCAGGGGCTTTGCTCCCCGCAATTTGCGGATACCGCTGCCAGCCAGCAGGGTGCCGACCTTGAAGTCGTCCAGAAAGGAAGAAATCCGGTCATGCAGTCGTTTTGCCTCTTGTTGCTCCTGGTAGTATTGAGTATGGTCCATTTGAGCCTTTTCTTTTTGATATCATTAATGATTTTCGCAAATCCAATGTATCGGAAAGCAAAAGGCTTTTCACGTTAAAATGATATTATTCCAAGAGGTTGGCTTTCGATCCTTTCGTGGCAAGACCAACCCCTAAACTTGAGCCATGAATGAAGAAAGACAACAACCATTCCAGGTGAGCGATATCTTCGCCTGCACCTGCTGCGGTTTTTGCTGTCACGGCGAAACCACGGTGTCCCTCGACCAGCAAGACCAGGAACGGATGATCGCAGCCCTGAGGATGAGCCGCGAGGAGGTGGCCGAGCGCTATTGGCGGATCACCGGTTCGGTGGTGCAGATGCAGGTCCGTGACGGGCACTGCATCTTCTACCATGCGGAGCGCGGCTGCACCGTGCATGAAGGCCGCCCCTGGCGATGCCGGCAATGGCCGCTCCATCCGAGCATGCTGGCCGACGAGGACAACTACCGGACAATCACCGCCTCCTGCCCAGGATTCGTCCAAGGGATGGAATACGTCGACTTCTGCCGGATATTCCGGGCATTGCAGGCCCAGGGCGATGCGGAGAAATTCGCGGCATGAAACTGCTCATCCCCCTGGTCGGCAAAACCAGGGAGCCGTACCTCGATGCCGGCATCCGCGACTATGCCAACCGGCTCGGCCGCTTCATTCCGGTGGCCCTGCCGGTACTGCGGGAGCGGCATGGCCGCCGCGATGCGGACGAGGTGATCAAGGCGGCCGAGGCAGCGCAGCTCCTGGAACAGGCCGCCGCAGCCGGTTTGTGCGTGGCGCTCGATCCGGGTGGAACATCGCTTGATTCCGAGGAGTTGGCCGTTTTGCTGACCCGGTGGGAGGAACGGGGAATTGCGACCATTTGTTTCCTGATCGGCGGGCATCTGGGCCTGCATGATTCGGTGCTGACTAGGGCCGACCTGGTGGTGTCGCTCTCAAGGCTGACCTTCACCCACGAGATGACCCGGCTGATCCTGCTGGAGCAGTTGTACCGGGCCTGCACCATCAGGGCCGGGCAAAAGTATCACAAATAGCCGCGGCGGTCTGGTTGTTCCCATGGAGCCGCATTGCCGGGGCGCGGGTGCCGGTGGCGCTTTCTGCACTTTCGGCTTCATAATGGGCCCGGCCTGTGGTAGAGAAGGGCGGCCAGGGATACAACGTGGGATATGACCATCGAATGATGAGCTCAGAGCACGACGGACAACACGGCGAGATACGGGGCGAGGCCGGGACGCTGGTGCTGACCTGCGCCGAGCCTGAGGACCTTGCCCCCCTAGCTGCTGCCCTGGCCGAGGTGCTGGCTCCCGGAGACGTGCTGCTGCTGTCGGGAGACCTCGGGGCCGGCAAGACCACCCTGATGCAGGCGCTCGCCCGGGCTCTCGATGTCGGTGACGACCAGTACGTGTCCAGTCCGTCGTTCGCGCTGGTGCACGAGTACACGGGCCGGCTGCCGATGGTGCACATGGATCTGTACCGGCTCGACCGCCAGGAGGATGTCGAGGATGTCGGTCTGCTTGATTTTTTCGACCGGCCGGGCGTCTGCGTGGTCGAATGGCCGGAGTTGCTCGGTACGCTAGCCCCGACCGAGCGGCTGGAGATCCGGATCGAGCAGGAACCGCCCGCGGCCAGACGGTTGACGCTCGTGCCGCAGGGGATGTCGTGGCGGCAGCGGCTGGACCGCGTGGCCGCACGTTTGGCCGCATGACATCGGAGAAGAGCAAGCGGGAAGACAGGCGGCAAGGAACGGAGATTGTTCCACCGTTTTTTTATAGGACAGGAGTTATGCAGAAGAAGATCATCGCCTTGGGGCCATGCCCGAAACACTACACTTACGATCAGGACAAGGCCTGCACCCCTGAGGAGACCGTGGCCCGATTCCAGAACCGGCTGCGGGCCAGCCGTCTCGACGTGCTCAAGGAGATCCGGCGTATCGACAACGGCCGGCTCGACATTCCCGTGTATTTTTCCATGTGCGGCGAGGATGCGTTGCGGATCATCGGCAACAAGAAACAGATGGGCAAGGGCTCGACTCCCGAGCAGTCGCGGGCCAGCGCCTGCATGGAGTTGGGGGAGCGGTTCAGCTTTTTCAGTTTTCTCCGCGAGGCGGACAATTTCCTCATCGGCGACTACGCTGCCATGGAATCGGAGGGGTATCCGGTTTTGCCGATCGAGTCTTTGTTGCAGTCGGTGCACGACGCCTCGCTGCCGCCCGAACGGTTGCGGCAACTGCTGGCCGGTCTGCCCCTGCGCTGGACCTGGGCCCTGCGGCTGGCCGACGCCACCCCGCTTTTGGTGCCCTTTTCCTGGTTTTATGCCATCAACGAATTCAACGGACCGTCGGCCGGCAATACCTACGAGGAGGCGGTGCTGCAGGGCATCAGTGAGGTGGTGGAGCGCCATGTCTGCGCCCTGATCACCCGCGACCGGATCGTGACCCCGGCCATCGATCCCGCCTCGATCGCCGATCCGGTGGCCCAGGAGTTGCTGGCCAAGTTCCGCCGCAACGGCATCGAGGTTCATCTCCGCGATTTCTCCCTCGACACCGGTATCCCCACCGTCGGTGCCCTGGCTTGGGACCCGGCCACTTTTCCCCGGTTGAGCGAGATCGTCTACACCGCCGGCACCACGCCCGGCGCCACCAAGGCCCTGATCCGCGCCCTCACCGAGGTGGCGCAACTGGCCGGCGATTTCAACAGCGGCTCCAACTACGTGGCCAGCGGCCTGCCCAAACCGCTCAGCCTGGACGAGGTCGACTATGTGGTGGCAAGCGACCGCACCATCGGCCTGAATGAGATGGCCGATCTCCAGGATGACGACATCTTTCGGGAGGTGAACAACTGCGTGGCCGCGCTCCGCCGCCAGAACCTGGACGTGCTGGTGGTCGACACCACCCATCCGGAACTGGGCATCCCGGCGGTGTACACCATCATCCCCGGCGCCCATTTCCGCGAACGGGCCATGGGCGGCAACGCGGCCCTGTTCGCCGCCAAGCTGGCGGCCGACCTCCTCGCAGGCGAGGAGCTGGACGCCAAGCTGGCCGCCATGCAGGCGGTGCTGCCGGATGCCTACTATCTCCATTTCTACCGGGGCCGCCACCTGTACGAACAGGGAAGGGCGGACGCGGCCCTGGCCTGCTTCGACCAGGCCATGGGTTTGCAGCCGGCGCCGGAAGATCTGCCCTACCTCTACTCGTACCAGGGCTCCTGCCTGCGCGACCTCGCCCGGTACGACGAGGCCATCGCGGTGCTCAGGCAGGGGCTGGACTGCGACGAGGAGCGGCCGGACATTCACAACACCCTGGGGGTCTGCTGCTACAAGACCGGCCGCCATGGCGAGGCGGTCCATGCATTTCGCCGGGCGACCGAGCTCAATCCGGCCTCGGCCATCGACTATGCCAACCTTGCCCTCAACCTGGAGCAACTGGGCGAACGCGAGGCGGCCATCGCCAACTATGAGATCGCCCTGAGCCAGGATGCGACCATCGGCTTTGCCATGGAGCGGCTGGCCGGTCTGCTGGCCGCAGTAGATGCCGGAGGAAAGATGTCGTGAAGCCCTGGCCGCAGCATCCGCAAAAGATTCTGGTCCGCTCGACCAACTGGATCGGCGATGGGGTGATGACCACGCCGGCGGTGCGCAGCATCCGCGAGAATTTTCCGGAGAGCGAGATCGCCATGCTGGTCCATCCCTGGGTGGGCGATGTGTTCCGCTACAGCCCTCGGGTGGACCGGCTGATCCTCTACGACAAGAAGGGACGCCACCAGGGGGTGAAGGGCATGCTGCAATTGGCGGGCGAACTGCGCCAGGAGCAGTTCGACTGCGCCATCCTCCTGCAGAACGCCTTTGAGGCGGCCCTGATCACCATGCTGGCCGGCATTCCGGTGCGTGGCGGTTACACCACCGACGGCCGCGGTCTGCTGCTTACCCATGGAGTTCATAAAATCAACGAGTTGAATAAAAAACATGAGGTAAATTATTACCAGCGGATCCTGCTCGGCCTGGGGTTGCAGACCGGGGGAAACGAACTGGAGCTGTTCATCCCCGGCGAGGAGGTCGATGCGGCCAAACACCGGATCAGCGAACTCACCGGCACGCAGACGGGCAGCATGCCGGTGATCGGCTTCAATCCCGGCGCGGCCTTTGGCCCGGCCAAACGATGGCCGGCGGACAAATTCGGCGAATTGGCCCGCATACTCTGCCGCCGGAGCGGCTGCCGCATCCTGATTTTCGGCAGCATGGCCGACCGCGAGACCGCCGTGGCGGTCAAGGGGTTTGCCGGCGCCGAGGCGGCCGCGCGGATGATCGACCTCACCGGTGCCACCAGCCTGATCGAAGCCATGGCCCTGATCGGCGAGTGCGATGCCTTTGTCACCAACGATTCCGGCCTGATGCACGTGGCCGCGGCCCTGCACACGCCGCTGGTGGCCATTTTCGGCTCCACCGACCACATCGCCACCGGGCCGCTTGCGGACAACGCGGTGGTGATCCGCAAGCCGCTGCCGTGCAGTCCCTGCAAGAAAAGCCAGTGCCCGGAAAAGCACTTCCGCTGCATGAAGCTGATCGACAGCGACGAGGTCGGCCGGGCCGTTCTGCGCATCCTGGAGGAGGCGTGATGGCCGGGCGGCAGGAGGAACGGCAGCGCCGCCTGCGGCCGGCCATCTTCCTCGACCGGGACGGCACCATCAACGAGCAGATGGGCTATATCAACCATCTGAGCCGCTTCCACCTGCTGCCGGGGGTGGGCGAGGCGATCCGCCGCCTCAACGAGCACGATTTGCCGGTGGTGGTGGTCACCAATCAGTCGGGCCTTGCCCGTGGCTACTTTCCCGAATCGCTGCTCGATGCAGTTCACGCGGAAATGCATCGCCTGCTGGCCCTGGCCGGTGCCCGGCTCGACGGACTGTACGTGTGCCCGCACCATCCCGAGGCCAAGGACGAGCGCTATCGTTTGAACTGTTCCTGCCGCAAGCCCAAGGCCGGCCTGCTCGAACAGGCGGCCCGCGAACTGGGGCTCGATCTCGCCCGTTCCTACATGGTCGGCGATCGCTGGTCGGACCTGCGCTGCGGCGCTGCCGTCGGGGCGACCTCCCTGCTGGTGCTGACCGGCTATGGTCGGGGCGATCTTTGCTATATCGGTCCCGGCCAGGCGATCCAGCCCGCCCATGTGGCCGAGGATCTCGCCGCGGCCGTGCAGTGGATTCTCGAACGGGAGCGCCGGCGCACGGCACAAACCATGTGAGTTTTCTCTAACTTCTTGTCAAGGAGGGGAGTATGACAACACGACTGCACCAACTGGTGGCCATTTTTTCACTTCTGGTTCTGGTGTCCGGCTGCGGCTACAACGCCTTGCAGAGCAAGGAAGAGGCGGTGTTCAAGGCCTGGGGCGATATCGAGTCCAACCTGCAGCGCCGGGCCGATCTGATCCCCAACCTGGTGGCAACCGTCAAGGGGTATGCCAGCCATGAGCGGGAGACCCTGGAGGCGGTGATCAATGCCCGCGCCAAGGCCACATCCATTCAGCTGTCCACCAAGGATCTGGGGAATGCGGCGGCCATGCAGCAGTTCCAGGAGGCACAGGGGAGCGTGGGTTCCGCCCTGGCCCGGTTGATGGTGGTGGCGGAACAGTATCCGGATCTCAAGGCCAACCAGAACTTCCTCGACCTGCAGAACCAGCTCGAAGGCACGGAAAACCGGATCAACGTGGCCCGCCAGCGCTACAATCAGGCGGTGGAAGTTTTCAACAGCGCCATCCGCGCCTTTCCCGAGAGCCTGACCAACCGCCTGCTCCTCCATCTGGAGCGCAAGGAGTATTACAAGGCCGCTCCTGAGGCCAGGGAAGTGCCCAAGGTCGATTTCCAGACCCGGTGACCGGGATGATGGCGCGTTTGTTCGGCCTGCTTCCGGCCGTGTGGGCGCTGGTGCTGCTGCTGGCGGGCGGTGCCGCTGCCCCGGCCAGGGCGCTGGAAGTGCCGCCGCTGGCCGCCAGGGTCAACGATACCGCCCGGATCCTTTCCGCCGGCACGGTCCAACTGCTCGAACAGTCGCTGCAGGAGTTGGCCCGCAGCGAATCGACCCAGATCGTGGTGCTCACCATCCCCAGCCTGGAGGACGAGGCGCTGGAGGACTACTCGCTCAAGGTGGCCGAGACCTGGAAGATCGGCCAGAAGGGGCTGGACAACGGCGCCCTGCTGCTGATCGCGGCGGGCGACCGCAAGATTCGGATCGAGACGGGCTATGGCCTGGAAGGCAGCCTGACCGATCTGGTGGCCGGCCGGATCATCCGGGAGAGGATCGTGCCCGCTTTCAAGCGGGGCGATTTCGACCAGGGGGTGATCGACGGGGTCACGGCCATGGTGGCGGCGGTCAGGGGCGAATATGCCGGCAAGGGCGGCCTGGAGCAGCGGGGCGGCGATCGTGATTACGGGCCCTTTCTGCTGATTCTGCTCTTCGGCCTGATGATGATCGGCAATCTCTTCCACCGGGTCAAGCCGCTGGCAGCCGGCCTGGGCGGCGCCTTCGCCCCTCTCCTGGGGGCAACGCTCTTTGCCGGGCTTTTCAGCGGGCTGATGCTGCTGGTTCTGGTGCCGGTCGGCGTGCTGGGCGCCCTGGTGGCCAGTCTTTTGGCTGCCGGCGGCGGCCGGCGCGGCTCTTCTTCCGGCGGGATCTTTTCCGATCCGGGCTTCGGCGGCGGTTTTGGCGGAGGCGGTGGTTTCGGCGGCGGCGGCTTCAGTGGCGGGGGTGGCGGCTTTGGCGGCGGCGGTGCCTCGGGAGGATGGTGACCATGCAGACATTGGCCCAACGGTTTCTGACCGCAGACGAGCAGGAACGGATTGCCCGGACGGTCGAGGAGGCGGAGCGGCGCACCACCGGCGAGATCGTACCCATGGTGGTCTCGGCCAGCCACGCCTACCCCGAGGCGGTTCTCACCGGCGCTGCCGTCCTTTCGCTGCCTGCCGCCCTGATCGCCGCCGTGACCACCGGGTCCCTGCTGTGGTGGCAGGACCAGTTTCTCTGGCTTTTCCTGGCCTTTCTCCTGTTGTTTTTTCCCCTGGCCCGGCTGCTGATGCGCCTGCCGTTTCTGCTGCGGCCGTTCATCAGCGAGCGGCGGGCGGCGGCCGAGGTGGAACGGGCGGCCGTCAACCGGTTTTACCGCGAAGGATTGCAGGACACCCGCGATGCGACCGGCGTGCTGATCTACGTCTCGGTGCTGGAACGCCGCGTCTGGATTTTGGGGGATCGGGGCATCAACGAGCGGCTCGAGCCGCAGGTCTGGCAGGGGTTCGTCGATACCCTGGTGACCGGGATCAGGGAAGATCGCGCCGGCGAGGCCCTGTGCCAGGTGATCGAGGAGGTCGGCGCCCTGCTCCATGCCCATTTCCCGCCCAGGGCCGATGACCGCAACGAACTGGCCAATCTGCTGATTGCCGGCGAGGACGGCGCCTTGGCCCGGCGCACCCTGATCGTGCAGTAATCGCCCACCGGAAAAGGCCAGTTGCGATGACCGGGCAACCCGATTCATCTTGCCGATTCTTCGACCGGCTTGCCCCCGGCCCGCTCATCATCGCCCATCGGGGCTTTCGCGCCTGTTTTCCGGAAAATACCCTGGCCGCGTTCGGTGCCAGCCTGGGCCGCTGCGGCATGATCGAACTCGATGTCCGTCTGAGCCGCGACGGAGTGGCCGTGGTTGTTCACGACCGCTTGCTGACCCGAATCAGCAATGCCGCGCAGGTGGCAGCCGGATTGGGGCTGACCAGCCTGGCGGTCTGCGACTGGCGCCTGGACCAGTTGCGGCGGCTCGATGCGGGCTCATGGTTTCTGCAGGCCGATCCCTTTGGCACGCTCACGGACGGCATCGCGGATCGCGGCCGCCTGCGTACCATGCTGCCCCAGCGCATTGCCAGCCTGCGGGAGGTCCTGGCCTGGGCCGTGTTCCACCGGATGCCGCTGAATATCGAGCTGAAGGACTTGGAGAATGCCCGTCTCAACGAGCAACTGGCGACCGCGGTGGTGCGCGAGGTCGCGCGGGCGCGGGCAGGGGCGCTGGTGCTCCTTTCCTCGTTCAACCATTCCCTGCTGCGTTTCTGCCGCGGGCTCGCCCCGGCAATCGCCACCGCCGCCCTGCAGGAGGGGCGGCATCCGTCCGACCTGATCGACTCGCTCCGCTCCCTTGGAGTCTGCGCCTACCATCCATCCGACGCGCTCGCCGACTCTGCCGTCATCCGGGCCGTGCGTGCTGCCGGCTTGCACGTCAATGTTTTCACAATCAACGATCCGGTCCGCCAGCGCCAGTTGTTCGCGGCCGGCACAACTGGCATCTTCACCGATTTTCCCGACAACGTCTCCGGGACCAATCCGCATCCGCCAGACTGCTGACCGGCCGGGCGCAATATCCCATCGACTCCGGCGGCAGTTTGCGGACCCCACCGGTCAGTCCATGCCAATTTCTACGCATGCCCATCATTACACGTTGGGCTTTCTTTTTTATCGCTTCTTTTTTGCTCGGGCATTGTCGAAGACATTTTGATTTATGCACAACTTATTGTTATTTATTATGAAAATTATAAATCAGCCTGTCGCCTATCGTTTATATATGTTGACATGTAAAGAACATTGTAGGATAATAAATATCGAGAATTAATTCTCGATAAGGAGTTGCTCGGTATGTTTCGTCGTCCGTTTAATCGATATTCGATTCTCGCTAACGATCCGAAGGGGGGAGGGGTATGAATGAGCCAGAGGTGCACTCCGTCAAGGAACCGGCCAGAAGCATCCCGGAGCCGACCCTGCGTCGTTTGCCTCTCTATTATCGCCTGTTGAAACAGTTGCGTGACGGCGGTCGCACCGGTGTGTCCTGTACCATGATCGGGACCGAATTGAAGCTCGATCCCACTCAGATCCGCAAGGATATTGAAATGACCGGGACCGTGGGCAGACCCAAGATCGGCTATGACGTTCACGACCTGATCTGCGCCATCGAGCGCTTTCTCGGCTGGGATAACACCATCGAGGCATTTCTCGTCGGTGCCGGCAGCCTGGGCGAGGCGTTGATGGGGTATGCCGGTTTTGCCGAGTGCGGCCTGCAGATCGTTGCCGCCTTCGATGTCGATCCCAATAAGTGCCATCGGGTCATTCACGACAAGCATGTTCGCCATGTCAGCAAGTTGCCCAACTTGATGCGGCGCATGAAGGTTCGCTTCGGCATCATCACCGTTCCCGCCTCCGAAGCCCAACAGGCGGCAAACCTGCTCGTCGAGGGCGGCGTTTTGGCCATCTGGAATTTTGCGCCGGCAAAGATCGAGGTGCCGGAGCGCGTTCTTGTGACCAATGAGGATTTGTATTGCTCGCTTGCGGTGCTATCGCAGAAGATGACACGAAAACTGGCCCAATCCCGGGCGAAAGGAGTATCCAAACCATGAATGCATGTGAACTGGCAGCAACGCACCTGCAATCCCCGGCCCGCCGCTATGACAAGGTCGGCGTCATCCTTGAGCAGAACGGCAGGCAGCCGCAGCGATTGATCCCGATCCTTCAGGCCGTCCAGGAGGAATACCGGTATCTGCCCGAAGATGTGCTCACCTACGTCGCCACCGGCCTCGACATCCCTCCGGCCCGGGTGTTCGGCGTCGCCACCTTTTATTCCCACTTTGCCCTCGAACCCAAAGGCAAATACTGCATCCGGCTGTGCGACGGCACCGCCTGCCATGTCAAGCGTTCGATCCCCATTCTCGAGGCGATTTACCGGCGCTTGGGCCTGTCCGCCAAACGCATGACAACGGAAGACATGCTCTTCACCGTGGAAACCGTCGCCTGCCTCGGCGCCTGCGGCCTGGCGCCGGTGGTGGTCATCAACGAAGAGGTGCATGGTCAGATGACCCCCGAGGCGGCCATCCGCCTCATCGACGAGATCGAGCAACAGGAAAAGGTGCAGGCATGAACACGCAGCCACATGAACTGCCCGTTGCAAATATGCTGATGGGGGCGCAGCGTCGGGTCGTCATCTGTGCGGGCACCGGTTGCATGGCCAATGGGGCGATGAAGGTCTATGCCGCGTTTCAGCAGGAGATGGCGGACAAAAATCTACCCGTCGTTCTCGAGTTGCGGGCGGAAAACGACAATCACGGCAAAACCGCCGTCACGCGCAGCGGCTGCCAGGGATTTTGCCAGATGGGTCCGCTGGTGACAATTTTTCCGGAGAATATTCTCTACACCCGGGTCAAGCCGGCCGATGTCGACGACATCATCACGACCAGCCTGGTTGCGGACGGTGTGGTCGAACGGCTGCTCTATACGGAACCGGGCAACGGCCATGCCTGCAGGGGCACGGACGACATACCGTTTTATACGCGCCAGCAGCGATTCGTCCTCGGCGACTGCGGCACCATCGACCCGGAAAACATCGACGAATACATCCGCAATGGCGGCTACCGGGCGGCAAGAAAGGCGTTTCTGGAGATGAGCCCCGAATCGATCTGTGCGGAGATGGTCGAATCCGGCTTGAGGGGCAGGGGCGGCGGCGGTTTTCCCACCGGCCGTAAATGGGAGGCGGCCCGGCGGCAGGCCGGCGAAAAGAAATACGTCATCTGCAACGCCGACGAGGGCGATCCCGGCGCCTTCATGAACCGCAGCGTCATGGAAGGCAATCCCCACAGCGTCATCGAAGGACTGATGATCGCCGCCCGGGCCATCGGTGCCGACGAAACGCTGGTGTACGTGCGGGCAGAGTACCCCCTGGCCGTGCAGCGGATGCGCCGCGCGGTCAGGGACGCCACTGAACGCGGCCTGTTGGGCGCGAACGTCTTCGGGACGGGATGCTCCCTCAGTTGCGAGATCATGGAGGGGGCGGGGGCCTTTGTCTGCGGCGAGGAAACGGCGATGATCGCCTCGATCGAGGGCCAGCGGGGCATGCCCCGGCCCAAGCCGCCGTTTCCCGCCCAAAGCGGCCTCTGGGGGAAGCCGACCATCATCAACAACGTCGAGACCCTGGCCCATGCGGTTCGCATCATCCGGCAGGGGGCGGCGCGCTTCCGTGCACTGGGCACCGCCGGTTCCCCCGGCACCAAGACCTTTGCCCTCACCGGCCACGTCGCCAACACCGGCCTGATCGAGGTGCCTTTTGGTACCACGTTGCGGGAGATTGTCCACAACATTGGCGGCGGGATCACCGGGAGCGATGGCAGCATCGATCCGGCCGGGTTCAAGGCGGTCCAGATCGGCGGCCCGTCCGGCGGCTGCCTGACCCGGGAACACCTCGACCTGCCCATGGATTTCGACTCGTTGCGCGGTGTCGGCGCCATGGTGGGGAGCGGCGGTCTCGTGGCCATGAACCGGGATACCTGCATGGTGTCGGTGGCCCGGTTTTTCATGGAGTTCACCCAGCGCGAAAGTTGCGGCAAGTGCGTGCTCTGTCGCGAGGGCACCCGGCAGATGCTCGTCCTGATGGACGACATCATCGAGGGCCGGGCGGACGAGAGGACCCTGCCGCTTTTGAAGGAACTCGCCCTGGCGGTGCAGAAGGGTTCGCTTTGCGGCCTGGGCAAGACCGCGCCCAACCCGGTCCTGTCGACCCTGCGCCATTTTCCGGAGGAATACGAGGCGCACGTCCGGGACAAGGTCTGTCCGGCCGGCCAGTGCACGGCCCTGCTCAAGCCGTGGATCAACGCGGAAAAGTGCAAGGGCTGCGGCAAGTGCGCCAAAAAATGCCCGGTTGAGGCCATTGACGGTGCGTTGAAGCAGCCGCATGTGATCGATCAGGAAAAATGCATCAAATGCGGGGCGTGTGCACAGTCCTGCAAATTCGGCGCCGTCGAGGGACTGCCGGGAGGACGCGCATGATCAAGCGACAAGCCGCCACATTGACCATCGATGGCCGCCCCGTGGCGATCGACGGCGAGAAGAACCTGCTGGAACTGGTCCGCAAGGTCGGTATCGATTTGCCCACCTTCTGTTACCATTCCGACCTGAGTGTCTACGGCGCCTGCCGCCTCTGCCTGGTCGATGTCGACGGGCGCGGCATTCTCGGCGCGTGCTCCACGCCGCCCGAGCCGGGGCTGGTGGTCCGCACGAACACCCAGGAACTGCGGGAAATCCGCAAGATTGCCGTTGAACTGCTCCTGGCCAACCACGACCGGGAATGCACCAGTTGCGTGCGCAGCGGCTCGTGCCAGCTCCAGGATATCGCCCGTCGGCTGGGCATTACCACCATCCGCTACCGTTCCATCCACCAGCCGAAACCGGTCGATGCCTCGAGTCCGTCCCTGATCCGCGATCCCAACAAGTGCGTGCTTTGCGGCGATTGCGTGCGCTTCTGCGACGAAATCCAGTCCGTGGGCGCTATCGATTTCGCCCATCGGGGCCATGATGCCGCGGTGCTTCCCGCCTTCGGCCGGGATCTGGGAGCCGGCGAATGCGTCAACTGCGGCCAGTGCGCCTCGGTCTGTCCCACGGGCGCCCTGGCTCCGGCCTCGGAGATCGAGGCGGTATGGCAGGCGATCTACGATCCCGGCACCGTGGTGGTCGCCCAGATCGCTCCGGCGGTCCGGGTCGCCATCGGCGAGCAGTTCGGCAGCGAATACGGTCTCAACACCACCGGTCAGGTGGTGGCGGCGATGAAGCGGATGGGGTTCGACATCGTCTACGACACCAGTTTTACCGCCGATCTCACCGTGGTTGAGGAGGCGAACGAGTTCATTGCCCGCAAAAGCAATGGCGAGCGACTGCCGCTGTTCACCAGTTGCTGTCCGGGCTGGGTCAAGTTCGCCGAGCAGTATTTCCCGCAACTCCTGGGCAATCTCAGTTCCTGCCGGTCGCCGCAGCAGATGATGGGCTCCATGGTCAAGCACACGTTGCCGGCCCAGCTGGGCCGGGAGCGCAAGGACATCGTCATGGTGTCGATCATGCCCTGCACGGCGAAGAAGTTCGAGGCGAGAAGGCCGGAGTTTCGGACAGCCGGCATCCCGGACGTGGATTACGTGCTCACCACCCAGGAGTTGGCCCGGATGATCGAAGAATCGGGCCTGAGCCTGAACAAGCTCAACCCGGCGAGCTTCGATATGCCCATGGGTTTCAAAACCGGCGCCGGGGTGATCTTCGGCAACTCCGGCGGGGTCACCGAGGCGGTGCTGCGCTACGCGGTGGGCAAACTCACCGGCCAGAATCCGGTGGATCCGGAATGTGAGGAAATACGTGGCGAGGATTCCCTGCGCGTGATCCGGACGGAGGTCGGCGGCATCGAGCTGAAGCTGGCCATTGTCCACGGCCTGGGCAAGGCGCGCGAGACGATGCAGCGCATCCTTGCCGGCACCCTGCTGGTTGATCTGGTTGAGGTCATGGCCTGCCCCGGCGGCTGTATCGGCGGCGCCGGCCAACCGGTGGGACGCGATATCGCCCAGCGCCGCCGGGCCCGCGCCGAGGCGCTGTACAACACCGACCGGCTGCTCGATCTCCACTGTTCCCAGGAGAACCACTTCGTCACCGAATGCTATCAGAAATTCCTCGGCGAGCCGGCCAGCCGCGAATCGCATCGGCTGCTCCACACCCATTATCATCATCGCCGGCGCGCCGGCGCGGAAGACCATGCCCTTGCCAGGGCCAAGGAATCGGGCGAAGGGCCGTTGATTGTCCGGGTGTGCGCGGGAACAGGCTGTTTTTTGCGCAACTCGCAGGCGATCATCCAGGGCCTGATGAAGCATGTAGAGGCCAACGATCTCGACGACAGGGTCCAGGTCCAGGCCTCCTTCTGCTTCGAACGCTGCGGCGAAGGACCCAATGTGGCGGTCGGCGAAACGATCATTTCCCAGGCGACGCTCGACACGGTCGTGCAGGCCATCCACGCCGAACTGGCCCAGGTGTCGTCTCCGTCGGTCGAGGCCGGCGCCCGCTGAACGAGGCATCCCCCGCTCCCGCCGGTTTGCGTCCCTGTTACCGGCGGGAGCATTTTCCTTTCCCGTTGCTCCGGGGCATGGCGGTTCTCGCGACAGACTGCCGTGCCACGGAGCAACGTTTGCATGGCATCGACAGCAAGACGGTTTCTTTTCCCTTGGCCGCGAATCCCAACGGACATACAGTACCCTGATCGTATCGGTCGTTTTTTTCTCCCTTTCCGCTTCTATCCAGAGGAAGCCTTATGTGCCAGACCCGAACGGAGTCCGATAGCCTCGGCCAGCGCGAGGTTCCCGGCGACAGCCTGTGGGGCATCCACACCCTGCGGGCGGTGGAGAATTTCCCCCTGTCCGGCCGGCCGCTCCATCCCGCCCTGATCCGCGCCCTCGGACTGGTCAAGCTGGCGGCTGCCCAAACCAACCAGCGGTTGGGCGCGTGGCGCGACGATCCGGCAAAGGCCGACGCCATCCTGGCCGCCTGCCGGGAGATGGCCGAGGGCGGGCTTGGCGAGTGGCTGATCGTAGACGACCTGCAGGGCGGGGCCGGCACCAGCGCCAACATGAATGTCAACGAGGTGTTGGCCAACCGGGCCTTGGAGCTGCTCGGCCGCGACAGGGGCGACTACGGACGGGTCAGTCCCCTGGACGACCTCAACCGGCACCAGTCGACCAACGATGTCTTTCCCACCGCCCTGCGGGTTGCCGCGCTGCACCTGCTGGCCCGTTTGGAACAGCGGGTGCTGGCCCTCCAGGAGGCCTTCCAGCGGCAGGAACAGCGCTGGGCCCATGTGGTCAAGGTGGCCCGGACCGAGCTGCAGGACGCGGTGCTGACCACCGCCGGCCGCACCTTCGGCGCCTATGCCGAGGCGATCAACCGCGACCGTTGGCGCATCGCCAAGTGCCACGAACGGCTGCGGGTGGTCAATCTCGGCGGCACCGCCGTCGGCACCGGCCTGGCCGCGCCGCGCCGCTACATCTTCGAAGTCACCGAAACGCTGCGTCAACTGACCGGACTGGGCCTGGCCCGGGCGGAGAACCTGGTGGAAGCCACCCAGAACGCCGATGTCTTTGTCGAGGTGTCGGGGATACTCAAGGCCCACGCCTCCAATCTGCTCAAGATCTGCACGGACCTGCGGTTCCTCGGTTCCGGCCCGGACGCCGGGATTGCCGAGCTGCGCCTGCCCCGGCGCCAGGCCGGTTCGTCGATCATGCCCGGCAAGGTCAATCCGGTGATTCCCGAGGCCGTCAGCCAAGTCGCGATGCTGGCGATCGGCAACGATGCGGCCCTGACCCTGGCCTGCGCTTCGGGCAATCTCGATCTGAACCCCTTCCTGCCGCTGGTGGCCCGGACCCTCCTGGACAATCTCGATCTGCTGGGACGGGCCGACGACATTCTCTGCCGCCATTGCATCGAGGGCATCGAGGTGGATGCGGCCCGCTGCGCCCGGCAGGTCGCCAATGCCACGGCCACGGTCACCGCCCTGGTGCCGGTCATCGGCCACGAGCGGGCGGCCGAACTGGCGGCAACGGCTGCCCGCACCGGCGTCTCCATCCGCGAACTGGCCCGGGTCGAGGCCGGGATCAGCGATGAGCAGTTTGACCAATGCACCAGCGCCACCGCCGTCTGCCGCCTCGGTTTCGTCCCTTCCCCGTCTGACCCGGATCAATGATATGAGTCAATCCGCACCCAAGGGCCTGCGCCTGCACATCGGCCTGTTCGGTCGCCGCAACGTTGGCAAGTCGAGCCTGCTCAACGCCATGACCCGCCAGCAGGTGGCCATTGTTTCGGCCTGTGCCGGCACCACCACCGACCCGGTGGAAAAACCGATGGAGCTGCTGCCGCTCGGGCCGGTGCTCTTCATCGATACCGCCGGAATCGACGATACCGGCGCCCTGGGAGCGATGCGCATCGCCCGGACCAGGGCGGTCTTCGAGCGGACCGATCTGGGCATCATCGTCAGTGCCTGCGGCGAATGGGGCGGCTTCGAGGCCGATTTGCTGGAGGAACTGACCCGGCGCCTGATTCCGGTGGTGGTGGTGATGAACAAGGCCGACCAGGGGCGTGCGTCCGATGCGCTGGTCGCCGACCTGGCGGCCAGATCGATCCCGCTGGTGCACACCGCCGCCGTCAACGGGACGGGAATCGGCGCGGTGCAGCAACGGATCGTCGAGCGGGCACCGGCCGATTTCATCGACAACCCGGCCATCGTCTCCGATCTGGTCGGCCCCGGGGAGACCGCGGTGCTGGTGGTGCCCATCGACAAGGAGGCGCCCAGGGGGCGGTTGATCCTGCCCCAGGTGCAGACCATCCGCGACCTCCTCGACGGCGATTCCCTGTGCCTGGTGGTGAAGGAACGGGAGTTGCGCCACGCCCTCTCTGCGCTCGCCCGTCCGCCCAAGCTGGTGGTGACCGACTCGCAGGCCTTTCTCAAGGTGGTCGCCGATGTGCCCGCCGACGTGCGGCTCACCAGCTTTTCCATCCTGTTTTCCCGCAGCAAGGGCGATTTGCTCACCCAGGTGGCCGGCGCGCTGGCCATCGAGCGGCTTCAGCCCGGCGACCGGGTGCTGATCGCCGAGGCCTGCACCCATCATCCCATTGGCGAGGACATCGGCCGGGTCAAGATCCCCCGCTGGCTCACCCAATTCGTTGGCGGGCAACTGGCGTTCACCCATGTCCAGGGCCATGATTTTCCCGACGATCTGCACGAGTACCGGTTGGCGATCCAATGCGGCTCCTGCATGCTCAACCGCCGCGAAGTGCTCGGCCGCATCGCCCGCTGCCGCGAAGCAGGGGTGCCGGTCACCAATTACGGCCTGGCCATCGCCTACAGCCTGGGCATTTTCGCCCGCGCGCTCAGTCCCTTTCCCGCGGCCCTGGAACTGCTCCGTTCACTGGCGCCCGCACACAACGGAGGCAGGTGAGCATGGACCGGCGGGAACTGCTCCATTGGCTGCGCTGCGACGATGCCCTTGAGCTGAGCGAACTCTGGCAACGGGCGGACCGGACGCGGGAAGAGTGGGTGGGCGATGCCGTTCACCTGCGCGGCCTGGTGGAGATCTCCAACCATTGCGCCCGCTCCTGCCACTACTGCGGGCTGCGCGCCGCCAACCGGACGGTCCGCCGCTACCGGCTGACCGAGGAGGACATCTATCGTTGCGCGCTCCAGGCGGTCCAGATGGGCTACGGCACCCTGGTGCTCCAGTCCGGCGAGGACTACGGCGTCGAGGGCCACTGGCTGGCCGGGCTCATTCGCCGGATCAAGGCGGCGACGCCGTTGGCCCTGACCCTCAGCCTGGGAGAGCGTACCGAGAACGAGCTGGCTGCCTGGCGGGAGGCCGGCGCGGACCGCTATCTGCTGCGTTTCGAAACGTCGGATCGGGCGCTGTACCAGGTCATCCATCCCGATCACGGCGGCACGGTGTCCGACCGGATCGCCATCCTCCGCCGCCTGCGGGCCCTGGGCTATGAAACCGGCGGCGGCGTCATGGTCGGCATTCCCGGGCAAAGCTACGAGAGCCTGGCCGACGATATCCTGCTGTTTCGCGACCTCGACCTCGACATGATCGGCATCGGTCCCTTCATCGCCCACCCGGAGACGCCGCTCTGGCGGGCACGGTCGCCCCTGCCGACCGACAACCAGGTACCGCCGACCGTCGAGATGACCTGCAAGGTCGTGGCCCTGGCCCGCATCCTCCGCCCGGATGCCCATATTCCCGCCACTACCGCGGTGGCGGTGATGCATGCCGGTCTGGGCCGCGAACTGGCGCTGCGGCGGGGCGCCAATGTGATCATGCCGAATCTGACGCCGCCGCAGTATCGCGAAATGTACGCCATCTACCCCGGCAAGGCCGACCGGATCGAGGTCGCCGAGGCGTGCGATCGCCAGATCCGGTCCCAGATCGCCTCCCTGGGGCGATTCGTCGGCAGCGGCCAGGGCGGCAGGAGGCGACGGCCGGCAGCGCCCTCGCGGGAACATCCGGCCACCCTGAAGATCGCCGTCTGCATGGGCAGTTCCTGCTACAGCCGCGGCAACAACGGCCCGGCCATCGAGACCATGCGCCAATGCGTCGAGGCCGCCGGCCTGATCCCCGACATTTCCGGCCATCTCTGCGAGAATCAATGCACCCGGGGGCCGCACGTCACCATCGGCACCACCCTCTATTCCAATGTGCAGGCCTCCTGCTTCGACGAATTGCTCCGCCACCATCTGGCGGTCCTCCGGGAGGAGCCCCATGGATAAACGCCCGCCGATCTATACCGAGAAGCACGAGTGCCAGGACTGCTATAAATGTGTGCGCCATTGCCCGGTCAAGGCCATCCGGGTGCAGGATGCCTATGCCACCATCGT
Organism: Desulfobulbus elongatus DSM 2908; assembly: GCF_000621145.1. GTDB lineage: Bacteria > Desulfobacterota > Desulfobulbia > Desulfobulbales > Desulfobulbaceae > Desulfobulbus > Desulfobulbus elongatus. Next base: position 21,585 of record NZ_JHZB01000024.1, read on the forward strand.
CCCGGAAATGTGCGTGTACTGCGGGGCCTGCGTCTCGATCTGCCCCAATGCCGCCAAGCATGTGCGCAACGACCTGGCCCGGGCCCGCCAACTCGTGACGCTGCCGCCCCGGACCTACGTCTCCCTCGCCCCTTCCTGGGTGACCGAGTTTCCCGATCTCAGCGCCGGCCAACTGACTGCCGCCCTCCGTCGGCTCGGTTTCGCCGGGGTCTCGGAAACCGCCCTCGGCGCCCAGCAGGTCAGCGCCCATGTCGGCCAGAGCCTGCGTCAGCAGCCGGGGCAAATCCTCATCAGTTCGGCCTGTCCGACCGTGGTGGCCTTCATCCAGAAACACCGGCCGCACCTGGCCGAGGCGGTCACCGGCCTGCTTTCGCCGCTCCTGGCCCATTGCGCGCTGCTTCGCCGCCATTTCGGCCCGGCCATCGCCATCGTGTTCATAGGTCCCTGTATTGCCAAGAAAGTGGAGGCCGACGACCATCCCGACCTGCTCGACATCGCCCTGACCTTCGAGGATCTGCGCCTCTGGTTCGCGGCCGAGCGGATCGATCCCGGAACCTTGGCGCCGGGCGAGGAGGATCGCTTCGTCCCCTCTGCGGCTGAGGAAGGGGTGCTGTATCCGGTGGATGGCGGCATGATCGCCGGCATCCGGGCCCACTGCGGCATCGATGACGCCGCCTTCATGAGTTTCTCCGGCCTGGCCGCGGTGGGAAACGCCCTGGATGGTTTGGAGGATCTCGTCTCGGAGCAGGGCCTGTTTCTCGAACTTCTTGCCTGCGAAGGCGGCTGCATCAACGGCCCCAAGGTCAGCCAACGGGGGAACACCGTGGGCAAGCGCCACCGGGTGCTGCGCTCCGCCCGCTTTCCGGAAGGGCAACCGGTACCCCGCCAGCCCATGTTCGACATACGCAGGCGGATCGAACCGCTGACCCACCGCCGGCCGGAGATTTCGGAGACCCGGATCACCGAGGTGCTGCGCTCGATCGGCAAGCGGTCGCGTGAAGACGAGCTGAACTGCGGCGGCTGCGGTTACGATTCCTGCCGGGAATTCGGCAAAGCCCTGATCGCGCAGCGGGCGGAGCGGTCGATGTGCGTTTCCTGGATGCGGCAGTTGGCCTTCAAGAAGGCCAATGTACTCATGCACAAGATGCCTTCGGCGGTGGTGATCGTCGACAGCGACCTGCGGGTGCTCGAATGCAACGAGGCCTTCATCGCCATCGTCAATCACCAGCATCCGGCCGCATCCCCGGCGGAACCGGAAGGACGCTCCCTGGTGGAACTCCTGCCCTTTCATTCCCTGTTCGCCAACGTGCTGAAGAACGACATGGATATCCTTGACCGGGATATCCGCTTCCTCGACACCATCCTCCATCTGTCGATCTTCACCATCGAACCGCATGCCGTTGTCGGCGCCATCCTCCAGGACATCACCCGGCCGTCGGTCCAGAAGGAACAGGTGATCCGGAGGGCGCGCGAGGTCATCCAGAAGAATCTGGCCACGGTGCAGAAGATCGCCTATCTCCTGGGGGAGAACGCCGCCGAATCCGAGGTGACCCTGAACAGCATCATCGAATCGTTCTCCCCGGCCAAGATCGACGACGGGGAGGGGGGAGGGGAGGGTGACTGACAACGCCTTCATCGATGTCGACCATGCCCAGTGCAGCAAGCATCGCCAATCGATTTGCGGCGATGTGGTCCTGTCCCATCGGATCAAGGAGGAGGGGCGGGTTCTGGCGGTTCTCTCCGACGGATTGGGATCCGGGGTCAAGGCATCGGTGCTGGCCAATCTCACGGCCGCCATGGCCCTCAAATTCGCCTCCACCCGCACGGATACCCGCAGTTGGGCCCATTCGATCATGGACACCCTGCCCATCTGCGAGGTGCGCAAGATCAGCTACTCGACGTTCACCCTGCTCGATCTCGACGAACACGGTTCCCTGCGCTTCATCGAACACGGCAATCCGGCCCTGGCGCTGCTCCGGGGCGCGGAGGAAATCGAGCTGGAGCGCTCGGTGATCACGCTGGAGCGATGGAAGGAGCGGTTGATCTACCACGGCCGGCTGGTTCTGGAAATCGGCGACCGGCTCGTCTGTTGTTCCGACGGGATCACCCAGTCGGGCATGGGGCAAGCCGCCATGCCCTTGGGCTGGACCCGCGAGCAGACCGTGGCGTATATCCGGGAGCTGATCAAAACCGCCCCCGAAATCTCTTCCCGCCGGCTGGCCAAAACACTGATGGACCGGGCCCTGGCCAACGACGGCGGTTGCGCCCGCGACGACATCAGTTGCGTCGTGATGCATTTCCGGGTCCCGCGGCAGTTGCTGATCATGACCGGACCGCCCTTCGTGCCCCAGCGCGATTTCGAACTCGCCCAGGCCGCCCTGACCTTTCCCGGCCGGAAAATTATTTGCGGCGGCACCACCGCCACCATCGTCGGCCGCGTTCTGCACCGGCCGATCACCGTCGATCTCAGCCGGGCCGATACCGGCATGCCCCCTCCGGCCACCATGGAGGGGGTCGACCTGATCACCGAGGGCGCGCTCACCCTGGCCCATGTGGCCCAACTCCTGGCGGCCGGGACCACGGTCGACCGGTTGCCGGCCAATCCGGCGGGCGATATCGTGCGGCTGATGTTGCGCAGCGACATCATCCATTTCATCGTCGGCACCAGGATCAACGAAGCGCACCAGGACCCCAACACCCCCCAGGAACTCGATCTGCGGCGCAACATTGTGCGCCGTATCGTCTCCCTACTCGAAGAAAAATACCTGAACGCCACCTCGGTCCGGTTCATCTGACCGCAATCGCTCCTTCCGCCCCTCTTGCCAATCCGTCGTACCGCTGACCGACCGGTCGGCAACGACCCCGCGCCCCTTGGTCGGATCGTCGGTACTCGCCGCTGACGACATCCCCTCGTCGCACCCGATTTTTACCCGCCTGGTTTTGCAAAAAATTTCCTAAAAATTCTCAAATTGAATCTTTAAATAAAATTGACAAATCAATGAGATTTTTCTAAAATATATATAGAGAATTAATTCTCTATATAGGTATTGTGTGGTACCGCGGGCGCAGGATGAATCAGTATCGGTTTCCTGAAAAACCGGAAGGCCGGTGGGGTGAAAAGGGCGTGCGGAGGAAGGGGGGATCGTTCGGTGCCGATTCCTGTCTCGCTGCGATCAGAGCACAACCTGTCGCGCGGACGGGAGGCGGGAAAAGGCAAAAGCCGGCACGGCCCGGACGACCATGGGATCATTTCAGCGAAGGATATGGACGATATGAAGACCAAGAGCAAGAACGGGCCGTCGTGTTCCCGGCGGTTTTTTCTCAAAGGGCTGGGCGCGGCCGGTATGGCCGGCGCCCTGACGACGCTGTCGGGCTGCAAGGACGCGGGCAAGCCCTCCGGCGGGGAAGGGTGGACCCCGCAGCAGTACAACGCCCCCGGTTCCTGGCCGGTGCAGGTGCGCGGCCGGGTTCCCATCGACCCGCACAACCCCTCGATCGTCCGGGACGACCGCAAGTGCATCCTCTGCGGCCAGTGCACCGAGGCCTGCAAACATGTTCAGAGCGTGGAAGGCTTCTACGGCCTGCCGATCAAGAACGACATCACCTGCATCAACTGCGGCCAGTGCGCCCTGTGGTGTCCCACCGGCGCCATCAGCGAGCGCGACGACATCGCCAAGGTCCTGCGGGTGATCGGCGATACCAGGCTGCATGTGATCGTCCAGACCGCGCCGGCCACCCGTATCGCCATCGGCGAGGAATTCGGCATGCCCGCCGGTTCCATCGTCGAGGGCAAGATGGTGGCGGCCCTCAAGCTGCTGGGATTCGACCGGGTGTTCGACACCAATTTCAGTGCAGACCTCACCATCATGGAGGAGGGCACCGAACTGGTCAACCGGATCAGGGCGGCTGCCGGCGGGCACGGCGAAAGCGGCCACGGTCACGCTCCGACCGCCCTGCCGCAGTTTTCCTCCTGCTCGCCGGGGTGGGTCAAATTCTGCGAGTATTTCTATCCGGACCTGTTGGAAAACATGTCCACCTGCAAATCACCGCAGCAGATGCTCGGGGCGGTGGCCAAAACGTATTATGCCAAAAAGAAGGGGATCGATCCCAGGCAGATCGTCAGCGTGGCGATCATGCCCTGTACCGCCAAGAAATTCGAGGCATCGCGCAGCGAGATGAACAGTGCCGGGGTGATGGCCGGCGACCCCGGAATGCGGGACGTCGACTTTGTGCTCACCACCCGGGAACTGGCCCGGATGATCAAGGGCAAGGGGATAGACTTCGTCAAGCTCGATCCCCAGCCCTACGATTCGCTCATGGGCGAGGGGACCGGCGCCGCGGTGATCTTCGCCGCTTCCGGCGGGGTCATGGAAGCGGCCATACGGTCCGGCTACTTCCTGCTGACCGGAGAGAATCCGCCCGAGTCCCTGTACAATCTCAGCGCCGTGCGCGGTCTCCAGGGCGTCAAGGAGGCGTCGCTCACGGTGCCCGGATTCGGCGAACTCCGGGTCGCGGTCTCCCAGGGCCTGGCCAACGCCCGCCAACTGCTCGACCAGATTCGGGCCGACAAGCAGGCCGGCCGGTCGCCGCGCTACCATTTCATCGAATTCATGGCCTGTCCCGGCGGCTGCCTCAGCGGCGGCGGCCAGCCCAAAACGTCGGTGCCGCCCAGCGATTGGGTCCGCAAGGAACGATTGCACTCCATCTACACCATTGACGCCAAACTCGCCAAGAAGCGGCTGAGCCACGAGAACAAGGAGGTGGCGGATCTCTACGCCGATTATCTGGGCAAGCCCAACGGCGATATGGCGCACCGTCTGCTGCACACCACCTACACCGATCGTAGCGGCCAACTGACCGCAAAAAACAAAGCGTAAGCCGGATCGCGAGGAGACGAATATGTCCAAGGGAGTGCTGGTCGACATGACCAAATGCTTCGGCTGCGGGGCCTGCACCGTGGCCTGCAAGCTGTGGAACGAAAAAAAATACGATGAAGTCAACAAACCCACCGTGGGCGAGGCCGCCCAACTGGTGGACATCAACTGGACCGTGGTCAGCAAGCACGACGTCACCGACGGAAACGGCGACGCGGCCTGGCGTTTTGCCAAGAAGCAGTGCCTGCACTGCGTCGATCCGGCCTGCGCCTCCTCCTGCCTGGTCGGGGCGCTGCGCCGGACCCCGGAAGGCCCCGTGGTCTATCATCCCGATCTCTGCGTCGGCTGCCGTTACTGCATGGTGGCCTGCCCGTTCAACATCCCCAAGTACGAATGGGACAAGAGCTTTCCCAAGGTTTCCAAGTGCCAGATGTGCTTCACCCGGGTGGTCGCGGGCGAGCAGCCCGCCTGTATCGCGGTCTGCCCGAACCAGGTGATGCAGTTCGGCGACCGCGATGCCCTGGTCCGGGAAGCCCATCGGCGGATAGCCGACAACGGCCAGCTGTATGTCAACCATGTCTTTGGCGAAACCGAGGTCGGCGGCACGGCCTGGCTGTACCTTTCGGACCAGCCGTTCGACAGGCTCGGTTTCAAAACCTCGGTGCCGCAGGAATCACTGCCGGCCTACACCTGGCAGATCCTGAGCAAGCTGCCGGCCATTCTGCTCGGCTGGACCGCGATTCTCTCCGGCATCTATTTCATCAACAAGCGCCGCAACGCCGCGGCTGAGGGCAAACAGGACACCACGGGAGGGCCGCAGGCATGACAATCAACGGTACTCGAATCACTTTCCGCATGACCCCGTTCCGGCTGGTTTTGATCGGTTTTTCCGTGATCTTCCTCGGTATCGTCGCCTATCGCCTGGTGAACGGGCTGCAGATGACCAATCTCACCGACGCCTGGCCCTGGGGGCTGTGGATCTTCATCGACGTCAAGCTGGGCGTGGCCCTGGCCGCCGGCGGCTTCACTACCGCCGGCATCTACTACGTGCTCGGCGTGAAAAAGGTCAAGTCCGTGGTCAAGCCCGCCATCCTCACCGCCTGGCTGGGGTACTGCCTGGTCGGCTTCGGCCTGCTCATGGATCTCGGCCGCTGGTACGGCTGGTGGCATCCCATCTTCAGTTGGGGCGAGCATTCGGTGATGTTCGAGCTGTACATGTGCGTGCTGCTCTACACCATCGTGCTCACCTGCGAATTCGCGCCGGTGCTGTTCAAGGGGCTGGGCATGCAAAAGATTTCCTCTTTCTTCACCCGCCTGACCGCACCGCTGGTCATCGGCGGCATCGCCCTGTCGACCATGCACCAGAGTTCGCTCGGCTCGATGTACGTGCTGACCCTGGGCAAGCTCAACGAGCTGTGGTGGACCATGCTCCTGCCGATCCTCTACTACTCTTCCGCGGTGGCCGTCGGCCCTGCGATGGTGACCTGCGAGACCGCCCTGGCCGGCCGCTTCTTCCGCCACGACTGGGATGCCCCGGCCATGACCTTCCTCGCCAAATGGTCGGGCTACGTGATGACCTTCTACGCGGTCCTCCGGATCGCGGATCTGACGATCCGGGGACAGCTGTCCGCCCTGTTCGCCCTGGACACGGTCAGCCTGATGTGCCTGCTGGAACTGGTGGTCGGCTGTCTCCTGCCGTTGTTCTTCTTCTGGAGCTGCAAGCTGCGCGGCAGGGAGATGACCAAGACCATGATCGTGCGCAACGCCGTGCTCATGGTGCTGGGGGTGGCGCTGAACCGGGGCAACGTGGTCTTCACCGGCATGGCCGAGGCGGCCGGTACCGGTTATTTCCCCTCGATGGCCGAGTTGTTCCTGAGTCTGGGGCTGATTTCGGCAGGCATCCTGCTCTACCTCTTCATCGTGGAAAATTTCGATGTTTTCCCGGCCCACGACCGGCAGGCCGCGACAAGCGCGTCCTAGAAGCGGGGCCGAGCCCCCGGGTACGCTTCGTGTCCCGGCCTCTTGTCGGCAGGGGGTTCCGGGCCTATTGTTTGCAGATGTTTTTAACGGCAGGCGGTCGACATGGCCGCCTGCCGGTCAGCGGGAGGTCCACCATGTCGAAAATCACCTTGAATACAACCGAATTCATCCGACCGACGGCAATCGATGCCATCCTCTCCCAGGCGGCCGCCACACCGGACAGAGCCATCGATGCCATTCTCGACAAGGCATCCCGCTTTGCCGGTCTGAGCCACCTCGAGGTGGCCAGTCTGCTCAAGATGGACAACAGGCACCTGCCCCGGCTGTTCCGGGTGGCCCGGACCATCAAGGAGGCCATATACGGCAACCGCATCGTCATGTTTGCGCCGCTCTATGTCAGCGATTACTGCGTCAATCGCTGCGCCTACTGCGCCTACAACGACTGCCACGGTTTCCGGCGCCGTAAGTTGACCCAGGACGAGGTCCGCGACGAGATCATCGAGATCGTGTCCATGGGCCATAAGCGGATTGCGCTCGAGGCCGGCGAGGACGATGTCAACTGCCCCATCGACTATATCCTCGACTGCCTGCGCACCATCTACCGGACCCAGGCGGACCTGTCCGGCGAAATCCGGCGGGTCAACGTCAACATTGCCGCGACCACGGTGGAAAATTACCGCAAGCTCAAGGAGGTGGGGATCGGAACCTATATCCTTTTCCAGGAAACCTACCACCAGCCGACCTACGAGAAGTTTCACCTGGCCGGCCCCAAACGGGACTACTGGTATCACACCACCGCGTTTGACCGGGCCATGAGTGCCGGCATCGACGATGTCGGCGCAGGGGTGCTCTTCGGCCTGCACGACCCGCTGTTCGAGGCCCTGGCCATGGTGATTCACAACGAGCATCTCGAGCAGACCTACGGCGTCGGCTTTCACACCATTTCGGTGCCGCGAATCCGCCCGGCGGAAGGAGTGGACCTGAGCACGGTCTACCCCAACATCCCCGACGATGCGACCTTCAGGAAAATCGTCGCCGTGCTTCGCCTGGCCGTGCCCTACACCGGTATCATCATCTCCACCCGCGAGAGCGCCGCCATGCGCAAAGACCTGCTCGACTGCGGCGTCACCCAGATGAGCGCCTGCAGCGCCGTCGGGGTCGGTGGCTACATGGCGGAAAAGCGCCGCCGTGAAACCGGCGAGACGGACCCGAACCTGACCGCCCAGTTTGCCAAGAACGACGAGCGTTCGGCCGATGAAATCATCGCCTGGCTCATGTCTGAGGGGCTGGTTCCCTCCTGGTGCACGGCCTGCTACCGTTCCGGCCGCACCGGTGATCGCTTCATGGCCCTGGCCAAAAGCGGCCAGATCAAAAACGTCTGCCACCCCAACGCCCTGATGACCCTCTCGGAGTACCTGGAGGATTACGCCTCGCCCGCGGTCAAGGAGGTCGGGTATGCCCTCGTGGACCGGGAACTGGACAAGGTGCCCAAGGCGGAACACCGCGAAAAGGCCCGGCGCAACGTCAATGCCATCCGGAGCGGCAAAACCCGGGATGTGTATTTCTAAGCATGCGTCCGCCCCACGGACGTATGCCTGATGGTTGTTTCCGACCGTTCTCCTGCGCCGGCGGATGTGTCGCGGCCGGTGCCGCCATGCGGGAAAACAGATGGAGCCCGCCCCGCCCGCAGGGGAACGGAAGCCGCGCCGACCGCCCCGGACATCCTCTGGCGGTTCGTCGACAGAGTGTTAGAAGCGGACATAGATCACGCGGCCCTCTTTCCGGATGACTGTCCCCTGAGGCGGGCTTTTTCACTCGCCTCCTCCTGTTTCAGTTTGGCGAGGAAGCCTTTCATGTCGGCCAGGTCCTTTTCCATTTCCCGCATCCTGTTTTCCAGATCGTTGGCCCTGGCCTTGGTTTCCACGGCATCGGCAAAGGCCATGAGATTGGCGCTGATCGCCCTGATGTACACCGCGTCGTCGGCCGCATAGATTTTTGCGAGCAGTTCCATGCTCCGCGCTATGCCAAGCGGATCGAGGACGGTTGCCGTGCGTGCTGACGCCACGGCGGGCATCACCCCCACGCCGCTCCCTTCCTCCTCTTCTTCCTCCCCCCAGAGCAGATAATTCATTGACCGGCCGGTCGACCTCGATACAGCTGCTATGTATTCGAGCGAGGGCTTCTGCTGGGTGCCCCCATGGATATTTGCCACGACGTTCCGCGAGACCCCGACTTTCTCAGCCCATTTTGATGGCTTCAACCCCTTCATTTCACATTCGATTCGTTCCCTCACTCGAGAGAAGTCGATACCAAGGTCTATTCTTGTCACGGCAACTTAATTTTTCCTTGCAAATAATTCATGGCAGATGTATCAAATGGCTATCAAAACTGAAAATTTAGCCGGAGCAGGGTGAAAAAGGACTGCATTGTGGCAGTTGGCAACTGCTCGGCAGGTTACCGTCAATCCCTGTCCGATGGGCGTATCCGCACCAATGTCGCCCCTGTTTCCGTCTTTTGAAAAGCGCCGGACACAAGGAGGATGTTCCTCGCATCAAACGGCTCGTCTTTTTCAGCATGCAGGCGAGCGAGTCCTGTTTTTCCGCAATGTGAGCAACACGGACAAGAAGAGGCGCCCCCTTCCAACGCATGGTTCCGCCCCCGTCGCCCGTGGCGCGGAACGTGTGACCAAGTCGTCCCCGCCGAGGAGTCGAACGATATGCTCGATGGCTGAACCGACGGCAACGAGCACCGGGTTGGGGGCCGTCACCAGGACCACGGCGACGGGATGGTCGACACTCTCTCCCTGACCGCATTTCCAACTGTTTTGATTGCATCAGTAAAGGGCGATTTCCATGAACGACCTGCAACACCTTTTCAAGCTGCGCGGTGTCCTCATGCGCGAACTTGCGGAGCAACTCGGCTGCAACATGCACTCGGTACAGAAGACCGTCAAGGGAACGAGGGAAAACCGGCATATACGCGAAGGCATCGCCGGATATCTCGGTCTTCGGGTTGACGAGTGTTTCGGGCCGGCTTCACGCAGCCCCCTGCGGCGACTGATCAAGCAGGAGATTGTACGGAAGCGCAAGGAGTACGAGCAGGCCCTGAAAAGAAAAGCCCTTGGAGAACCTACCCTATCATCGGGGCAACAGACCGTCAACGTCTAGCCCTGGAAAAAGAATAGACAAAACAGGCGGACACCCAACGGGATCGACGTCGGTGGCACGCGGAACGCCGCAGATTGGCCGGTACTTCACACCGCCGGAGGGGGTGTCATGGCGAAGGGCACGTCGGCGGCGATGATCGGCGGACAGCCGCCGAGTTACAGTCATGACGGGGATTGCCGGAACAGGACCCGGCGGAAGATGATCGCGGCGATGGGTTCGCACGAGGCCAGGGCGGGCGGCTGGGGGGCGATTGCCGCACAGCGGATGGCGGAAAAGCCGGGAATCGGTCGATCCCGATCAGCCGGGCAGAGGTGCGGCACCAGATAGGGTGATGGCTTGACGGTCACGGTCGCCCGTGTCGGCGAGAAATGGCAAGCGGCGGGAGTTAAATGGTGAGCAGATCCTCGAAGTTGATGTCCGCGCCGAGGACGCCGACCCATGTGCCGTCCCGGTACACCGGCACCGAGATGGTGAGGCAGAAGGTGTTGGTGGCGTCCGATTTGTAGATGTCCGAGATATAGGACGTCCCCGTGTCCCGCACCTTGCGGAACCAATCCTTGCGGCTCCAGTTTTTTCCCCTGGAACCCTGATCGCAGGCGGCGGCCGTGCCCCGGCGCTGGACGTTGCTTGAAATCTGCACGCCGGCGGCGTCGGTCAGGTACATCAGTTCGAGGTACGACAGGCGCTGCAGATGGCGCTGCAGGGCCTGATCGGTGCGACCGCCGGGGGCGCGGATATCCGCATCCTCGGCCGCGGCGATCACGGCGGCCTCGGCCTTGCGGTACTGGGGCAGAATGAAGAGGCCGGTGGCCAACAGTTGCTGTTCGGTGAGGGTTTTGACCTTTTCCGCCAGTTCCGCCAGCTTGCCGCTGTCGCTTTCCCCCTCCCTGCCGATGGCGGTGATCCGCGCCAGATCGTCGGCGAACAGGGCCACCGCCTGTTTCTGGTCCGCCACTGCGCTGATCACCGATTCCAATTGATGGTGGAACCGCCGGTGTTCCCGGCTGACCTGCTGCAGGGCGGCCGAGGCGTCGCGGTTGCCCTGCACGCTCGAGGCGACGCCATCCTGCACCCGTGCCACCGCGCCGACGGTTTCCCCGATCAGCTCGCTGATCGCCAGCAGCGAATCCTTGACCTCCTGGGCCGCCCTGGAGGTCTCCTGGGAAAGCTGCCGGATTTCGTGGGCGATGACCCCGAAGCCGGCGCCGTGCGCCCCGGCCCGTGCCGCCTCGATGAAGGCGTTGAGGGAAAGCAGGCCGGTGTGGTCGGCGATGTCGGAAATGGTTTCGATGATCGAACCGATGGAACGCGACTGCCGGTCCAACTGGGCGATGGCCTCGGTCAGCCGGTCGACGTCCTGCTCCATGGTATGCATCCGCTCCAGGGCCTGATCGGTGAGAGTGCCGCTCCGGCCGATCTCGTCGACGATCAGGGCCGATTGGTCCAGGGCGTGATTGGCGCTGTCGGCGGAGGCGCCGATGCCCTCGGCCAGCCGGCGGCAGGTGCCTTCGATCTGTTCGGCCCTGCGGGAGAGCGCTTCCGAGGAATGCTTGACCTTGCCGGCAATGGCATGGGTCAGCGGGGCTACGGTCGCTGTTTCGATGTTGCGGCGGGTGAGGTCGAGCACGAAGGACCGAAGCCGGCCGAACATCCGGTCGAGCGCGTCGGCCAGCAGATTGGCCGGCCCGGTTCCCGGCAGGGTGAAGGAGCGGGCCAGATCCCAACGGCCGGCCAGATCGTCGGCGATGGCGCGGGCGCATTCCGCCCGCCGTTTTTTTTCAGCAGTACGCAGGATATTGAACATGGGATGGGTGTTCCGGGATGGGACGAGTGTCAGTCGAGGCGGAATTGCCGAATCAGTTCCAGGGCCCGTCGGTCGTCCACGGGCCGGGAAAACATGAATCCCTGGGCCTTGTCGCAGTTGAGCGCCCGCAGCCGGTCGAGCTGCTCGCGGTTTTCCACCCCCTCGGCGATGACGGTCAAGCCCAGGCTGCGGGCCAGGGAGATGATCGATTGCACGATCTGGTCGTTTTCCCGGGTGTGGTCGAAACCGCTGATGAAGGAACGGTCGATCTTGAGATGATCGATCGGCATGCGGCGCAGATAGGAAAGGGAGGAATAGCCGGTGCCGAAATCGTCGATGGCGATCTGCACTCCGAGGCCGCGCAGCCGGTTGAGTTCGGTGACCGTGCGGCTGACATCGTGCATGAGCACCGATTCGGTGACCTCGATCTTGAGGCAGGAGGGCGTCAGCCGGTTCTGTTGCAGCATCTCGGCCACGTGCTCGACCAGGCCGGGTTTGACGAACTGGCGGCAGGAAACGTTGACGCTCATGGTCAGGTCGCGGGCGGCGATCAGGGATTCCTGCCACTTTTTCAGTTGACTGCAGGCCTCGCTGATCACCCATTTGCCCAGGTCGACGATCAGTCCCGTTTCCTCGGCCAGCGGGATGAAGCGGTCGGGCGGGATCATGCCGCGCAGGGGATGGTCCCAGCGGATCAGGGCCTCGAAGCCCACCAGCCGCTCGTCGGCCACATTGACGATGGGCTGATAATGAAGCGTGAGGTCGGCGCAGTTGTTCTTGGTCAGCAGCTCCCGCAGCTCGGCTTCGAGGTTGATCGACTCGACCAGTTCCTGGTGCATGCGCTTGTCGAACAGCACCATGCCCTTGCCCTGCTGCTTGGCCTTGTACATGGCGATGTCGGCGTCGCGGAGCACGTCCTCGGCCGAGGTGTAGCCGTCGATTCTGGGCACGATGCCGATGGAGGCGCCGGGGGTGACATCGTTGCCCAGCAGCGAGAAGGGGCGGCAGAGGATGGTGTGCATGCGCCGCGTCACCTTGCGCACCTCGGTGGCGGTGGAAAATTCTTCCAGGATGATGGCGAACTCGTCGCCCCCCAGGCGGGCCACGGTGTCGACGGCGCGGACGCAGCCCGACAGCCGCTTGCCGACCTCGATCAGCAACTGGTCGCCGGCCGCATGCCCCAGGTGGTCGTTGACCGCCTTGAATTTGTTGAGATCGATCATCAGCACCGCATAGAACAGTTCCGGCCGCCGCCGCGACCGTTCCAGGGCCCGTTCGAGCCGCTCGCCGAACAGGGTGCGGTTGGGCAGGCCGGTGAGGGCGTCGTGGAAGGCCTGGTGGGTGATCTGGGCCTCGAACGATTTCCGTTCGGAAATGTCCTGATAGATGTAGATGATGCCGTTGATCGTCCCGCCGACCCGGATGGGAAAACCGATCATGTCCACCGGGATCAGGGTACCGTCGCGGTGGCGGCGGCCGGTCTCGCACTGGACGGTTTCGCCGGCAAGGATCGCGTTGCGCAGGGTTTCGCATTCGGCCAGCAGTTCCTCGGGGACGATCAGGGCGCGCATGCCGAAGCCGATGATGTCCACGGCCCGGTATCCGAACAGTTTCTCGAAGCCCCGGTTGCAGTTCACCACGTTGCGGCGGGTGTCGATGATGACGATGGCCTGGGGGGAATTGGCGAAAAGCTGCGAGAAATAGGCCCGTTGCACTTCGAGATCGGACTCGGTCCGCTTGCGGTCGGTGATGTCCATCACCGTGCCCTCGTAGTAGCTGACAAGGCCGTTGTCGCCGTACACGGCGCGGGCATTCTCGGTGATCCAGATCACCTCGCCGTCCTTTTTGCGCACCCTGGATTCAAAGCCGATCACCTTGTCGTCCCGCTCCAGCAGGCGGACAAACTCGTCGCGGCGCTTGGGCTCGACATAGAGCTGCCGCTTGATGTCCTTGAAATGCGCGACCAGGTCGTTGGTCGAGGTGAAGCCGTAAATCCTGGCCAGGGCCGGATTGACATCGAGGTAGCGACCGTCCGGCGTGGTGAGGAAAATCCCCTCCACCGCGTTGTCGAAAAGGTGCCGGTACACGGTTGCGGCATTCTGTCTCGTTGCGGCATCGTTGGTATGCATGCTGGATCGATATGTCGAGAGAACCTGAAGGGAGTATGTGTTCATCTCGCCCCTGAAGCAATTGTCGTACCACAATGTCCCTTTGGCGCCGGACCCCGCCGGAGTGACGCTCGGTCGGCGGCTTGGCAACCAAAGTCAAGAAGTCAGTGATTGCAACGGTTCTGGCAGCGCATTTCATTTTTGTTCGTAATGATTTTTTGTTATTACAAATGCGTATCCATGCCATGGCCGCCGGCCGGCCGCGGTATCGGTGCGGTCGGGAGTGGAACGGGGTGGGAGTGTGCGCAACCGAGCGGGGTATCCCGATAAAATTCCGGGATTGCCCGCAATGGATCGGGACGAAATAAGTCCTTGCATTGTTGCTTGGCCCGACTATTTTAGGCCATTTGCCGCTGGCGCGGTGGCCCAAGGGACGTGCGGATGCCCATCGCCGAGAGCACAACGGTCGGAGTTTGCCCGAGTGAATGGTTTGAAGAACGAAATCGCCAGGTTCTCCCCCCTGCTCGACTCCGCCTCCCCGGGAGACGGCAGGCAGTGCCGACTCCATTTCCTCCGGACCGATGTCCGGATACTGGTGCTCCTGCTCAGCGTGGGGGTGGGCTTCAATCTGCTCTGGCTGCGGGCCGATCACCTGTTTCTGCGGGGCACCGCCGCCTTTCCCTGGATTCTCGGCCTGCGGTTTGCGCTGATCGGCCTGTCGCTGTGGACCATCGCGGTTGTCCGGCGGACCGACGATCCCGCCCGATTCGACCGCTGGTCCTTTCTCTGGGCGATCGCCTGCGCCATCGCCGGTAACCTGATCACCCTTTCCCGGCCCGAGACCTATATCGGACATGTAATCGTCGAACCGGTGGTCATCATCGGCCTGTACGCCCTCCAGCCGAGCCGGGCCCTGTTGCGGGCCGTGCCGCCCCTGCTGTTCAGCCTGGGCAGCCTGACCATATTCTTTGCCAAGAAAGTGGCCGTGGGGTCTATGACGTCCCTGTCGGTGGTGAGCGCCTACAGCTTCGCCAACCTGATCGGCTGGGTGGTCTCCACCAACTGGCAGCGCTCCCGCCGGGAATCCTTTTGCGCCAACCGGCTGCTGGCGCAATGGTATCGGCAGGCCGAGGAAGGATGGCTCGCCGCCGAGGCCTCGGAACGGAACTTGGAGAGGATCATCGACGCCTCGCCCAGCATGCTGTTCGTGGTGGATACCCAACAGCGCATCACCCGGGTCAACCAGACCTTTGTCGACTGCCTCGGCATCACCCGGCGGCAAGCGCTCGGCCGCCGCTGCTGCGAACTGCTCTGCGGTACCGCCCTGTCCCCTGACACGGATTTCCTGCACGACCTTCTCAACCAGGAGAAACCGTGCACCCGCGAGACGCGGTTTCTTCCCTTCGGCAGCGACTGCCGGATCATGGCGGCGCCGCTGTTTGACCGGGTCGGCCTCCCCGAAGCCACCGTCTTCATTGTCCAGGATATCACCGAGGAAAAGCGCGCCGAACGGGAGTTGCGGGCAACGCGGGAAATGTACCGTTCCCTGGTGCGCGACAGCCACGGCATCATCTACACCATCCGGCCCGACGGGGTGGTGACCTATGTGTCGCCCAGCTTCACCAGACTGCTCGGCTATGCGCCCGAGTTCATTGTCGGCAAGCATTTCCGGGTGATCGTCCATCCGGAGGACGTGCCGGCATGCGCGGCCTTTCAGCGGAAACTGCTGACGGACGCCGAGGTTGCCGGCGGCATCGAGAATCGCGTCATCCATCGGGACGGCTCCGTCCGCTGGCACTTTTCCAGTCTGAATCCCTGCCACAACGAAGCCGGTTCCATCGAATGGTTCGTCGGCAACGCCATCGACATCACCGAACTCAAGCGGTACCAGGTCGAACTGGACGCGGCCCGCGAGGCGGCGGAAAAGGCGAACAAGGCCAAATCCGAGTTTTTGGCCATGATCAGCCACGAGATCCGCACGCCGCTGAATGCGATGGTCGGCTTCAGCGCCCTGGCGCGGCAGACAACCGATGTCGCCCGGCTGAAGGAATACGTCGACATCCTCGACCAGTCCTCCCGGTTGCTGATGGATCTGGTCAACAATATCCTCGACACGTCCAAGGCCGAGGCCGGCCAGCTCCATCTCGAGAGCATTCCGTTCAACTTGCCGGACGCCATCGACCTGCTGCATTGGCAGTACGCGCCGATCGCCGCCCGCAAGCAGCTCGCTTTCCTGGTGCACAGGGAGGCCAGTGTGCCGGCCTGGGTCAGTGGCGATCCCATCCGCTTCCGCCAGGTCGTGGCCAACCTGCTCAGCAACGCCATCAAGTTCACCGAAACCGGGGAGGTGTGCCTGACCGTGCGGGGGGCGGGGCCGGCGGAGCAGGAGGGCGGCCTGATGGTCCGCCTGGAGGTCAGGGACACCGGCATCGGCATCGACGAGTCCGGTCATGAACTGCTGTTTCAGCCCTTTCTGCAGCTCGATCCGGGCACGGCCCGCAAATATGGCGGCAGCGGGCTGGGGCTGGCGATCGTCCGGCGGCTGGTGGAACTGATGCACGGCCGCATCGAGGTGGCCAGCCGGTTCGGCCGGGGCAGCTGCTTCACGGTGGAACTCCCCTTCCTGCCGGCCGTGCCGCCGCAGGGCCGGGAAGTCGAGGTCGCATCGGTGGGGTCGCTCGCCCTGCTGGTGGTGGAAGACAATGTCTACAACCGGCTCCACCTCCGCGATACGCTCCGGCTGTGGGGGCATGCGGTCACCGAGGCGGCAACGGCCCGACACGCCCTGGATCTGCTGAGCCGGCACCGCTATGACGCCGTGGTGCTCGACATCCGGATGCCGGATATGGACGGAATCGAGCTGACCCGCCGCCTGCGGGAGGAGGAACGGTCGTCGCACCGGGAGCGGACGCCGGTCGTCGCCTTCACCGCCGATACCGAGACGACGACCACGGAGCGGTGCCTGGCGGCCGGCATGCAGGCCGTCCTGTTCAAGCCGCTCGATCCCCGGCTGCTCGCGCGCAGCCTGGAGACCCATTGCCGCAAACCGGAGCCGCCCCAAGGGCTGCCGGCTACCCCGGAGGAAGGATCCCCGCCGGCGCCGGCCGACAACGTGCGTGCCGGTCTCGGTCCCGATCCGGTGCGGATGAACATGTATCTCGGCCTGCTCCGCGAAGACATGGTCCGGGAACTCGACCGCCTCGACCGGGCGCTCCTGGCCGAGGACCGCGATCTCTGCCAGGCGGTGGCCCACAGCCTGAAGGGTCTTTGCGGCTCACTGCAGGACAAGCGCCCGGCCGAACTCGCCGCGAGTCTGTACGTTCAAGCGCCGTTTCTTCCGTTTTCGGAACTCCGCGCCCTGGTGGCGCGATTGCGGGCCGCCGGCCGCTGCGCCGAAGCCGGCGTCTGACGGGGAGGATCACCGTGAAGGCGCCCGCGGCCACCATTCTGATTGTCGACGACAAGCCCAGTTTCCGTTTCCTGCTGGAGACGTACCTCAGGGATGCCGGCTATGCGGTCCACAGCGCCGCCAACGGCGGGGAAGCGCTGGCAATGCTGGAGCGGACCGGCATCGACCTGGTGCTTTCCGATCTGGTCATGCCGGAGATGGATGGGGTGACCCTGCTGCGCGAGGTGCACCGCCGCGTGCCCCGGCTCCCCTTTCTGGTGCTCACCGCCCACGGGAGCGTCGAAACCGCCGTGGCCGCCATGAAGGAGGGCGCGGACGACTACCTGCTCAAGCCGATCCACCGCGACGAGCTGCTGCTGACCATCGGCCGGCATCTGGAAAGCCTCCGCCTGCGGCAACGCTGCGACCAGATGGAGAGCCTGTTCAACGAGCAGTTCAGCTTTCAGAACATCAAATCGGTCACGCCGGCCATGGGCGCCGTGCTGAACGCCGCCCATCAGGTGGCCTCCTTCCCGCGGACCACGGTGGCCATTTACGGCGAAAGCGGCACCGGCAAGGAGGTGCTGGCCAGGGCCATCCACATCGCTTCCGGCTGCGCTGCCGCCGCCTTCATTCCCGTGAACTGCGCCGCCATTCCCGAGCCGTTTCTCGAAAGCGAGCTGTTCGGCCATGTCAAGGGGGCGTTCACCGGCGCGGACAGTCCGCGGGAAGGCAAGTGCCGCCGCGCGCTCGGCGGCACCCTGTTCCTCGACGAGATCGGCGACATGCCCCTTGCCCTCCAGGCGAAACTGCTCCGGGTGCTTGAAGAAAAGGTGTTTGAAAGCGTGGGATCCGATCTGCCGCAGGCCGCGGACTTCAGGATCATCGTGGCCACCCATCGCGACTTGAAGGAGCTGTCCCGGCAGGGGCGGTTCCGCACCGACCTCTTTTACCGGCTCAATGTCTTTCCCCTGACCTTGCCCCCCTTGCGCCAGCGCAGGGCGGACATTCCCGGCCTGGTCGACCATTTTCTCGACGCCTTTCGCCATGACCAGGGCAAGACCCCGGCCGGACTGTCCAACGCGGCCATTGACCTGCTCATGCGGCACGACTGGCCGGGGAATGTGCGTGAACTGCGCAACTGCCTGGAATATGCCACGATTGTCAACAACGGCGGCCCGATTCAGCCCGAACAGCTCCGTCTCCAGCAGCAGGCCGCCCCGCCTGCCGGTGCCGCCTCCGACACAATCACCCTGCATTTCGAATTCACCGCCGATGAATTCTCCCATGAAGCGGTGGTGCACCGGCTGCTGGAGTGGGCGCTGCAACGGACCGGCAACAACAAATCGGCAGCCGCCCGGCTGCTCAGGACCACGCGAAAGCTGTTTTACTGAGGTTTGGATTTTGTCCGGATTTGGACATGGTGTCCTTCTATGGACAACTTCCGCTGCCCCTGCTTATCAATGATCCGGAATCATTGTTTATTTTATCGGCACGCTTTCTGCTATACGGGTACGATTATTCGTTTTTGTCGGCGGTCTTGTCCGCAACGGCACAGGGCGGCCGAATGTTCCGAGGGGAGGGCAAGGGTGTGATGCATGCCGGTAGCGGACCAGGGGGACAGAGCGGCACGGGTACGCGGCCGGCCGATGCCGACCGTTCTCCCGGCGTCCCTGCCGCCGCGTTCGGCGCGGTTGGACGCGGCGTTGACGTGAACCGGCAAGCCGCTGCCCCCGGCCGTTCCGCCGTTGCCGGCATTTTCCCCGCCTGCCCGTACTGACGGATTCCGCCGATGTCGATCCTGCCCCGGCGTTGGTCCATCAAATACCACCTGGCCGGCGTTTTTTCCGCGGCCGTCGCAATGACCCTCATCGTGTCCGGCGCGGTCATTTACGCCCTTGTTGCCGACATGGTGCAGCGCACCATGATGGACAAGCTGGCCATCGCCACCACCTCGGTCAGGGATGTCGTCGAACACGCCGCCGCCATGGCGGTCCGCAACCACCTGCGGACGCTGGCCGAGGTCAACCTCGCCTTGCTGGACGGCCTGGAACAACAGGTGCGGTCGGGCCGGCTCGACGCCGCCGAGGCACGGACGCGGGGCGAGGAACTGCTGCTCCGGCAGTCCGGCGGTGGCGGCCATGTCGTCGTCTCCGCCCTGTCGAGCCGGGGCATCGTGCAGGTCCATCCCGAACCGGCCCTTCGGCGGGCCGATCTGTCGGCACACCGGGTCGTCCGGCAGCAGATGCTGCGGAAAAACGGCTATCTCGAAGACGAATGGCAGGACGCGGGCGACCCCCGGCCCCGGCCGAGAGCCCTGTACATGCTGCATTTCGCCCCGTGGGACTGGATCGTTTCGGTCTCGTGCGACCGGCAGGACCTGGGCTTTCTGGTCAACGACCTCCGCCTGGGCCTGAAATCGCACCGGTTCGGCGAAACCGGCTACGCCTTCATCGTCAGCACCGGCGGCGAGCTTCTCCTGCACCCCTGGCTCAAGGGCAATGTCCGCACCTTTGAGAACGAGATGATCACGTCGGTGTTCGCGCGCATTGTCGCGCTGAAAAAAGGCGCGTTCTTTTATGAGTGGGAGGATCAGGAAACCAGCGAGCGCAAGAAAAAAATAGTCTTCTTCGACTACATCCCCGCCCTGCAGTGGATCGTGGCCTCGACGGTCTACGTCGATGAAATGCTCGCGCCCCTGGTCAGGCTCGGCTGGATCATCTGCCTGACGGTCGCGGGTGCCCTGGTCTGCACGGTCTGGTTGAGTCTCTCCCTCGGCTCGATGATCACCGCCCCCCTTTCCCGCCTGACCCGGCAGATGCAAGGCGCCACCGAGGACAGAGTCGATGTGGTCGCCGACGAGCAAGCCCTGGGCGAAATCGGTCTTCTCGGTCGCCACTTCAACGCCCACCTCGACCGGCTCCGGCAATCGAATCTCAAGGTGCTCGCCGAGATCAGGGAGCGGATCCAGACCGAGCAGCAGTTGCTCATCTACCGCCAGGCGGTCGAGCATGCCCTGGAGGGGATCGTCATCACCGACGCGGATGCGAACATTCTCGCCGTCAATCGCGCCTTCACCGAAATCACCGGCTATGCCGCCGACGAGGTCCGGGGGAGCAACTGCCGGGTGTTGCAGTCGGGGCGGCATGGCCGGGAGTTCTACGAGTACCTTTGGCAGGCCCTGCTGGACAAGGGGCGGTGGACCGGCGAGATGTGGAACCGGCGCAAGTCGGGCGAGGTGTATCCACAGGTTCTCAGCATCAGTGCCATCGACGATCAGGCGGGGGGGCGCAGCCATTACGTGGGCGTTTTTCACGACGTCACCGAGATGAAACGGCAGGAGGAGCACATCGCCCACCAGGCCTATCACGACGCCCTCACCGGCTTGCCCAACCGCCTGCTGGCCTTTGACCGGATCAAGGTCTCCATCGCCCATGTCAAGCGGGGCGGCACCAAGCTGGCGGTGCTGTTCCTGGATCTCGACAATTTCAAGAACGTGAACGACACGCTGGGCCACGAGTGGGGCGACAGGCTTCTTTTGCAGGTGGCCAACCGCCTGGCGGCGAACCTGCGGGAGGAAGACACCGTGGCCCGCCTGGGAGGCGACGAGTTCCTCGTCCTGGTGGCCGCGGTGGCCTCGGAGTCGGTGGTGATCGAGCTGGTCAAGCGGCTGCTCCACAGTTTCGCCCTGCCGTTCACCGTTGCCGGCAGCGACCTGTTCGTCACCGTGAGCATAGGGGTGGCGTTCTATCCCGATGACGGCGGCGACCCCGGCACCCTGACCAAGCATGCCGACATCGCCATGTATCAGGCCAAGGCCCGGGGCAAAAACAACTACTGCCTGTTCACCTCCGAACTGAGCGAGCGCATCTCCACGCGGCAGCAGATGGAACACGATCTCCGCCAGGCCGTGCTGGACCGGGAGTTCATCGTGTTCTTCCAGCCGAAATGCAACCCCTCCGCCAACACGGTCGTCGGGGCCGAGGCCCTGGTGCGCTGGCGGAAAAAGGACGGCAGCATCGTCAACCCGAACGAATTCATTCCCCTGGCGGAGGAGACCGGCCTGATCGTTCCCCTGGGCGAACAGATCCTGGAATACGCCTGCCAGGTGCTCAACGCCCTCGGCGCCCGCGGGCGCGCGGATCTCACCATCGCGGTCAACCTGTCGCCGCTCCAATTCATCCAGGGCAACCTGGTGGAGCGGATTGCCGCCATGCTGCTGAAATACGGAATCGCGGGATCGCGGCTCGAACTGGAAATCACCGAGACCGCCATGATGACCAACCTGGCGAACACGGTGAAAACCCTCAACAGATTGGTGCAGATCGGCATCGGCATCGCCATCGACGATTTCGGCACCGGCTATTCCTCGCTCTCCTATCTCAAGCGGTTCCCGATCCGGACCTTGAAGATAGACCGCTCCTTCATCCGCGACCTGCCGGACGATCCCAGCGACGCCCAGTTGGTGGAGACGATCATGCTCATGGCGCACAATCTCGGCATCGACGTGGTGGCCGAGGGGGTCGAGTCCGAGGCGCAGCTCGAATGGCTCAGGCGGTACCGCTGCGAACAGATCCAGGGGTATGTCTACAGCGGGCCGTTGCCGGTCGACGATTTTCTCGCCTTTGTCGACACCGGTCCGGTTCCCGGGGCGGGGGAAGAAACTGGAAGGATGTGAGACGTGCAGTGAACGCAGGAATAAACACGAACAAGGAGGAACAATGAACATTCGATCGATTGGTTTTCGGCTGATTGCAGGTGGGTGTCTTGCGGTTGTTATTCCACTCATGGTGGTGGGTTTCCTGGCGGTCTCCAAATCGGCCACCGCCCTGACCGCCATTTCCCGCGACAATGCCGCGTCCCAGGCGGAAAAACTGGCGCTGGTCATCTCCTCGACCCTCGACGCCCAGGCAAAAACCGCCTCCGCCCACGCCGTCGACACCAATGTCCGGCTGATCGGGCAGAAGGTGAAGGAGTTGGGCCTGAGCGGCGCGGCCGCGGACATCGCCACCCTGCGGCAGCAGATGAAGGCCAAGTTCAAGCAGTTGGACGAGAGCTATCTCGGCATATTCGTCACCGATGACAAGGGCTACATGTACACCGGCGAACTGGCGGGCGGCGAGGAGTACAAGGGCGTCAACCTGGCGGACATGGCGTATTTCCAGAAGGCCAAGAGCAGCGGCAAGGCGGTGATCGGCGACATCGTCTTCTCCAAGGTGACCGGCGATGTCATCTACGTCCTCTGCGCGCCCATCTTTTCCTATGCCGGCGAGTTCCTCGGGGTTTTCGGCCTGTCGCTCAAGGCACAGCCGCTGATCAGCCACGTGTCGTCGGTGAAGGTCGGTTCCACCGGCTACGCCTTCATGTGCGACCAGAACGGCCTCATCATCGCCCATCCCAAGAAGGAGTTGGAGCAGAAGCTGGATCTCAAGACCCTGGCCGGCATGGAGGCCATTACCAGGGAGATGGTGGCCGGCGGCAAGGGCGCCCAGGATTACGTGTTCACCGGCGTGCCGAAGATCGCGGGATACGCCCCGGTCGCCATCAAGGGGTGGAGCATCGCGGTGACCCAGGATGCGGCCGAGTTCCTGGCCTCGACCCGTTCCATCCGCACCTCCATCCTGCTGATCACCCTGGTCACGGTGGCCCTGGTCTGCGGCGGGGTGCTCCTGTTCTCCCGCAGCATCACCGTGCCGCTGAAACGGGCGGTGGCCGGGCTGGAGGACATCGCCGAGGGGGAGGGCGACCTGACCATGCGGTTGCGCGTCAACTCCAGGGACGAGATCGGCGAGCTGGCGCGCTGGTTCAACCTCTTCATCGAGAAACTCCAGGACATCGTGGGCAGGATTGCCGAGAACACCCGCTCCATCGACGCCTCCTCCAACGACCTGGCCAAGGTGGCGGCCGATCTCTCCACCAATTCCGAGGATACGTCCCGGCGGGCCGACAGCGTGGCCGCCGCCGCCGAGGAGATGACCGTCAACCTCAACAACGTGGCCGCCGCCATGGAACAGTCGACCACCAACACCTCCATGGTGGCGAGCGCCGCCGAGGAGATGACGGCGACCATCAGCGAGATCGCCGACAATGCCCAGAAGGCGCACGCCATTTCCCTGGCCGCCGTGGAACAGGCCAATTCGACCTCGGCTAAGATGGCGGAGCTGGGCAGGGCGGCCCAGGCGATCGGCAGGGTCACCGAGGCGATCACCGAGATCTCCGAACAGACCAACCTGCTGGCGCTCAATGCCACCATCGAGGCCGCCAGGGCCGGGGAGGCCGGCAAGGGGTTTGCCGTGGTGGCCAACGAGATCAAGGAACTGGCCAAGCAGACCGCCGCCGCCACCCTCGACATCAAGAATCAGATCGGGGAGATGCAGTCGACCACCGGCACCACGGTCGAGGAAATCAAGCACATCTCGCAGGTCATTCACAATATCAACGAGATCGTCACCGTGATCTCGACTGCGGTCGACGAACAGAGTTCGGCAACGCAGGAAATCGCCAATAACATTGCCCAGGCATCGCAGGGCATGAGCGAGGTGAACGAAAACGTCAGCCAGAGTTCGGCGGTGGCGGCCTCGATCACCAAGGACATCACCACGGTCAACACGGCCTCCAGCGAGATTTCCGCGAGCAGCCAACTGGTGAAGACCAGTGCCGCGGATCTGCAAAAGCTGGCGGCGACCTTGAAGGAGATCGTCGATGGGTTCAAGATCTGACGCATCGGGGTTTTGCCGATGACGGTCCCGAAACGTATGCTGGCCGCCGTCGTCAGGGCGGTGGTGGTCCTGCTGCCCCTGGTCGTCCTGCTGGCCTGCGGCTGGTGGTTTTATCACGCCGAAAGGAACTCCGCCAAGGTGCGGGCGGAGCGGCAGCTGGAAGCCGTCGCCCTTCTCAAGGCGAACCAGTTGGCGGATTGGCGGGCGACTCGGCTGCGCGACGCGCTTCTGCTGACCGAAAACCCTGTCGTGCGGGAAGAGGCCGTGCGGCTGCTGAGCGCTCCGGACCAGGGCCGGACGGAAACGCTGTCGCGTCTCCTGCGTCCCATCCAGCAGCAGGGCGTCTGTGCCGATCTGTTGCTGGTCGACGGCGACGGTCGCATCCGCCTCGGCGGCCGGGGCGACGAACGACGGGAGCGGGGGGCCGCCCTTGCCGCGGCTTTTCACCGGGAACAGCCCGTGCTGGTGGAAGTGCCCGCCGATCCCGCCGTCCCGGAACCCCGGATCGAGCTGGTGGTGCCGTTGTTCAGCGCGGAGCGCCCGCCCCGTTTTCCCGTGGGCGCGGCGGTGATGGTCTATGAGGGTGCCCAGGGGGTGTCTTCCATGCTCAGGTTCCGGGTCACGCCGACCCCGACCATGGAAGCGCTGCTGGTGCGGCGGAGCGGCGAAGGCGGCGGCCCGCCGGCAGCTATACCCGGTTCGCTCGCGGCCACGGCTCTCGCCGGCCATGTCGGTGTCGTCGAGGGACCGGACGACCGCGGGATCGCCTCGCTGGCGGCCATCGCGCCGGTTCCCGATTCCGACTGGGTGGTCATCGTCAGGGAAGAAGCGGCCGAGATCTTCGGCGTCTGGCGCTTTCGGGCCGCCCTGCTCATGCTGGCCTTCGCCGTCCTGACGGTGGGCGGCGGCGGCCTGGGCCTGTTTGCCTGGCAATACAGGCAGAAGGCGTACTACAAGGCCCTGTACGAAACCGAGGCCCGGCTGCGCCACAGCCTGGAACGCCACCGGATCACCTTGCAGGCCATCGGCGACGGCATCATCGTCACCGACGGTTCCGGCCGGATCGAACTGTTCAACGCCATGGCAGAGGCCCTCACCGGCTGGACGCACGAGACCGCCTGCGGCCGACCCCTGGCCGAGGTCTTTCCCACGGTGGCGGGGACAACCCTGCCGGCGCGGGAGGAACAGGTTCCTTTCGTCCCGGAGGGGGGCGGCCTGGTGGAGGGATACAGCCAGGTCCTGTTGCGGACCCGCAACGGCGCCGAACGGGCGGTGATGGTGTCGATTGCGTCGATGTTCGATACCCGGGGAGCGGCCATCGGCGCCGTGCTGATTTTTCGCGACCAGATGGAGGAGCGCAGGATGCATCGACTTGTCGGTACCCGGTTGCACCTGCGGGAATATGCCGAGACGCACAGCCTGGACGAATTCCTGATCAAGGCCCTGCACGAGACGGCGCTGTTGGTGACCAGCCCCCTGGTGTTCCTCCAGACCGCCGAGCCGGAGCGGAGAACGCTGGCCATCCGGCGGCTCCCGACCCCGAAGGAAACGGCAGCGGGCCATACCGGTTCATGGGCGGCATTCGAGGACATCAGCGGGCCGGACGGGCACTGGCCGGACATCCTCCACCACGAACGGCCGGTCATCCGCGAACAGCCGGCACCGAGCCGGGCGGCCAACGGCGGGACGCGCCGATTCGGGACCGTCCGGGACGTGCTGGCGCCCGTGCTCAGAAACAACCGGGTCGTTGCGGTTCTCGGGGCGGCGGACAAGCAGGAGCCGTTCACGGAAAAGGACGCCGACATCATCGTGCAGATCGCCGAGGACATCTGGCGGCTCGCCGAGCAGAAAACGGTGGAGGAGGCGCTGCTGGCCAGCGAGCGGCGGTACCGGACGCTGTACCGCAGCATGATGGATGCCTTCGTGGTCACCGACCTGCGCGGCAACCTCCGGGAATGCAACGATGCCTACGGGGCCATGCTGGGCTATTCGGTCGACGAACTCAAGCGGATGAACGTGCGCGACATCACCCCCGGGCAGTGGCTGGCCTTTGAAAAGGAACACATCAGGAAGCAGCTCATGCACGAGGGCTGCTCGAGCCTCTATGAAAAGGAGTACCGGCGCCGGGACGGCACGGTCTTTCCCGTCGAGCTGCGCACCTTTCTCATCGTGAACAACGAGGGAATCCCGGAGGGGATGTCGGCCGTGGTCCGCGACATCACCGAGCGCAGAGCGGCCGAGGAGGAACGGGACAGGCTGCGCGAACAGCTGAACCAGTCGCAGAAGATGGAGTCCGTGGGCCAGCTGGCCGGAGGAGTTGCCCACGATTTCAACAACATGCTCAGCGTCATCCTCGGTTACGCGGAACTCGCCTCCCGGAAGGTGGGGCAGGCGGACCCGGTGTATGCGAGCCTTCGGGAGATCGTTTTGGCGGCCAGGCGTTCGGCGGAGATCACCCGGCAATTGCTCGCCTTTGCCCGCAAGCAGACCATCGCCCCCAAGATGCTCGACCTGAACGGGACCATGGGCGGCATGCTGAAAATGCTGCAACGGCTCATCGGCGAAAACATCGAGTTGCAGTGGCTGCCGGGGAAGGATCTGTGGCCGGTGCTCATGGACCCGTCGCAGGTGGATCAGCTCCTGGCGAATTTGTGCGTCAATGCCCGCGATGCGATGAAGAACCGCGGCGGCAAGATCACCATCGAAACGGGCACGGTGACCTTTGACGCCGCCTATTGCGCCGAACGCGCCGGCTTCATCCCCGGTGATTTCGTCCTGCTGGCGGTGAGCGACACCGGCTGCGGCATCGAAAAGGATATCCTCGACAAGATTTTCGAGCCGTTCTTCACCACCAAGGGCATGGGCGAGGGGACCGGCCTCGGCCTGGCCACCGTGTACGGCATTGTCAGGCAGAACAACGGGTTCGTCAATGTGTACAGCGAACCGGGCGAAGGCACGACCTTCCGCCTGTATCTGCCGCGGGCCGAGGGATCGGCGGCACGGGATGACGAAACCGCGCCGCCGGACGTGCACCTCGCCGGGCGCAACGAAACGGTCCTGGTGGTGGAGGACGACGAGACGATTCTGACGCTCAACCGGAACATCCTCGAATATCTGGGCTACGCCGTGCTGGCCGCAACCTCACCGAGACAGGCCCTGCAACTGGCCCGGTGGCATGCCAGGGACATCCGGTTGCTGATCACCGACGTCATCATGCCGGAGATGAACGGCAGGGAGCTGGCGAGGGAGATCCAATTCTTCTGTCCGTCGGTCAAGGTGCTGTTTGTGTCGGGCTATACGGCCAACGTCATCGCGCACCGGCATGTCCTGGACGAGGGCGTCAGTTTTCTGGCGAAACCCTTCTCGACGGAGGATCTGGCGGCCAAGATCCGGGAGGTGCTGGACGCGAAGGGATAGGGCGGGTCTACGGCGATCGGCGGCATTCAGTCGGTCCGGGCGGGCAACTCGCGCAGGAGTTTTCGCGCCATGACGGCAAGAAGGCCCACTCCGGCGACGAGGACCAGCCACAGCAGGATCTGCTGCCAGGAGGCGGCGGCATCCGGCTGTAACGCCCGGTCGCCGCCGAGGGAGACCGGCGCGCCCGGCACGATCCGCCGGACATGGGCTTCGGTGCCGGTCTGCCGCAACGCGGCCAGCACCAGGGTGTCCTGGCCGGAATCGGCCCCGGCGGCCCTGGCGCTGCCGAAGGCCAGGAGGTACGGTCCCTGTCCCCGGCCGAGGAAAAGGATCTCTTGCCGGCGCCAACCGAGGTCCAGTTCCGGCAGGGGTCCCTTGCCCTCCAGGCCGGCATGGTCGGCGACGACCCGGATGCGCCACTCCGGAGCCGGGATCGGCGGGCAGGTCGCCGGTGGATTGACCAGGGGCGTGCCTTCCCGGTCAAGACGATAGAAGTCGGCCCGGACCACCTGCCGCCAGGGACCGTCGTTCGCGGAGCGGGCCTCGATGACGGCCCGAAGCAGGGAATTGGCCGTGGGAAACCGCAGTTGCACGGCCGTCACCGCCATTTTTGCCTCCAGGCGATAGGCGATGATGCGTTGCCCCTGCTCCTCCGTGGCCCGGTCCGCCCGAAGCCGCGCCCATTGCCACTCTTCGTCGGCAACGGGCGGACCGGTGAGACCGACGACCTCCCGCAGGAGCAAAGGCTCCCGGCAGTCGATGCAATCCAGGCGAATATACGGTAGCGGCTTGCCGGGGAGCGAAATGCGGCGGGCAACGACCTGGCTGCCCTGGTAGCTGAGATCGGCCAGCACCACCCGGTCGACCAGGGGCGACCAGTGCACCAGGTCGCTGCTGTGCATCAGGGACAGGGTCAGGAGACCGGTGGACGGGCTGCGCCAGTGCAGTTCGAGCGCCGAGGGGCCGGTGCCGTTCCATCGGGCGGTGTCGAGCAGATACGAGCCGGCCGGAGGGGCCGGGGTCCTGGTGCCGGCGTCCACCGCGAGCACCGTGCCGTCCGGCTGCAGGGCAACCCGGAGCGACAGGTCGCCGGTCTGCGCCGAGCGGACGCCGGGCAAGGGAAAGAAGGGCACGGCCCGCCGGATTGCCCGGTCCTCCCCGGCAACTCCGCGCACCACGTGGGGCACGGCCTCGCCGGCACCGTTGAACACCCGGACATCGGCGAGATCCGGGCGTTGCGCCTTCTCGTAGACGGCCGGCGGCAATTCGACCACGTGGATGCCCGTACCATCGGCCCCCGGAAGCGCGAAACCGGCGGCAAAGTCGTTCGGAACGAGGGCGGCGGCCCACGACGGACAAACGAGGGCGAAAAGACACAGGCAAGCGGGCACGGCACGGTTCATGGCGACGGTTCCTTGGCGCGGGGAGGCAGGGGGGCGAAAAAGCCGATCACCAGCATCAGCAGGCCGACCACCAGGAAGGAGACGATGCGGCCGATGGCGCCGGTGCCCGAAAGATCGACGAGAAAGAGTTTGATCACCGTCAGGCCGAGCAGGCCGGCGCCGCCCAGCCAGAGGGGCCGGTGTCCCCTTCGGGCGCCCCGGATGGTCAGGGCCAGGGCGAGCACCGACCACAGCGCGGCGATGCCCGCCTGCATGATCGACGAGGCGAACAGGGCGTCGAGACGGTAGGGCACCCCGGCAAAGAAGTGGACGCTCCGGCCGACGACCGCGTTCAGCCAGAAAAACGCCAGGGCGGCCACCACCAGGAGCCACCAGTGCGGTGCGTTGCCTTTCCGGGCCGCCCGGACGCCCCGGAACGCGGCCAGCAGGAGAATGGCCAGTTCGGCCAGCTCCAGCGGATTGCACAGGGGCAGGTAGGGCAGGGGGGCCGGATCGCCGCTCACGGCAAGGGAGGCGAACAGCCACAGCAACAGGAGCGCCAGGGGCACGTCGGTGCCGATGCCGTGGTAGGCCCGGGCGAAACGGGCCACCGGCCAGACGAGGCGGTCTCCTTGCCATTCGAGGAGCGAAAGGAACGCGACCGGCACAAGGCCCCAGCAGGCCAGCGACCATGTCCCGGCGAGGCCCGGCAGGTGGTCGACCCGCCATGCGGCCTCCACGGTGACAACGGCCAGCAGCAGCCACAGGGTGAGTTGGTGCCAGAGGGGGAGGATATTCCGGGGCAGGTCGTCCTGAAAGCGGAAGAGCAGGCCGTACTGAAGCGCCATGGCCAGCGGCCAGGCCAGCCAGCCCCAGCCCGTCAGCAGCGGATTGCCGTGCCAGTCCATGGCCTGGGCGCAGAAAGCGAGCAGCATGAGGGGCAGCAGGAGCAGGAGCGCGGTGAAGAGCCGGGACCACCTGAACCAGCGGGCAGCCGCGCCCAAGCCCGCCGCGGTGGTGCCCGAGAACAGGAGAAAGACCGGGAAGAGCGCCTGCCCGTCGACATGGCGGTCCAGGTCCGCGAACCCGCCCACATGCCACCAGGCCAATCCCCAGGCCAGGATAACCCGGGCTGCAGGCCCTTCCCAGTCGAATGGCCGTCCCTGATGTCGGTCCAGCCAGTACGCCGAGAGTATCCCCGCCGCCGCCAGCAGGCCGCAGCCGAGGAACAACCGGTTGGCGAAGAGAATGGCGCCGGAGTTCGCCGGCGAGTCGATGAAGGCGAGCGCCGCTCCCAGTTGCAGCAGCAGGCCGAAGATCCGGGCCGACCGCCGATGCTGCCGGATCCCGACCCACACCAGGGCGGCGCCCTCGAGGGCCCAGGCCGCGGTGGTCCAATGGGGATCGAGCCCCAGTGGAATGGCGAGGCTGGCGAAAACCACGCCCAGGGCGAGAAAGGCCTCGGTCAGCAACCGCATGCCCGCCCCCATCCGGTTCCACAGCAGGCGCGCCAGGCCGAGGTACCAGCCGCCCAGCGCCAGGGCGCTGAACGCGGGGCCATGGCGGACATCGATGACCAGGCAGGCCTGGAGGCCGCTGGCCACGATCGGCAGGCCGAACACCAAGGGGCCGTCGATAACGCCGCGCAGGTGTAGGGGGTGACGATGGGCGAACAGCACGGCGATCAGGCAGTACATCACGAAAAACAGGATGAGAAAGGGTTCGGTGGTGGCGAAATGGGCGGGAATGTAGGCCGAGGTGCCCCAGAGGGCGGCCACGCCGAAGGTGAAGACGAAGCCGGTGAGATGCAGCTCCCGCCAGGCCTTGAACCAGGCGATGGCGAGGATGCCGCCGTTCAGGAAGGCATAGTACGAGAAGAGGAGCACATGGCTGCCGCCGCCGGAGGACATCAGAACCGGCGCGAGAAAACCGCCGACCGAGCCGGCAACGGCCAGTCCCCTGGCATTCTGGAGGACGGCCAGGGCGCAGGACAGTCCGACCAGCCCGATCATCACCGCCAGGGCCAGCGGAAGAGGCAGCAGGTGGTAGACTTTGGCCGAGGCAAAGACCACCAGGTAGAGAATGCCGATACCGGCCCCCTCCAGACCCAGGCCGTACAGGGCGTGCCCGTGCCGCAATCGCCAGCCGAGCAGCAGCAGGACGAGGGCGCCGGCGGCCACGCCGGCGAGCCGCAGTTCGATGGGGAGCAGGTTGCGCTGGGCCGCGTAGTTCAGAAGAAAGGCCACGCCGAAAAACAGCACCACGATGCCGGCCTTGAGGACCGGATTGCCGCCGGTAAGCCAATGCAACAGCCGGGCAAGCAGGTCGGGCACGCGGTCTGAGGGGGGCATCGGGGGGACCGCCGCGGGTGCGGCATCCGCCGGGGCCGCCGTTTGCTCTCCGGGCAGCGGTTCCAGGGACACGGCGGACGGCTGGACACGATCGTCGGCTCGCTCTTCTCGCCAGGACGCCTGCGCCGATTCCGGCGGCGGCGTTTGCCGCTCCGGCCGGGGTATCTGCGCAAGCGACGTCTCCAGCCTGTTGATCCGGCGGCGCAGGGCGACCACCTCGATCAGGAGATAGGCCACCGCGCCGGCCAGAAGACCGGGCACAGGGCCGTGGAAGGAGAGACTCGCACCGGCGGCGCCGGCCAGGAAGATAGCCAGAAGGGTCAGTATCGTTCGCATCGCGGATGGGGTGGTTTACTGGTGGCCGGGCGCCTGACCGCTCATCATGCGTTCATGCCGCCGGCCGGGTCCGGGGCTGGTACAGAACCACTTGGTTTCTGCCCTTGTTTTTCGCGGTGTAGAGCGCCTGATCGGCCTGGCCGATGAAGTCGTTCCGGTTGAATCCGTCGACGCCGGCGGGCACGGCGCTGGTCACGCCGAGACTGATGCTCACGCGGTAATGGCGTTGGCCGTCGAAGAAATCGTGGTCGGCGATGGCGCGATGGAGGCGGTTCGCCACGTCCATGGCCGTGTCGGCCGAGGTTTCCGGCAGAACGAAGGCGAATTCCTCGCCGCCGTACCGGGCCATCAGATCGTATTCCCGGAGCATGTTCTTGGCGACCAGACACAGTTCCTTGAGGATGAAGTCGCCGGTCTGATGGCCGTAGACGTCGTTGAACTGCTTGAAGTGGTCGATGTCCGCCAGCAGCAGGGAGAGGGAGCCCCGGTTGCGGCGGGCGCGGTTGATTTCGGATTGGAGAAAGGTCTGGAAATAGCGGTGATTGTGAATTTCGGTGAGACCGTCGATATTGGCCAGTCGTTCCAGGAGCAGGTTTCTCTCGGTCAACCGCCGCCGGACCGATTCCAGTTCCTGTTTGGCCCGGATCAGCTCCCGGTTCATCTCCTCGTAGCTGAGGTGGAGCAGGCTGAGCCGGATGTTGGCTTCCTGGAGGATTTCCGGGACCGGCCGCACCGGATTGACCCGCACCTCGAAGGAATGGGCCGCCCTGTCGATCTCGCGGTGGATGACGGCGAGAATGTTCTTGAGTGCCGGATCGTCGAGCCCGGGCAGGCGGCCGGCCGCGTCGAGGAGTTTTCTGTAATGGCGTTCGGGGGCGCAGGAGTAGAAGATTCTGGTGACCAGGTCGGACAGGAAGACAATGTTGACGATCACCCGCTCGTGCGGGTTGCCGTCGGCATAGGCGTCGGGATCGTGATGGTGGCGGATGGCCGCCAGAATGGCGGGGGGCAGGCCCCAGACCTTGGCCACTTCGGCCCCCGAATCGGTGTGGGCCAGGGCAAGCACCTCCTCTTCCAGCGCCGTTTCGACGGCGTCCTGGCCGTTGACCGCCAACTGCTCCAGAATGTGGTTGTAGCGGGACGGCATGGTCACGGCAAAAATCAGTTGACCGATGTTTTGCAGGAGACCGATGGTGAACAGCTCGTCGGCATCGATCCCGGGCACCTGGGCGGCGAGCAGTTTGGCCGCGGTGGCACCCACCAGGGAACGTTCCCAGAACAGTTCGAGGTTGAACAGGCTGTTGTCGGGCTGTTCGCCCAGGGACAGGAAGGTGAAGTTCAGCACCAGGCTCCGCACCGCATTGGTGCCCAGCAGCGCCACCGCCTGGTTGATCGAGACGATCCGTCGCTGGAAACTGTAGAAGGAGGAGTTGGCGGCCTTGAGGATCTTGGCGGAGAGCGCCACGTCCCGGGTGATGCAGTCGACGATGTCGGGAAACGTGGTGTCGTCCCGGGCGGTCAGCTCCAGCAGCCGGACGGCCGTGGCCGGCAGGGTCGGCAGTTGGGCGGAGGTGAGGATACGGTTGAGGACGGCGTCCAGGGGTTTCGACATGGCGGATCAACGAGGGGCGGCGAGAGTGGTGACGTTGGCGCAACGAAGGAAAACAAGAAAACAGACTTCAATCCGGACGCATCTCGGTATTCTCCCTCATTTCTTGGGCAGGTAGCGGAACTGCTTGTTTTTCTGGTCGAGAAGCTGGCTCACGAGAAACTCCTTGCCCGAACGGGCAAAGGCCTCGTAGCCTTCGCGCTCGCAGGCCGGGCAGCAGTCGATGGGCAGTTCGACGCCCAGGCAGGGGAGGAGATGGCTGGAGCTGGTCTTGATCAGCCGCAGGCCGCGGCACTGGTCGCAGTCCTTCAGTTCTTCCCGCTGCTTTTCCAGAATGCCGTCGGTGTCGTAGTAGATCTTGCGCTCGCGGATGAACGAGTCGCCCTCTTTCTCGAAATCGCCCATGGGCGGGTGGAAGTAGGTGTCGAGCACGTAACCGCAGGTCTGCCTGATGGTCTCCATGGTCTCGGGCGATTCGCGCAGGGCGGCGCTGTTGTAGTCCGGCTCGCGCACCCCCGAATACTCGCAGCCGGCCATGGCCAGGCAGATGCCCAGGTTGACGTAGGGCAGGGCCCCCTTGATCGAATAGCCGCCTTCCAGCACCGCGATGTCCGGCTTGAGCAGCTCGTTGAGCCGGGCGTAGCCCTGGGCCGAGAACTGCATGTTGGTGATCGGGTCGGAGTAGTGGTTGTCCTGGCCGGCGGAATTGATGACCAGGTCGGGCTTGAAATCGGCCAGAATCGGCAGCACAACCTGTTCGATGGCGTAGAGATAGCCCTCGTCCGAGGTGCGCGGCGGCAGGGGCAGGTTGATGGTCTTGCCCAGGGCGCGGGGGCCGCCGTTCTCGTAGGGAAAGCCGCTGCCGGGGTAGAGGGTGCGGCCGTCCTGGTGCAGGGAGATGAACAGCACGTCCGGGTCGTGCCAGTAGACGTCCTGGGTGCCGTCGCCGTGGTGGCAGTCGGTGTCGACGATGGCGATCCGCTTGCGGCCGTAGCGCTCGCGGATCCACTCGATCATCACTGCCTCGATGTTGATGTTGCAGAAGCCGCGGTTGCCGTGCACCACCTTCATGGCATGGTGGCCGGGTGGGCGGACCAAGGCGAAGGCGCGCCGGGTTTCCCCCTCCAGGACCAGCCGGGCGGCCTGGATGGCGCCGCCGGCCGAGATGCGGTGCGATTCGGTGCAGATCGCCTCCACGGACGGAAAGCAGAAATGGGCCCGCATGATGTCCTGGTCGGTGGCGAACAGCGGGCGGTGTTCGCTGATGCCCTCGATGTCGAACAGCCCTTCCTCCCGGAACTGGTCCTGGGTGTAGAGCAGCCGTTCCTCCCGTTCGGGATGGGTGGGCGAGATGGCC
Organism: Desulfobulbus elongatus DSM 2908; assembly: GCF_000621145.1. Classification (GTDB taxonomy): domain Bacteria; phylum Desulfobacterota; class Desulfobulbia; order Desulfobulbales; family Desulfobulbaceae; genus Desulfobulbus; species Desulfobulbus elongatus. Next base: position 56,077 of record NZ_JHZB01000024.1, read on the forward strand.
CAGTCAAAGGCCGGAAAGAAGATGACGCCGAGGGATGTGGTGGCTTTCAGCATGGGATGACCTGTGCGATGAGGAAATGCGGAGGTGGAGGAGGCCGGATTCACGGCGAACCGGCAATCCGGACCGTCGTCGTCGTGTCGTCCAGCCGGGCGATCACCGCCGGCCGCACCTGGGCCACCACCCGGATATTCTTGCCGCTGGTGTAGCCGCCGTCCACCATGTTGAAGGCGTCGGCCTGGGTGATCTGGATTTCGTCGGCAGCCATGGTCACGCCGGTTTCGGCCAGATCGGCGGCGAGCAGTTTCCTGGCTTCGGCGGTGGCGTCCTGGAGGCTGAATCCCCTGGCGACCGGACGGAAGATGCCGAGCATCGGCACGGACAGGCGGCCGCGGGCGGTGTCGGCGGTGAGGGCGAGGTGACTGGTGGTGCGGGTCAGGGCCGCGCCGATGGCGTTGGTCACCCCGTGCAGCGGCGGTACCATCACCTCCATCCCCAGGCGGTCGGCGAGCAGATCCCTGAACACCGCCGCCGGGCCGCCGATGGCGATCAACCGGGCAGGGGCGATTGCCCGGTCCGTGAGAATTTCGTGGATGGTGTAGACCGGCTTGGTGTTGACCGTCCGGATCAGGGCATCGATCTTCGTTGTCAGGGCATCGAGGGCCGCCTCGATCGCCTGCTGGGCCAGCTGTTCGGGTGCCATCTGATTGTCGGCGGCCAAGGCTGCCAGCCCCTGACGGGAACGGTCGACATCGCCGAAGGCGGCCATGCCCGCCACATTGAGCGCATCCATCAGGCTCGGTGCCGGCCCGCCGGCGGCCATGCAGGGGCCGAGCCGCTGCGGGCCGGTGGTGATTTGGCCGTCCGTGATCTGGATGAGGGAATCGCCGCCAATGCCGATCGATTCGACGTGGATGGCCCGCACCAGGGTGGGGCGCTCCTGGATGGCGATGCCCTCCCGTTCCAGCAGCGGCTCGCCGCCGGCAAAGAGGGCGATATCCGAGGTGGTGCCGCCGATGTCGAGCATGAGCAGGTCCTGGTCCGCCGGGCAGGTGGCGAGGATGCCCATGACCGAGGCCGCCGGGCCGGAAAAGATCGACTGCACCGGCATCTCCTGAGCCCGGGCCAGCGGCATGGTGCCGCCATCGGCCTTGAGGATGTTCACTTCGGCCTCGAGCCGGAATCCCTTGAGGCTGGCGGTCAGGGCGGCGGTAAAGGCGCGGAAGGTCCGCCAGACCGCGGAGTTGTAGTAGAGCGTGTGGATGCGGCGCCCGAAGTTGAGCTGGCCGGAAACCAGGTGGCCGCAGGAGATGAAATCGGCCGTGCCGGCCAGGGCCTCGACCATCCGGTTTTCGTGGGCCGGGTTGCGCGGCGAGAACTTGGAGGCCACGCCAAAGCAGGTCACGCCCTGTTCCCGGCAGGCGGCGATGGCCTCTTCCAGATCCTGCTCGTCCAGGGCCAAGGTTTCCGTGCCCAGGTGATCGAGGCTGCCGTAGATGATGTGGTAATGGTCGCCGATGCGGTAGTGTTTCGGGGCGATACCGGGCCCGGCCGCCACCAGCATGCCCACCGGCTCGGTCTTGCCGGTGATGATGGCGTTGGTGGTCAGGGTGGTGCTCAGGTTGACGGTCCGCACCCGGACCGGGTCCTGGTCGACGAGGACCGCCTGCACAACCTGGTTGATCGATTCCAGCAGATTGTCGTGGTGGGTAGGGGCCTTGGCCGCAGCGATCAGCCGGCTGCCGTCGACGAGCACCCCGTCGGTGTGGGTGCCGCCGATATCGATTCCTATGCGCATGGCAACTCCTTGCCTGGATGAAAACAACGGCGATCCCGGCGGCGGCCGCTTGCCGGCCGGGTCAGTCGATCGCCTTGAAACCGCGATACTGCTGTTGAAACAGTGCCTTGCCGTCGCGGAGAAACGCGGTGTACTCCCATTCGATCTCCGTGAGCCGGGACGCGAATTCGGGCCGGAACACGTAACAGTCGACCATGGCCCCGCTGCCGTTTTCGTAGCGCACGGTGACCGGCCTGCGGTCGTACAACTCGCCCTCGAAGCGATCGAGCCGAGCCCATCCCGCCTCGTCGATGCCGTGATAAACCAATCCGGCCACCGTGCCGCCACGGTCGGGGACCACGCCCGGATACTGTTCACCCCGCACGAGAAAACGGCGGTAGCCCGGCAGCACGGCCGGAGTGGCCCGCAGTTGCGCACCCGCCACTTCGGTCATGATGTCGCCGCACATCAGCGAACCGTAAGTGAAGAGATCATGACAGGGAGAAGCCGTGCCGGCACCATGGTCAGAGATGTTCATGGCGCCCGCCTTCATTCCTCCAGGCCGCGGATGGCCTGGGCAAAGGCGAATTTGACCCTGGATTGGAAACAGACGATATAGACGTCCTTGGGTTTGCCGGTGCGGTTCAGAAAGGACTGGATGGTGTCGACGGCGATATCCGCCGCCTCGTCCAGGGGAAAGCCGTAGGCGCCGCAACTGATCGCCGGGAAGGCCATGGATTGGATGTCGTGCTGGATCGCCAACTCCAGGCAGCGGCGATAGCAACTGGCCAGGAGCGCCGGCTCGTTCTGGTTGCCGCCCCGCCAGACGGGCCCCACGGCATGGAGCACGAATCTGGCCGGCAGGTTATAGCCCTTGGTGAGAACCGCCTGGCCGGTTGTGCATCCGCCGATGGCCCGGCATTCCGCCAGCAGTTCCGGTCCGGCGGCCCGGTGGATGGCACCGTCGACCCCGCCGCCGCCCAAAAGCGTTTCGTTGGCGGCGTTGACAATGGCATCGACCCGCATGGTGGTGATATCGGTTTCGACCAGATGAATCATCGCGATCTCCTTTCAGGTTGCAGGCGTTGCCGACCAGCCGGCGCGGGCCGGGGGAAGGCGCGCCGTATCCGCGACTGTCGCCGTTGACGGACAAGGTCCGCAGAAAAATTTGTACGCGACAATCGAAAAAACGTCAACGTTTCAGGCAAAATAATGCCACGCCCCGCGGAATACGCGGGCAGCGGAGCGAGCCGTGTCGACGGAAAACAGGGATGTTCAGAAAAAATCCCCGCGGGCCTGGCGGGATTGGTATCGGCAGCTCGGCTTCGTGACCATGAATGCCGGGGCGGCAAGAGGAGCAACATCTGGCAATCGCTCAAGAACTTATCCTCTCCCGCGCGTTGCCAGCCAACACAGGATCGATCCCGCGCAAACCATAGCTGTTCCATGCCAGAATGAAAGCGAAAGAGGAGTATGCAGAACCAGGGCCGCCAGCGCCGCGGAGAAAACCGGGGTGAAGTAAGATGCCCCCGCCAGTATCGTGACGTTCCCGTACAGAATGCCGACATTCCAGGCGGCATAGCCAAAACCCATTGCCGACGCGGCCAATGCAAGTGCAATGATCGTCTGAACGTTGAACGCGATGGTACCGCCACCTGTCAACAGATAGTTGATCCAAAGGGCAACAGAGACGAACATAAAACCTAGTTCAGTGAAAAAACATCTACAAAATCAACGCAAAGTTAAAATCAACATATTGAAATTTCAGTAAAAATATTGCAATATCCGCCTGTCCTAAAAACTCACTTGGCAGGTGAAATTATGAAGCGGTTTATCCT